>DATNBQ010000188.1:0-18042 GCA_035571955.1 Urbifossiella sp. | reverse complement strand
TTCGGCCGCGGCGGGCGGCGACGGCGGCCACACCGCCACGTTGCTGTAAACCCGGCGGACGTTCGAATCCGGGTCGTGGCAGAGCGCCCCCATCATGCTGCCGTTCTTGAAAAGAATCGGGCTGGCGGCGGGGCCGATGAGGGCGAGGCGGAAGGCACTCCACGGTTCGGCGGAGGTGAAGGCCGCCAGTCCGCCGCTTGGGCTCCACGGCCGAAGCGCGAGCCGCAGCCAACCGGGCTCTTCGAACGCGGCGGCCCTGGCGGAAGGCGGTTGAGCCGCGACGTTGTAATAGGCGTTCGGCCGGCCAGGAAGCGATGCCACGCGCGCCGCGTGAGTTTTGCTTCCATTGCGAATAACGACGCCTTGCGCCGGGGCGTCCATCATGTCCGGCATCCGCGGTTCCGGCGGAAGCCCATACACTGGAGCGAACACGCAATTCCCGGCTTCCACACTCACATCCAGATTTGCGGAGGGCTCCACTTCCACCGCGGCCGAATAGGAATCGAGCATGAACGAACTTTGCGCGAAGCGAACGCGGGTGATCGCAAGGGACTGATCGTCGGTTGCGGCGTCGTCGCGAATCTGGATTGCCGCGGTGTGCGGGGCAAACCCACTATCGAGAACTTCGAGCGTCGCCCGGCTCGGCATCCGCACCGCCACGGCGCCCGGCGCGAACAGGCAGCGCGACAGGTGGATGCCGGCGATCTCGTTGGCGGCGGCAGCGATCGCCACCCCGACCACGCCGGCTTTTCGTGCCCGCTCAGTCGGCACGAACGAGCAATCCTCCAGGTGAATCCGCGTGGCATCGAGAAGGGCGAGGCCCGTCAGGTCGCCCAGCGCGTCGGCATCCGGAGGAAGGACGAATTCGAAGCGGATGCCGCGAATGTCGAGTGTTCCCGCCGCGAGCGTTAAGGAACCGGGCGCCTCGGTGCGCTTGGCGGAAGGGACGGCGCAGCGAATGACGGTCGCCTGGTTCGCCGGGCCGCTCAGAGTTAACTTGGTTCCCTGAAAGAGCACGGGCTTGGCAAGCCGGGTCAGGTCGTATTCGCCGGGGGCCAGTTTCACCGCGGTGGTCTTTGGGTCGGCCAGCGCCGCCGCCAGTTCCTCGGCACTCGTCGCACGCCGCTCTTCAGCCGTCACCTTGATGGGTACAGTTCTCGGTCCAAGATCGAGGCCGCCCGGGCCGCCATCGGCTTTCGGCTTGCCGTTATCCTGGGCCCAGCTCGGTTGGTTCGTGTTCAAGTCCGGGCCGTTGGCGGCCACGACGATGGCGACCAGGGCCGCGACCACGGCAGCCGCCGCCGCGACCCAACCGACACGCAATCGCGGCGGTTTCGGCAGCACGCGGTCGTCCGCCGCCACCGCCTGCACCGTAGCATCGCTCGCCACGACTTCCAGTGATAGATGTTGTCGCTCGGCGATGCCTTTCAAATGCGCGATCAGTTCGGCTGGCGTCTGGTAGCGCCGCGTCGGTTCCTTGGCCATCATGCGGGCCAGAACCGCCGCCAGTTCATCCGGGATGGCCGGGTTCAGTTCGCGCGGGTCGAGCGGATCGAGCCGCTGATGGGCATATATCTTTTTGGCGGCGGTCCCCTCGGGCACGGGCGGCCGGCCGGTCAAGGCGTGATAGAACGCGCAGCCGAGCGAATAGATGTCGCTGCGAACGTCGGCTTGGCGCGGATCGAGAGCCTGCTCCGGTGAGATGTAATCGAAGGTGCCGAGCGTGACTCCGGACTGCGTGACGCCGCCATTGACCGATTGCGATTCCAGATGCCGGGCCAGCCCCATGTCGACGATTTTGGCTCGACCGTCCGGCGTGATGAGGATGTTCGACGGCTTGATGTCGCGGTGGACGACGCCGCGGTCGGCGGCGTGGGCCAACCCGGCCGCGACCTGGATCATCGTCCGCACGCAATCGCCGGTCGAAAGCGGCCCGCGCCAGTCGATCATCTGCCGCAGTGTGATCCCTTCGACGAATTCGAAGGCGATGAAGTGCAATCCTTGATCTTCGCCGCAGAAGTAGACGCGGGCCACATTGTCGTGGTCGAGTTTGGCGGCGGCGCGGGCTTCCTGCTTGAAACGGGTGACGTTCTCGGCATCGAGCGCGGATTCGGGGGGAAGGATTTTGAGGGCGACGATGCGGCCGAGTTCGAGGTCGCGGGCTTTCAGGACCGCTGCCATGCCGCCGGCGCCGATCGCTTCGATCAGCTCGAAGTGCCCGAGCCGCCGGCCGGCGACCGATTGAGCATCGCCGACCACATGCGGCGCCGATACGACCGCGGCCGCCAGTTTATTCGCCTGCGTGATGACGGTCGGCGCGTCGTCGGTGCTGGCCGGGAGAGGAATGTGAGCGACGAGATCGGCGGCGTTGTACGAACGCGAGGAACTGGAATGGCTGCGGAGTTCGGCGGCCGGCTCGACGCCGCTGCGGTGCGATCCCGTCGATCCCTTCGCGGAATTCGTGGGGCCGGCGTCCGCGGCGTGGTTCGCCGAGGAAGGCCGGCCGGCCGGATCGGGGATCGGTGTTGGCATCCGTTCGTACCAGAAAGCGCGGGCGCCGGCTCCTCCGGGTTCCGCAGCAGGGTCCAGGGCGCCGCCCCGAATGGCGGTTCGAATCAACGTCCCAAAACGGGAAGAGACGGGTCGGGTTCGATGCCAGGCGCAATCACCCAAGTGCCCGCTTCGCGGACGCATCGACTTAACCACAAGTATAGCTTGGGAAAGAATGGACTGTCAATTCGGGCGACGTGGGTAAACTTGGATTTCCGGACGTGGAATGCGGACGGTGCGCACGGTTCCGCCTCTCGGCTAATCCGCCCGAGGCGCTGACAATCTCGCTCGGATTCCTATCTTGAACTTTCTCGAAACCAGCGGGATTACTCGGAGCAATGCCATGGCGGACCGCATGTCGACCCGGTTGCGAATGGATCAGATTCGCGATGACCATGCCGTGAGCCGGACTGTGAACGGCCACCTGAAGCGGAAGGAACGGGCCAATCGCGACAAGCGGATGGCTGGCCTGATCAAGGCCGGCAAATTCCCGTTCACCCCGGCCGTTCAGAGCTGGATCAGCCTGCAACTCGGCAAGCCGTTCACGCAGATCACCGAGGAACAAGCCAAGAAACTGGCCACGTGACAGTCACTGTCGGCGGTCACTTTTTGATGTCGAAACAGAAGAGCAACTCCTGGTCGCGAATGTAAAACCGGCCATTGGCGATGGCGGGGTGCGTCCACAGGCCGCCGTTGGGCTTGCGCAACTTCGACGCGGCCGGCAACTTGAACCGGCCTTTCTCCATCCACCCCTCGGCACTCGGTTCCACCAGCGCGATCGCGCCGCCCTTCTCGGCACAACAATACAGCCGGCCATCCGCGAGCGCCACCGAACCGCGGCCGATGCCCTTGGCCGTCCACTTCACCGCGCCGGTCTTGAATTCCTGGCAAGTCCAACCGCCTTTCTCCGAATAACCGAAGATATTCTCCCCGGACAGTACGACACCGCCATCGCGGCTCTGCACATCCTGGTCCGAATGGACCTTCTCCACAGTAAACCTGTCGCCGCTGGGAACGACGCGAATCAGATCGCACCCCTGGTCGAAGCCGACGGAAGCGTAGATCAGGTTGCCGCGAATGAGCGGCGTGGCGATCGTCACGTCGTCGTATTCGGGCTTGCGCTGATACCTCCAGAGCAATTTGCCGTCCGATGCGGCGACCCCGACGATTCCCTTGTTCGTCACTTGCACATATTGCCGGGCGTCGCCGATCTTCACCGCGAGCGGCGACGAATAGCTGACCTGATCGACGACTGCCGCACTCCGCCAGAGCACCTTGCCGGTCTTTTTGTCGAGTGCGGCGAACAGGCCGCGCTTGCCGCCGGGAACGCAGATGAGTTTCTCGCCATCGACGAGCGGGGCGGAGGCGAATCCCCAGCCGATCGGCGTGGGATCGTCGAGGCCGCCGCCGATGGGGTTGACGGCGCCGCCGAGATCGCGGGGCAAGTTGACGCGCCACATTTCCTTGCCCGTCACGGTCTCGCAACAGAGCAAGTCGCCGAAGCCACCGAGTGCGTAGACGCGGTCGCCATCCACGGTCGGCGTCACATTGGGGCCGGCGTTCCAGGAATTCCCCTTCCACGTAAAAAGCGGCCCAATCTTTGCCGCCCAAAGTTCCTTCGGCTTGCCGTCGGTCGTCTTGAGGTCGAAGGCGATGAGGAACTCATCGGGTCCGCGACCGCCGGCGGTGTAGAGGCGGTCGCCGACGATCGCCGGGCCGGCGTAACCAAGCCCGAGATCGGTACTCGTCCACAGCAGTTTGGGACCGCCGGCGGGCCACTCCTGGAGCAGGCCGGTTTCGGGCGAGGCCCCGTCGCGGTTCGGCCCGCGATATTGCGGCCAGTCCGCGGCAGCTGCGGGACAGCCAACCGCGAAGATGGCGGCCAGTGCGACGAAGTGCTTCATGACGCCTCGCTTGGAGAACGTGTGCGAGATAAGGCGGATTCCACCCCGATCCAGGGACTTGGCTATGCATTCATCAGGAAACGTCGAGTCCTTCAAATCCCGAACAAGCCTCACATTCACTACTCATCATTCAGGTTTTTCAGAGGAGCCGGCTTCTCCAGTTTGACAGCCTCCCCGGAAGGCTGTGGAGTAAAGGATGGTAGCTTCCAACATATGCGCTTTGGGATGATTCCTTATGTCAGCCAGGCACCGTAGATTCACATTGGAAATGCTTGAGTGCCGGACGGTACCGGCGTCTCTGGATATTCAGGCCGGAGCACTCAGTTTCACCGATACCGCGAGTGAAGCGAACGCCGTCACCGTTGCCACGGATGGAACCACATACACGATCGCCGATACGGGCGCGCCGATTACGTTGACGGCCAACGCGACCGCCGCGGGTTGGACTTTGACGAATCCGAACACGGCTCAGGGTCCGGAAGGCTCCGTGATCTCGCTGGCGGTGAACGCGGGAGGCGGCGACGACTCAATCGCTGTCCGCTCGCTGGATCAACCACTCGCGATTGATACGGGCGGCGGCACGGGCAACGCGGTCCAGGTCGGGGGCACCACCGGCCTCGGCGCACAAGCCATCAACGCCCCCATCAGCATCCAGAGCACTGGAGGCAAGACAAGCCTCACCGTCGACGACAGCGAAAACACCAACCCCGTCTCGGCGATCGTAGATGATGGCGCGATCCGCGATCTGGCGCCCGCCGATATTACGTTCACCGCTGGAGATCTGAGCAGCTTGACCGTGGACGGCGGCGGCCAGGGAAACACCTTCATCGTCGCCGCGACGCCGGCCGGAATCGCCACGATGCTCAATAGCGGACTGGGCGACGATCAGGTTCAAGTGCTGGCCTCAACGGGCGCCTTGGCCATTAATGGGATCGACGGCCACGATTCAGTGACGATCGGCGACTCCGGAGTGACCCAGGGCGTTGCAGGCAATGTCGCCATTAGCAACGTCGATGGCCGTACCGATCTGACCGTCGATGATTCGGCTGATTCCAGTGGCCGGAGCATCACCGTCCGCTCGACGCATTCCAGCCCATCGCCTGTGACGACCGGAAGCATCGTCGGGTTCATGGCGCCGGGCGCCACGATTAGCTGGACGGCGGGGCAACTGAGCAGCCTCGACCTCAACACCGGTTCCGGCAACGATACGGCGTCGATTACTCCCGATGAATCGACCCCGATTTCATTCAATGCGGGCGGGTCCACGCCGGGCGGCGGTTCCCCCGGCAACGCGCTCAATCTCGACCTGACGGGGGTGAACAATCCTGTCGTGCTGCCGGCCTCGGGTGTTCCGAGCGGCCAGGCGACCGCGGCGAATCGGCAGGCCGTGGCGTGGACGGGCGTCGATGCTTTCACGACCTCGCGGCTCTCCCCGGTGCTGGTCGGTTATTCGCAGTTCGCGGTCGGTCCGGACGCTGGCGGCGGGCCAATCGCCGCGACCTACAATCCTGACGGGAGTTTGAGTTCGTCCAAGCAAGTCTTCGATCCCTCGGTGACCGGCGGCGTTCGTACGGCGGTCGCCGACTTCAACGGCGACGGCGTGAACGACCTGGCCGTCGGAATCGGCGTCGGCTCGCCGGATTTCGTCGAGGTGGTCGACGGCAAGACTGGGAACGTGCTGTTCCAGGTCGCGCCATTCGGAGGTCTGTTCACCGGCGGCGTGTTCGTGGCGGCGGGCGACATCACCGGAGACGGCAAGGCCGAACTGATCGTGACGCCCGACCAGGGCGGTGGTCCGCGCGTCGAGATTTATCGCGGCGGCGACTTCACCTTGCTCGAGAACTTCTTCGGGATCGCCGACCCGGGTTTTCGCGGCGGGGCGCGGGCGGCGGCGGGCGATCTGAACGGGGACGGGTTCGCCGACCTCGTAGTGTCGGCCGGGTTTGCCGGCGGTCCCCGCGTTTCCGTGTACGACGGCGCCGCCCTTGCCGCGGGCAATTTCATTCATCCCGTGAACGACTTTTTCCTCTTCGATCCGTCGCTGCGGAACGGGGCCTATGTGGCGGTCGGCGATGTGAACGGCGACGGCATGGCGGATATCATCGGCGGCGCCGGGCCGGGCGGCGGCCCGCGCGTGCTGGTCGTTTCCGGGGCGACGCTGCTCTCACAAGGGGCAGTCGCGGCCGTCGACACACCGTTGGCCAACTTCTTCGCTGGCGATCCGAACAATCGCGGCGGCGTCCGCGTCGCTGCCAAGAACCTCGATGGCGACGTCTTCGCGGACATCGTGGTCGGCGACGGCCAAGGGGCCGGCAGCCGGGTCACTTCGTACCTCAGCAAGAATTTCTCGGGGGGAACCGCCCCGCAAGACTTCGCCTTCGATGCCTTCCCCGGGCTTACGAGCGGCGTATTCGTCGGCTGACCCGCGCGACAATCGCAACTTTTCACATCTCGCGGCATCCAAACTCGGGAAACTCCACGCCCCGTGGGCTGCTACTGGGCTTTGAGGGAACCGAGCCTCCGAATGCGGATTCTGACTGTTACCAATTTGTATCCGAACCCGTTTCAGCCGCAGCGGGCGACGTTTAATCGCGAACAGGTGAAGGCTCTAGCACGCGAGCACGATGTCTCGGTGATTTCGCCGATCGCCTGGACGGACGAGCTGGCCGCTCGACGGCGCGGTGCGGCCGCGCTGCCGCGGAACCGGATGATGGAGTGGGACGGGGTTCCCGTGAAATACCCGCGTTCCTTGTTCACTCCAAGGATCCTACGGCGTCTGTACGGCCACTTTTACTATCTCTCCGTTCGGAAGACGTTGCTGCGCGAGATCGAGTCGTTCCGCCCGGACGTCTTGTATGTTTCCTGGGCTTATCCGGATGGCTGGGCCGCGGTGAAGATCGGGCGGCGAGCCAAGTTGCCCGTGGTGCTGGCGGTGCTGGGTTCAGACATCCGTTTGCTGGCGCCTGGGTCGGGACGAATGAAGGGTACCGTTCATGCCCTTCGCCGAGCGGATCGAGTTGTCGCGGTGAGTCGCGATTTAGCGAATAAAGTCGTCGAATTGGGAGCCGAATCGTCGCGTGTCCATCTCGTTTATACCGGGGTCGATAAAGATCGGTTCTGCCCCGGCGATCGGCGCGCCGCGCGGAAGCGCCTGGGCTTGCACGAGACGCGTACGGCCTTGCTCTTCGTGGGAAACTTGTACCCCGTGAAGGGCCCCGACATCCTGCTCGAAGCCTGTACCGCCCTCGCTCGCCAGGGAATTCCGTTCGATTTGCATATCGTCGGTGATGGGAAACTCCGGGGGAAACTGGAGCAGCAAGCGCGGCTGGGCGGCATCGAACACAGCGTGCGATTCCACGGTTCGATCCCCCACGATCAACTGCCGGACTGGTTCCGCGCCGCGGACTTGTTGGTCCTACCGAGCCGATCGGAAGGGGTTCCCAACGTATTGCTCGAGGCGGCTTCTTGTGGAATCCCATTTGTCGCGAGCGATGTCGGAGGCGTTGCGGAAGTCGCTCACTTGGGGGCAAGCCGCCTCGTTCCACCGGAGAACCCCGCTGCACTGGCCGAAGCGATCGCCGCCCAGATCGCCGCACCTCGCGCGTTTACGAAGTCGGGAGATGTTGCCCGTTCCCACGCGGAAGCAGCCCGCGAACTGGCTTCCGTGTTCCAGGCGGCCATCAACGAGCGGGCTCCGGTCGATGGAGAGAAAAGCCGGCCAGACAAAATGGCAAGCTCTCTTCAGCGTTCGGAGGCATAATTCTTGGCTTTTGGATGGTTAAAGATCGCGCAGCGCCGTGCAACTTCTTGACCGCAGAAACATCTATTCACCGACTGGGTCGAGATCCAGGAGGGTTGAAGTAGCTATCCTGGCCGCCGAACGGTCCCTTTTCCCCACTTGATGATAAGCAGATGGGACCACAAACGATTCTTTATTTCGGCAATGACTGGGCCGCGGAGAATCGAACATCCAGCCATCACATCGCTCGGAGGTTCGCCAAAGGGCATCGCGTCTTTTATCTCGAATGTCCTGGACTTCGCGCCCCCCGAGGAACTTCGCGCGATCTAAAAAAAATCTGGGCGAAGTTCGTTCGGTTCTGTCGCGGGCCTCGAAGCGTGCCCGAGGGCCTCCGGGTTTGGACTCTACTTCAACTGCCATTCCCTCGATATCGAATCGTTCGCTGGCTAAATCGGAGGTTCCTGCGGGCATCAATTCGCTCGATGATGTGGCTTTACGGCATTCGGGATCCGTTGGCATGGTATGTTGTGCCGCATCTTTCATCGATAGTGGATCTCCAAAAGCGACGATTGGTTGTTTATTACGTCACCGACGATCATTCGGCGTATCCGGGCGTTAATCCAGGCATGGTTCAGCAGATGGACGAAGAGATGACTCGCAAGGCAGATATCGTCTTTGTGGTGTCTGAAACGTTGGTGGCCGCGAAGCGAGAAATCAACCCAAATACATACCTCAGCCCGCATGGGGTCGATGCAAGCCATTTTGCACAAGCGCGCAGCCCCGGAAGCATACCGAAGGAAATCGCCGACTTGAAGGGGCCGGTGATCGGCTACTTCGGACTTATCGAGAAGTGGTTTGACATGGAACTGCTGGAATGGCTTGCCGAACAGCGGCCAACCTGGACGTTCGCCCTGATCGGCCGAATCGGCTTACCTTCCAATGAACTGCCGAGCCGGCCCAACATACTGTTCTTAGGGAAGAAACCGTACGCCGATCTTCCCCTCTACGGCCGGCGCTTTGATGCCGCCATCATTCCTTCAAAACTCAGCCATAGATTTGCTCAACATGCCAGTCCGCTGAAGTTGCGAGAGTACTTGGCAATGGGCGTTCCGGTTGTTGCAGCGGCTACCGCGGAGAACAAGAAGTTTGCGGACGTGATATGCCTGGCCGAAGATCGCGAGCAATTCCTGGCCGGCCTCGATCGTGCAGTCAGTCGGGCGATTACCAGTGAGGAGGCCAAGGTACGTATGGACAAAGTTGCCGCTCAGACTTGGGACGCCCGCGCGGATGCATTGATGGACATTGTCACACGGCGAACACTGGTTAACGAGGTTGTCTGAGCAGTTTCGAGCTACTACTTTAACGAGTCATTTAGTTACGCCGCTGGGCGGAGCGGCACGTCGTCCGCGAGGTAGCCGCTGAATCCATCCCGCTCTTCGGCGTAGAAGGTGTTCAGCAGCGTGTTGCGGACGCCGGCGCCCTCCGGCAGTCGCTCGCGGCCGTGCCAGCTTCGTTTTGCCAACGTGTTGTTCACCACGAAGGCGTATCCGCTGTTCGGCCGAAATTCGAACTGTTTCACCTTTTCGAATCGCCGCTGCCAACTCCCCAGCGGCAATGCCAGCGAACGCCGCCGATAGAGGGCCGTGCCGAGGTCGACCTGGCTGAAGTCCCCGGGGAAGTAAAGGTGCATGGTGACGATCTTTTTGCGCGTGTCCGGGTGCGGCGGAATCTCGAAGCCATCCACTTCGCGGTAGAGCGTGGGTCGAGAATAGCCCGCGAGGTTCGGGACGGCGGCCGCGGGGACTCCGTAGCGATAGACGAGATCGGGGGCCAGCTTGGCGAACACGGCGCGTTTGACCTCCTGGTCGGCGAGCGCTGCGGCGATGCCGCGCCATAGGTCGCCGATGGCCGATGGAAGTTTGCTCAGGCCGTCTCGGGAGAGGCCATACATCCACCGGACGGAACTTCCCACCGCATCGCCGTAATGCCGTTCCGCCGCCGCCGAATAGAGTGATGGCTCGGGCAACGCGTCCAGCATTCGGGCGTATAAATCCGTCGGGAACAGGTTTTCGAAATAGACATGTGTGAAGGGATGCGTCTCGGCTTTCGCCACTGCGATACGCTGCAACAGGTGCCCGAGGACGCGCTCGTAAATCGATGCCGCGATTCCATTCGCCATGCTTCCGCCCTCGCCTTCGGTGGCTTATCGGAAGGAGAAGGCGGAAGGGCTGCGGAAAAAGGCGAATTCCGACTGCAATCGGGCTGAAGCCAACCCGCACAATCGTTCCAAAAACGAGGGCTCGCCATGCGTAGATTAGCATTTACCTTCGGGGTCGGGCTGCTCCTGGCCCTTCCCGCCCGCGGCGACGATGACTCGGGACCGAAGGCCGGCGAGAAGGTCGCCAAGCTCCAGGCCTACGGCGTCGTCGGGACCGTCGAGAAAAAAGAGGCCGACTTCGCGGCGGAACGCAAGGACGCGCCGACGATTTATCTGTTCGTCGCCGCGGAGGAAGGGGGCATCCCGGTTGGCGGCCGCCCCGCCGCCCGCTTCATGAAGAAACTCGACGACGAAGTGGGCAAACTCGACGGCGTCGCCATCGTCGCCATCTGGCTCGGCGACAAGGCCTTCGACAAGCACAAAGATTACCTGCCCCGCATCGCCATGTCGCTCAAGTTTTCCAGGACGCAGTTGGCGGCCTTCGACGGCCAAAAGAGCGGCCCGGACGGCTGGGGCATCAACGGCGACACCCACCTCACCGCGGTTGTCGTGAATAAAGGGAAAGTGGCCAAATCGTTCGCCTTCACGTCGGTGAACGAAACCGACGTGCGGGCGGTCATCGCGGAATTGAAAAAATCGATGAAGTGACGGATTAGCCGCGAGGCGGAGTCCGCGGAGCGGAGCGCGATTGGGAGCGCGCTCGGCGCTGCCTCGCGGCTAACCTTTAACCGACCACCACGTTGAAGTTCGCGGCCAGTTCGCCAATCTTCGAATCCTTCATCTTGGCAAAGGGGATCGTCAGGGCGTCGCGCTCTTTGCCGTCGCGGACGCTCCGCCAGATGCCGTCCTTTTCGTTGCCGGGATGCCCCTTGATGTAGCACTGCGTCGTCAGCAGTTCTTTGCGCCCCTGCTTGATCTTGAAGTGGATGTGCGGCGCGCGGCCGGGGTACGGCACCGGCTTGATCGTGCGGAAGTAGTATTCGCCGCTTTTCCCAGTCATGAAGCGGCCGAACCCCTGGAAGTTGCGGTCTTGCTGCGCTTTCTTTTCGCCGCTGTCGCCGGTGTGCAGGTAGACGCCGTTGGCATCGCACTGCCAGATCTCGACCAGGGCATTCTTGATGGGGTTGCCGCGGGCATCGAGAATCTTGCCGGTAAGGTGAGTGATGTCGCCGACCGCCGGCGTGATGCCATCGTTGACGACCAGGAGATCGTTGTCGGTATCGAGGGGCAGTTTGTCGGGATAAAACGGCCCCTCGGTTTGGGCCGGCGTCTTGGTCAGGTCTTTGAGCAAGTTGGCGAAGGCGCCGCGGACGGTGAACAGCGGGATCGCCGCCGAGGCGAGGAACAGCCGCCGCGACGGCACGAAACGCGGAGCATCCATGGCACGACTCCTGGAAGAAACGGGAGAACCTGATCGAGTGTACGGCGACTTGCGTGACGGCAGTGTAACGACGACCGAAGCAATTGGGAAGGTCGCGTGCCAGCGAACTCCGGATGCTGTTATTTCACCTTGCTCACAGGTTGGTCGGGATGCGCGGGGTTGGGGACGAGCCGCCGATTCGCACAGTCCGCGAGCAAGTCGAGCTTTTCGAGCACCGTCTGACCGATTAGTACCTCATCGCCGAGAACGAGTGCTTCCTCGATCGTGTCACGCCCCATCAAATCGAAGATAATCGCTTCGGTAATACCCACTGTGTCCTTCCGGCCATCGGCGTACTCGGCAACGCGCTGGCCACGCTCCAGGATGCCGAGTTTCTCCATGACGTGAATTGGAATGACCGACCGCACGGCGCCGGTACCGACCACGGCGTCGGCTTCGTAGCGGCGCACTTCGCGCGGCTCTAGACCACCGCGACGCGCCAGTGCTTCGTCTGCTGGGTTCGTCATCAACACTTTCACTCGGATTTCACCCATGTTGGAATCTCCTGAGCCCTATCGCGGCATCCGTCATGGAATAATACCGGTAAGCTGGCTGCCTGTCGGGTTTTTTGCCTTAACTTCCGGTCGAGAATTCGGCTCTCCGCGGGCGATCGCTCCTTTTCCCGAGCGCGTTCGCTGGTCTGGGTGCCAATCGCATCCCAGATGCGGCGCAGCGTCCCGCCGAAGAGGTAGACGAATCCGCCGAAGATCACGAAGCCCCCGAACCAACAGCCGCCGTTCGTTCCGGGGACTCGCGCGCCCATCGCTTCAGCGATGACGCCTGTCGCTACCAAGAGCGATCCGGCGAGTACGACGATGGCGCCTGCGATCTCTCGCGTGAGAATGTCTCCAGTAGTGGAGTGAAAGGCCCGAGAACTCCGGCCGCTGACGCTCCCGGCTCGCCAGCCGGCGAACCCCGATCGCCAATCACTTTCCCAGTTCCTGGCTGCGTTTTGTCGCGGCTTCCACGGCATTGATCAATGCGGCGCGGAAGCCGGCGTTCTCCAGCGCGTGAAGGCCGGCGATGGTGGTGCCGCCGGGGCTGGCGACGGCGTCCTTCAGGACCGCCGGGTGTTGACCAGTTTCCAGGACCATCTTCGCGGCGCCGAGGACCGTTTGCGCCGCAAGGGCCAGCGCGACGTCGCGCGGCAAACCGACGCGAACGCCGCCGTCGGCCAGGGCTTCGATGGCCACGTAAATGAACGCGGGGCCGCTGCCGGAAAGGCCCGTCACGGCGTCGAGCAGATGTTCCGGCAAAGGGAACGCTTTGCCGACTGCTCCAAACAACTGGCCGGCCAGGGCGACATCGTCCGGCGTCGCGGCTTGGCCCGCGGCGAAGCCGCTGGCACTCGCCTTCACCAGGCAGGGTGTGTTCGGCATCACGCGGATCAGCCGCGTTCCGCTTCCCAGCGCGTCGGCCAAAGCGCGCAATGTCACGCCGGCGGCAATCGAAATGACCAGATGCTTCGCCGAAAGAAGCGGTCGGATCTCGGCGAGAACGGCCGGCACGATCTGCGGCTTGACGGCGAGCACCAAGACGCCGCACGCTTCGACCACCTCGCGATTCGAGGCGACGCTTTTGATTCCCGTTATCTGGGTGAACTTGTCGCGCGATGGAGGGAAAGGATCGGCGGCCAGCGAACGCGGCCCATCGAGCAAGCCGGCCCGCGACCAGCCGGTTGCCAGGGCGCTGGCCATCTGCCCGGCGCCCAAAAAGCCGATGGGAAGTGGAAGCGTCGCGGCCGCCATGATTCACCCGCCTGAAGTGTAAAGGAAAAATCATCTTACAGGCAGCCCGAGTGCGAGAGGCCGTTTCGTCGGGAAATGCAGGAACGGGGAGACGGATCTGTGCATTCCCAGTCGCGATGTCGGGAAGTTGCCTGCCGAATCCTTCGAACTGGCGGTATAATAACCTATGCCATCCCAGATTCGGCCTGCACGCCCCGGCCGATCACATCAGGAGATTATCATGTCATCGCGATTGGCAGCTTTGCTGGCTCCGGTCGTCGTTTTATTCGGAGCGCAAGTGTCGCTGGCGCAGCACGGCGGTCATGGCGGAGGCCACGGCGGCGGACACATGGGCGGTCACATGGGCGGCATGCACATGGGCGGCGGTGGGATGCACCATATCGGTGGCGGCGGGTTGGGCGGCCGACACATCGGCGGGTTCGGCGGCGGACTCGGCTACGGCGGGTTCGGTTATGGCCTCGGCGGCTATGGCCTCGGCGGGTATGGTCTCGGCTATCCGTACGGCTACGGCGGCCTCGGCGGCTACGGACTCGGCTACGGCTACGGCGGCAACTACGGCTACGGCAGCTACGGCTACGGCGGCCTCGCCGGCATGGGCATGGGCAGCGCTTACTATCCCGGCTACTACTCCTCGGGCGGCTATCCCGCCTTCCCAACCCCGTCTTACACCACGCCCGCTTACACCGCCCCGGCGGCGCCGGCAACGCCCGCCAAGCCGGCCGAAGCCGTCATCACCCTGACGGTTCCCGATGGCGCCAAGGTCTGGATCAACGATAAGGAAACCGCGGCCCCCGGCGGCACAGTCGTTTACAAGTCCGCCGTGCTGCAGCCCGGCGCCCAATCCACGCTCAACATCAAGGCGCGCTGGAACGACAGCACCCGCGAAATGAACTTGCCGATCACGGCAGGCGACAAGATGAGCATCGACCTGCGGAACCAGTGATCGATTTGTTCCATCTGCGACCCAACGAGCGAGTGAACTCCTCGTTGGGTCGCGGCGCGTCGGGCCGTTCAGAATGGCCTACGCCGCCGGCCGATGGCTTGCTAAGATATGCCGGTTTCGCGACGCTCTGGGAAACAGCATGGCCAAGAGCGGCAAGAACGAAGACGAGACCGACGCGGTGGTGAACATCTGCCGCAACCGCCGGGCCACGCACGATTACGAAATCCACGAGCGGCTCGAGTGCGGCATCGCGCTGGTCGGCACCGAAGTGAAGAGCCTGCGCGAAGGGAAGGCCGTCCTCGAAGATTCCTTTGCCCGCCTGGAAAGCGGCGAAGTGTGGCTGCACGGCGTCGAGATTCCCGAATACCCGTTCGGCAACCGGATGAACCACAAGCCGAAGCGAGCTCGGAAGCTCCTGTTGCATCGCCGCGAGATTGCCAAGTTCGCCGTCAAGGCGGAGGAACGCGGCTTCACGCTCGTGCCGCTGCGGCTGTATTTCAAGGGTGGCCTGGCCAAGGTGGAAATCGCGGTGGCCAAGGGGAAGCAGACGCACGACAAGCGCGAGTCGCTGAAGAAAGCCGACGCCCGCAGGGAAATCGACCGGGCGCTCGCCGCCGGCAAACGCAAGAAGGGTTGATGGTTAACCACAGAGGCACAGAGACACAGAGAGTAAAAAACAGAGAATGGAACTGCGAAATACAGAGTGAAAAATCACAAGAATCGAAGGACTCTTAATTTCATTGTCGTTTTCTGTGTCTCTGTGCCTCTGTGGCTAGAAGCCATTCGACCAGGGAGGGTCGCGGTGAAGTTGGCGGCGCTGGTTGAAGCCGAGGATCACGTCTGTTGCCGCTACCGGCTGGCGGCGTTCCGCGCGCCGCTAGCCGCGGCCGGGCATTCGCTCGACCTCTTTCCAACTCCTCAATCGTGGTTCGCCCGCCTGAACCTGGGCAGCAGCTTGGCCTCGTACGATGCCGTGATCCTTCAGCGGAAGCTGCTGCCGGCCCTGGCAATTCGCCGCCTCAGCAAGCGCGTCTCTCGGCTTCTCTTCGACTTCGACGATGCCGTCTGGCTGCGCGATTCGCATTCGCCCAAAGGCTTCGACGACCCGCGCCGCGCCCGCCGCTTTCGAAGCACCATCGAGGCTTGCGATCTTGTCATTGCCGGGAACGAATACCTCGCCGCCGAAGCGAGGCGACACATACCGGCCGAACGCGTCGCCATCATCCCGACCTGCGTTGTATTGCCGGACCTCGGGCAGGGTTCAGCAAAAATTTCTGGGGGACACGATAAGCCTGAACGATTCTTGGGTGGCACCGGCTTCCAGCCGGTGCAAGTAAAGACACACCGGCTGGAAGCCGGTGCCACCCAGGAGCATCCAACCTCCCCAGTGAATCTTGCTGCACTCATCGGGCCTCGGCAACAAACATCATCGCTCCAGATAGTATGGGTCGGCTCCTCCAGCACGCTCCGCGGCCTCGAGCGTTTTATGCCGACACTCTCCGCCATCGGTCGGGCCGTTCCCGGCACGCGGTTGAAACTTATTTGCGACCGCTTCATCGACATTCCCGACTTGCCGGTCGATCGGTGCCAGTGGAATGAAGCGACGGAAGCGGCGGAAATCGCGGCGGCGGATGTGGGGATCGGCTGGGTGCCGGACGATCCGTGGAGCCGCGGCAAGTGCGGACTGAAGGTGCTGCAGTACCAGGCGGCAGGCTTGCCCGTGATCGCTAATCCGGTGGGCGTGCAGGCCGATTTAGTTCGCGATGGCGCGACCGGCTTTTCGGCGACGACCACCGAAGAGTGGGTGAAAGCGGTGCGGCGCCTCGCGGTCGATGCCGAGTTGCGGCAGCGGTTGGGCGCCGCCGGCCGCCGGCAGGTGGAAGCGAAGTATAGCGTCGCGGCCGGCGCTGCCTTGTGGATCTCTGCTCTCCAACGATTGGCCAAACCGCTCGCGGCTTAAGAAGCATGTTTAGCCACTTCCTGCGAAAGGTGAGAATCATTCGGTCGGCAAAGGCCGATGGTGGTCGCTCAATGCGCCTGAAGGGTCGCCGCTGGCATTTGGCGCCGAGCGCCATGACCGCCTTCGGGCCGAAGGGGCCGGACCTGGATCGCTGGATTGCAAGCGGCGCGGCCGAAGTCGTGAAGAGCGGCCCGCATCGCACGGTGTACCGGGTCCAGTTGCCGGGCGGCGCGATGTTCGTGAAGCATTGCCGGATCAATGGTCTTCGGGCGTGGGCGCGGGAAGTGCTGCGCCCGCCGAAGGCCCAGTTGGAATTCGAGAACTTGCTGACCGCTCAACAGCACGGCATCGCCGCGGCGGTCCCCCTGGCCTGGGGATGCAGCGAATCGCGCTGGCCCGGCGAAAGCTTCCTGATTACCCGAGCGCTCGACAATGCAGTTCCATTCGTCGAATGGCTGGCGGGGCGAAACGGCTCTGCGGCGCGAAAACTCGGGGAATTCTTCGCGAAGCTGCACGATGCGGGGATCGCCCATCCGGACCCCCATCCCGGGAACCTGTTGGTACAAACGATGCGCGGCGCGCTCGGCTCCGCGGACTCCGCCTCGCGGCAAAGCTTCTCGCTTATCGACCTGCATGCGGTCCGCATCGGTCGGCCGCTGTCGTGGGCCGCCAGTCGGGCGAACCTCGCCGTGTTCAATCGCTGGTTCCAGTTGCGGGCGAGCCGCACGGAGCGTCTGCGCTTCTGGCTGGCGTATCGCAAGGCCCGCACCTCGCTTCCCCCGGCGGATGCTGCGCGACTCGCCGAGGAAGCGCGCGAACTGGAACGCGCCACATCGACATCCAACCGTCGGTTCTGGGCCGGCCGCATCGCGCGCTGCCTCGGCGCCAATCGATACTTCCAGCGAATCAGCCAGGGCAGATTTCGCGGCCATGCCGTCAGCGACCTTGAGCCGGAATTGCTTCGCGAACTGCTGAACGACCCGGATGCGTTCTTCGCGTCGACGAATCTGCTCAAGGATTCGCGCACCTCGACCGTCGCCGAGATTCCCGAACGCGGCCTGATCGTCAAGCGCGTCAATGTGCGGGCGTGGTGGGAGCCGATCAAGAACTTACTGCGGCCGCCGGCGGTGCTCCGGTCGTGGATCAATGGGCATGCGCTCCGCGATCGGTTGCTGCCGAGCCCGCGGCCGCTCGCTGCCTGGCACCGCTACCGCTTCGGGCTGCCCGCCGAAGGCTACCTGCTTACGGAAAAGGTGGATGCCGCCGAACCGCTGACTCCCCGTGTCGCCTTCCAAGTAGCTCGCTTGCTGCGAACGATGCACGATCGCGGCGTGTCGCACCGCGATCTCAAGGCGTCCAACATTCTCCTGGCCAACGGCCGCGAGCCAACTTTCATCGATCTCGTCGGCGTCCGCGTCGGCAGTTCGGTCCCCTTCCGCGTACGATGCAAGCAACTGGCTCGGCTCAATGCCAGTTTCCTGGCCGATCCCGCGATCACGCGCCCGGCGCGCTTGCGCTTCTTGCAGGTTTACCTGGCTGCTGGGGAGTACCGCCTCGGCA
>DATNBQ010000187.1:0-15502 GCA_035571955.1 Urbifossiella sp. | reverse complement strand
CGGCGACCCGTCCACGAACAAGCCGGCCTGATCGTACCCGGTCTGAGTGGCACCCCGTGGCAGCCCGTGGCAGGAATTCGGCGAACGACCGCCTTGCCGCCGAACTCGCGGCCGGCGCCACGATCAAGGATGCAGCGGCGGCCGCCGGCGTCTCCGAACGAACCGGCCATCGCCGGCTCGAAGACCCGGAGTTCTGTGCAAAGGTCGATGCTCTTCGGATGGCGATGCTGCAAGGTGCCGTCGGCCAGCTTGCCGGTGGGACCGCGGAAGCCGCCCAGGTGCTTCGCGAATTGTTGAAGGACAAGGACCCGAATACCCGCGGCCGCTTCGCGGTCAAGCTGATCGAACTGGCCGTGAAGATGCGAGATCATACCGAACTGGAGCGACGAATCGCGGACCTGGAAGCCCAGCGAATCGAAGTCAACGAACAGGAAGAGCCATGAGCCACCGCGGACGCGTCGCGAAACTGGAAAGGGATGCCGCCAACGACATTGGCCTACGGGCTCACTGGCACCGCGTCTTCTCGGATCGGCTTACCGCCCTCGCGGCCTTCCTGAAGGCCGTGCCGAGGTCGCACGGTGCCCAGGTCGTCGAAGCCATCGGCGAGGCCGATGAACTCGTGGACGACCTGCTGACGAATGGTGGCCAGTTCCGGCGGCCGGAAACGTCGATCATGCAATGGTTGTCGAGATGGTGCACGTGGGGCCAGGTTCATCCGAAACGGAAGGCCATGTGCCCCGAACCGATCCCGGCCGCTCTGCTCGATCTGTTTCTGGCCCATCCGCAGGTGCCGCCGGCCGGCCTTGGCGAGTGCCCCGGTTGTGGCGTTGCACTTCCCCAAGGGCCGCCGGCAAAGGGAAGTGCGTACGACGCAATATGGCCGAAGCAGACCGGCGGCGACATTTACCCGGTTTGCGAGTTCTGCCCGTGCTGCAAGGCGAATATTCCCGACGCGGTATTCGCCCGCCGGCACTGGGGTTTGTCGCGGGCGACGTGCGAACGGATGCGAACGGCCCGGCTGAACGGTGGCACCTACGAAGAACTTCGCGACATTGAAACAGGATCAGCATGACCGATCCCGTCAACCTCGACGCGAAGGAACTGCCGATTCCCTCTGGCATGTTGCCCGAGGTTGGCGACGCCATTCGCGAATGGGTTCTATCCGTCGTCGATAGCCGCGTTCGCCAAACACTCCCCCAGATCACCGCAGGCGTGAAAGCTGGGATGGACCGGACGTACGCTGGGATCGCTCGACAAATGGACCAGATAACCCGCCTTCTCGTCGAACTGCTCGCAGAGAGGCGGGCCGGCGAGGAATGGCGGAACGGCCCGACCAACGAGGGGGAAGAATGACCGACGAAAGCGACACCATGAAACCCGCCGATGCCAAGCGCCTTGAAGTCGCTCTCGAAGCGGTGCGCATCCTCCTGATCGGCGACAACCCCTTCCACAGGCTCATCAACGCCCACCGCTCGAAGGACGACCAGCCGGCCGACTGGACCAAAGGATTCGCCAAGCTGTTCGAGACGAAGACGGCGGGCGAGGCGGGCGAGCCGGCCGAGCAACGCGAAACGCAGCCGATCTACCAGTTCAAGAACCCGACCGACCGTATCCAGGCCGGTCCGACCTACGGGATGCAAGACCCGACGCGGCGGCCGAATGACCCCGTCGCGAAGGAAGAGCGGGAAACGTCCACCGTGCCCGCAACGGGAAAGCCCATCCCGGTTATCATCGTTGGCCCGAAACCCCTGCTCGTGAAACTGATCGACGAGCCAATCGTCCCAGGCCGTCAACCGGGTAATACGCCGGGCGCCGGCAAGAGACCGGGTATGCCCGGCCGTGGCGGAAGGGAGAATGCCGGCCCTGCCGCCGCCGGAATCATCGGCGGAATCCTTACCCGACAATTCGCCGTGGTGTTCGGCCCCCTGATCGCCTTCGGAACGATTCTGTCGCAGGCCAACAGCGGTTTCAGCACCTTCGGCAAGACTCGGCCGCGGTGCGAATCGACCGCACGCCATGCTTGACGCGGCGAGTGCATTCCTCTTCGGTGACTGGCGGAGCAAGTCGCATTACTTCCCGCCTTTCCTCGGCGACGGCTTCCTTCCCGACGCCGGCTTCGCTGGTTCCACGGCGGCCACGGGCGGGAACGGCGGCAAGGGGATGATCGGCGGCGGTTCCGGCTTCGGCGGCGGGTTCGCCAGGTGACGGCGCAAGGCAAGCTCGACCACTTCGCGAAGCGTTTCCTCCCGCGAACGAGCAAAGCTGCGGACGGCATGAACAAGTTCTTGGCTCAGTTCCATTCCAAGCTGAATGGTGTTTTTCGTGTTCTTTCGACCCATCGGATTTACTCCTTTCTCCAAGTATACGTTGCATCGGGAAATAATCTAGAGAATTCCTATTGACTACTCTGCAAGGCAATCCTATTGTATGCTCTAGAGACGTTAAGAGAATCCAATAACCGGAGTTCCTCCCATGTGCGATCACCTCGAAACCGCTCTGCCGGCCACGAAGTCCAGCCCGACGAACAGCGTGCACTACGCCCCGACCGGCCCCGGACCGCGGCACGCTCATCATCGACCAGAAGGGCAAGGGCCACATCGGCGAGTACAGCGTCGAGGAGTTCCACGCCGACGGCGGACGCGGGTTCCGCATCTCGAACCGGGCCGCCGGGACGGAAGCCTATGCCGTGTTCCTCGCGGATGAATGCACCGCGGATGCCCGGAGAACGCCGCGGATGTTGACGCCGTGGTGAACCGCTTCCACGTCGACCGCGCGGCACTCGTGGCAATCCTGACCGCGTGACTTCCCCGGCCGGAAGGCTCTGGCGTTCGAGCCGCCAGCGGGGAACTCGAGGTCGGCACTTCCGCCGGACCTCACGCAAGGAGAACCTGCAATGACCGTGAAACCGAAACCCTGTCAAGAAGACCAAGGGAGAAGGGACGCTGCAGCGGCCTTCTCCAAGTGGACGAGCGAATGCCGATCGATGCTCAAACTGATGGAATCCCACGTCGGTTCGATCATGGTCGATCTACGCCGTGAGAACTCGGTGTTCGGCCCGATCGTGCTCGATGATGACGTTCAGAAATTGCGATGGGCGTTGCGGCAAGCCGACGATGCGTTCCGCGAACTCCCTCCGCCCTGGCTGCCTTGTAGCGACCTGCGAAGCCCGCTCGCTGGGAAGTGAAGCCCCACGGGGAAGGCCAGCGCGGCCTTCCCACTTTTCCTTGATGGACCCACGAACCGAAGTTGGCAATCCCGCCGGCTTCATTCCAGGAGTGAAGGCCATGACGATCAACGAACTTGTCGAAGCCGTGAAGCAGTACGAATCCCAGGATTCGCGATGGTCCAAAGTGGTCATCGTGATTTATGACGACTGCGGCCGGGTCATCGGTCAAGACCTCATTCACCGCGAACCGCCTGAGACCGCCGCGACTTGATCACCTCGCCGACTTCGAACTCGCTCACCGTGGGCGAATTCCTCTTCCCCTTCCACCTTGACGGAGAAGTACATGGGTTCTCCTACCGATCTCGAAAAGAGAAACCGCGTCCGCGAGCTACTCACCAACCCGGCCGCGAGGCTCACATACAAGCAGGTCGCCAAGCAGGCGGGCGTGAGCCAGGGCCTTGTGTGGATCGTCAAGCGTTCGCTGGCCGGGCAACCCGTTCGACGTGGCGCCGAACATCGAAGCACGGATCCGGCGACGCGGGCCGCCGCCCTCGGGCGAGAACTGGCCGCGGTGCTGCCGATGCTGCCGGAAGCGCTCCGCGGCCTTCTCCCGTGCGAAGCCGTGGCGAAGTTCCTCGCCGCCATCGAACCGCCGCCGGCCCCGGCCGAACCACCGCCGCCGCGGATCAACCCGGCGGACCATCTGGACTGGGCGAGAGCGATCGGCCGGGGTGTCGCCAGTGAATTCCGCTTTGCGTTCTGGGGCGCCGAGGTCGCCGATCTCGAATCGACGGCCGTTTCAAGGCGCCATGGATAAAGCGATTGAGGATCTCTCGCAGGCGATCAAGGTGAATCCCAACCAGACGGACTCCTATCACCATCGAGCGATCTGTCTGATGGCGACCCGTCGGCTCGCGGAGGCGCTCCGCGATGGCGACACACTCGTCAAACTGAAACCGACCGATCCCGAATCGTTCGCCACCCGTGGGGCCATTCACTCGTTCGGCGGTCAGCCAAAAAAGGCGATTCTCGACTTCAGCGAAGCCATCCGGTTGGATCCGCGGAGCCCCTCGCACCATACCAGTCGGGGAAGTGCCTACGGGAGCATCGCTGACTGGGAGCTGGCATTGCAGGATTACAACGCCGCGTTGAAATTGGATGGCAACTTCTGGGTCGCTTGGATCAATCGTTCCAGCATTCGCTCGGCCTGCCCCGATGCGAAATTGCGCGACGGCAAGAAAGCCATTGAGGATGCTCAGCAAGCGATCAAGGTGTTGAAGAACTCTCCAATGAAGGTGATGGTCTCGCAGGCCGAAGCGGCCCTGGCGTCGGCTTACGCTGAGGCCGGCCAGTTCGACGAAGCCGTGAAATGGCAGCAGAAGGCGCTCGAAAATCCCTTCTACAAGAATAGTCTCGGCGGACTCGGGCAGCAGAATCTCAAGCTTTACGAAGCGAAGAAACCGCGTCGGATCGGCCAGTGAGGCGCTCAGCCGAATCGCGAGCCTCCGCGGCTATTGACAGTAATCAATGTAACGACATCGAGCCAACCAGCCCCACCTCTCCCCGCTTGCGGGGGAGAGGTTTTGGGTGGCTGGTGCCCGCCATTAATTTGCCGAGGTTCAGTAAGTCGGGGCTGCGCGGTCACCTTCCCAGGTCGCGCTTCAGGTTCGCGAACCAGTTGCTGAACCAGCCGGTTTTCACGCGCGCGGCGCCGGCGTCCTCGATTGCGTCCACGATCATGGCCTGCAGGTCGCGGTCGTTCTTTTTCCCTTGAATGGCCAGGCGGGCGTTGGCCAAGATGGCGTCGAAGCCGCGGCGATCTACCTTGCCGCCGGAGCCCGAAGTCGAGTCCACTTCCTTGCGAATCTGCCGGGCGATCGCGCTCTCGACGATAAATCCTTTCTCTTCGCAAACCTGAACGAGGGCCACCTTGGCGTTGTCGATGCGGACGCCGAGTTGAATGGCGATCTGCAGGATTTCGCGCTCTTCGTTCTTGTCGATGAACTTGTCGTCGTAGCCGCGCTGCTCGATCTCGCTGACGAAGCGTTTTTTAATTTCGTCGTCGGACATCGGATCACTCGCGCTCGGCTATAGAATTGTTCGCGGCGGGCTGAGGTTTCTTTCGGCTCGTCGGGATTATATCCTACGGCACACTCGGTGCAACGCGGCACAATTTCAAGAAGGCGATTCGATGCGATACATGCTTCCCCTGCTGGCCGGTTTGCTTCTCGCTCCCATCGGTGCGGCGGACGACTGGCCGCAGTGGCTCGGGCCGCGCCGCGACGGCAAGTGGCGCGAGGCCGGCATCCTCGACAAGTTCCCCGCCGGCGGCCCCAAGGTACTCTGGCGCAAGCCGTGCGGCGCCGGCTATTCCAGCCCCTCCATCGCCGGCGGCAAACTCTATCTCACCGAATTCGTGCCGGATGCGGGGGAGAAGTTGCCGGCGGGAGGCTTTTCCAAGGCACGCACCGCCGGCCGGGAACGGCTCTCGTGCCGCGATGCCGACACCGGCGAGGAGCGTTGGAGCGCCGATTACCGGGTCACTTACACGATCTCGTATCCCGGCGGCCCGCGCGTGATGCCGACGATCGACGATGGCCGCGTGTATACGCTAGGGGCGATGGGCGACCTCCGCTGCCACGCCGCCGAGACGGGGAAATTGCTTTGGGCCAAGAATTTTACCAAGGACTACGGTTCACCCCTGCCGGTGTGGGGGTTCGCGGCTCACCCACTGATCGATGGCGACAAGCTCATCTGCCTGGCCGGCGGCAGCGACAATCGCCTCGTCATCGCCTTCGACAAGAAGACCGGCAAGGAACTCTGGACTTCGCAAAGTTGCCCCGGCGACTTCGGCTACGCCCCGCCCATGATCTTCGAGTTCGGCGGCAAGCGACAACTGATCATCTGGCATCCCAAGGCCGTGGTCGGGCTCGAACCGGAGACCGGCAAGCGGCTCTGGCGCGTCGACTTTGCCGTGGGTTCGGCATTGACCGCGCCGACGCCGTCGAAGGTCGGGACCGACGGACTGTTTCTCACGTCCTTCTACAACGGATCGATGCTCTTGAAGGTGAAGGCGAACAGTGCCGAGGTGGTGTGGAAGAGCAAGGCCAAGGGCGAACGCCCGGCGCAGACGACAGATCTCAGTTCGATCATCCCGACGCCAGTGGTTGCCGGCGAGCACGTCTACGGCGTGTGCAGCTACGGTCAGTTGCGCTGCCTGGAAGTGGGAACGGGGAAGCGGATCTGGGAAACGATGCAGGCGACGCGCGGCAAACTGACCCCGGCCAAAGTCGCCGCCAACAGCGAACCGGCCGGCAGCGAACGCTGGTCGAACGCCTTCCTCACGCCGCAGGCCGACCGCTACTTCCTCTTCAACGAGCAAGGCGATCTCATCATTGCGAAGCTGTCGCCGCAGGGTTACGAGGAGATCGACCGTGCGCACTTGCTCGATCCGACGAACACGATGGCGGGCCGCAAGGTGGTCTGGGTGGCGCCGGCATTCGCGAACCGCTGCGTCTTCATGAGGAACGACAATGAAGTGATTTGCGTCAGCCTGGCGAAGTAACGGCGGTCGCCCTTCCACTGGCCGCGTCGCCTTGCTACAGTCTGCCGTTCCCAGGCAGAGGGTTCGCGATGCGGCGGCACTGGCAAGGATTCCTGGCGGCAATCGTCGCGGCGCTCGTCGTCGCCGTGCCGCTCCTCTATTCCTCGCACCGGCAAACCACGATCCGCAACTTCCACGTCGTGGAAGATGGCAAGCTCTACCGCAGCGGGCAGCTATCGCCCCCCGTCTTCGAGCGCACCCTCGACGAATACGGAATCAAGACGGTCGTCACCCTGCGCACGGTGCGGACGGCGGGGATGCCTTACCCGGACGAATGGGAAGCGGGCATCTGCGCCGGGCGGCACTTGAAGCACATTCGCCTGGTGCCGCGCGTCTGGGGGCCGGACGAAAAGGGAACGATCCCCGCCGACGAAAACGTCGCCAAGTTCCTCGAGATCATGGATTGCAAGGAGAACCAGCCGGTGCTGGTCCACTGCTTCGCGGGCATTCACCGCACCGGAACGATGTGCGCGATCTTCCGCATGGAGTATCACCACTGGACGGCCAATCGGGCCATCGAGGAGATGCAGGTATTTGGCTTCGATCCGGCGGATATGCACGAACACATCGAAGGGTACTTGCGGGGATATCGCCACCACGACCGCCCGCAGGCTTGCCCTTAGGCATCACTTCTTCTGCTTGGCCCACCACGATTTCCACTGTTCGACGGCGACGGCGCGGTCGAGTTTGGTGGAACCTGCCTCGGGGCCAAAATCCTTGCCGCCGGAAAGGCTCTTGAGTGCGGCCCGCGCCGCCCGCACCACCGCTTCTTCTTCATCCGTCAAGCGGGCAATCAGGTCGGGGATGTGGGTCCTGTCTTCGCGCATGGCACAGGCCAGGATGGCGGCACGGCGCAGTTCACCATCGTCCGATTTGACCATGCCGCGAAGGGTAGCGGCGGACATGCGCGAAAGACGCTCT
Organism: Urbifossiella sp.; assembly: GCA_035571955.1. Taxonomy (GTDB): domain Bacteria; phylum Planctomycetota; class Planctomycetia; order Gemmatales; family Gemmataceae; genus Urbifossiella. Next base: position 7,811 of record DATNBQ010000187.1, on the reverse strand, counting down.
TCGAGAGCGGTGCGAGCCTGCTTCTTGCGGTCGCCATCGACGCGATGCACAACCATGACGAGCGCCTTGGTGAAGTCGCCCCCCTTGCCGTCGCGCACCTGTTGCAACGCCTTGGGCCAAGAGGCGGCGGGCACCTTCAAGAGCGCGTCGGCCAATTTGCCGGTGGCCTCGTCGAGGGGCAGCGGCTTGGGTTTCGGCTTCACCGGCTCAACAGCTTCAGCGGGCTTGACCGGTGTCGGTTCCGGCTTGACGACAGCCTTGTTGGGAACGGAAGCGGGGTCGGCCTTGGGTCCGGGCTTAACGGGCGCCGGATCGGCCTTGGCGATCGATTCCTTCGGTTCCACCGCGGGACCGCCGGCCTGGGCGCCGCTGCGGAGTTCCACGTTGAACGGGTCCTTCTGCACCTTGGCCGTGAGGTCGCGGACGAGATTCGAACGGGCCAGGAAGAGCAGTGCGAACGACGTGTTGACCACGGGGCCATAGCCGTTGTCGCCCCAGGAGCCGTCGCGGTTCTGGGCACGAAGGATTTGCTCGGCGCCGAACTGATACCAGTCGGTGCGGCCGATCTTCTCCAGGCCGTAAATGACGCCGACCCGTTCGAGCGACCAGAGGAAGTACATGTCGCGGTCGTTGAAGCGGCCGCCGGGAAAGAGGGCGTTGGGGCCGGCCTTGCCGCGGTTGGCATTGCCGCCGAGGATGCCGGCAAGATTGTCGAAGGCGGCCGCCACGGCCTTGTCGCGCTGGTCGAGCCGCTTCCTGGGCGCTTCCTTGGGTGCGGCCTTCGGCTTGGGTTTCGGATCGTCGGGAATGGCCGGCGAGAAAAACGGATCGTCCGGCTTGGGCGGAGTCGTCGGCTTGGCGGCCTTCGGTTCGGGGTGGGATTGCGGCTCGGCCTTGAGGCGGCGTTCCTCGCGGCGGCCGACCGCCGTGGCCAGGCCCAGCAGCCCGGCACAGGTCATGGACGGGCTGCCCTCGATGTCGATGCGGTCGCTGTAGGGCCAGCCGCCGCTCGGCATCTGCGAGTTGAGGAAGCGCTTCTCGACGGCCTGCATGGAGCGTTCGATCGAAACGCCATGCTTCCGCGAAATCCAGACGGCCAGCAGGGCGAACTGCGTGTTCGAATTGTCGTCGCGGGCGAACTTGCCGCCGATGGCCGCGACCAGGGTGCGGCGATGGTGCTCGATCTCCGGAAGCAGTTTCCCGGCGGTCTCGGTATGGCCCTTGGCAGCGGGTTTTGCCTTCGGCTCCTTGCCCTTCGGCTTGGCGCCCTTGTCGCCGGTCTCGAGTTGGTTCTCGTCCAGTTTGTTCCGCAGGCGGCGCTCTTCGTTCTTGGCAATCGGGGCGATGCAATCGTACGACCAGCCGCCGTTGGCATTCTGCCCGGCGAGCAGCCGCACCGCCAGCATCTGGATGCGTGCTTTATCCGCGGGGTCGCCAAGGCGGTCGAGAAAGAAGACGCAGAGTGAGATCTGATAGGTCCGCGTTTCAGAATACGCGGCGGCGCGAACGGCAGCAGCGATGTCCTTGACGGCGGGGCTGTTGGCGGGTCGACCGCTTTCGAGCAGTGCGAGCCCGGCCAGCGCGACCGGGCCGATGCCGTTGCCGTCGTTGCCGCGGCCGGCCTTGAGATCGCCTTCGAGGAACGCGACGCCGGCCTTCACGGCGTCATCGATGGCCTTGCGATCGGCGCCGGGTGCGGCCTGCGTTATCAGGAGCGTCGCCGAGACGAGGGCGACGAAGGGAAGGATGCGCATGGAGCCGCCTCCAATTGGGCTGCGGACTTACCTCCAAGGTAACAAACCCCGTGCCAGACGCAATGTTGGTGAGAAAGTTGGGAAGGCTCAGGCGAGCGGGGGGCGTAAGCCCCCTGATTCTCGAGCGATCACAGAATCGGGGGGCTTAAGCCCCCTGCTCGCCCTAAACAAAGGCACTGGCGACGGCGTTGGCCAGGTGCGCGAGCCGCCACGGGGCCTTCTCGCGCACCGCGGATGTGAGCAACAAACAGAAACCATCCGTTTGCGGATCGAGCCACACTGTCGTGCCGGTGGCGCCGGTATGGCCAAACACATGGCGGCCGAGCAAGTCGCTCCAGCTCTCCGCGGTGCCGGGGTGGTTGAGCCGCCAGCCGAGCCCCCACGGCTGGGATCGCCGCGTTCCCTCCGGCATCTCCGCGTAATCGTCGAGCCGGTTGCTCGTCATCATTCGCACGGATGCGGGCGACAGCAGCCGCACGCCATTCCAGGCCCCGCCGGCCAGCATCAACTGGCAGATTACCGCGAAGTCTTCCGGCGTGCTGAACAGGCCGCCCCACGGCGACCCGAGTTCCTGCCAGTAGCGGCTGTTCCAGTGGAAGTCGCCGCCGACCTGATAATCCGGCAGCGTGACGCGAACCAACCGATCGCGGTCGAACCCCTTCGAACCGAGGCCGATCGACTTCAACCCGAGCGGCTCGAACATCTCGCGGCGAAGGAAGTCGGCGAGCGGCATCTTCGTCAAACGCTGGATGATGTCGGCAACGACGGCGGTGCCCATGCTCTGATAGCTGAGTTGCGTGCCGGCCTTGAATGCGGGAACGGTGTCGCGCGCCGCCGCCGCCAGGAACGCCTCCAGGCTCGCGTGCTCCTTCCGCATCTGGGCGTTGTTCGGCAGCATGTCCGGCAAGCCGGAGGTATGAGTGAACAGGTGCTGTACCAGGATCGCTTCCTTGCCGTGCGCCTTGAACTCGGGCACGTAGCGAACGACCGGATCGTTGAGGTTCAAAACGCCGCGCTCGACGAGCATCATGCCGGCCATGTAGACCACCGGCTTGGTGATCGACGCCATCAGGAAGAGGGCATCCTTGCGAATCGGCGCGGCATCCGGTTCGGGGCCTTGCTTGCCGAAGTGGCGAACGGGCACGGTGCGGCCCTTGCGACCGACCAGGATCGCCCCGCCCGGCACCGAGCCTTCCGCCGTCCACTTGTCCAACAGGTCGTAGGCGACTTGCAGGCGCTTGCCGTCGAGGCCGATCTCTTCGGGCTTGGCGATCGGAAGGTGGGATGGCGGCATGGCGGGTTCTCCTCGGCGGAAGCGGGCCGCCGCGGCAACGGCCAAAAACTCCCTGCGATCAGGTTCCAACGGCGACATCGCGGGGCACTCGCGGACGGCTACCGACGTTATATGTTGAAGTGGAGAGTTCTACCCATCGAAAGCCAGGAGCCGCCATGATTCATGTGATTGCCACGATCCGAGTGAACGCCGGCACGCGCGCGGCATTCCTGAAGGAATTCCTCCGCCTGACGCCGCTCGTGCGGGCAGAAGATGGCTGCCTCGAATACGGGGCGACGGTTGACGTGCCGGGGGCCAGCGCGATCCAGCAACTGGCCGGCGACGATGCCGTGATCGTCGTCGAGAAGTGGGCCAGCGTCGCGGCGCTGCATGCCCACTCGCAGGCACCGCACATGGCCGACTACCGCGTTCGCGTGAAGGATTACGTGAAAGGCGTGACGCTGCTCGTCACGCAGCCGGTGGAGTGAAGCGCCGGGCTTTATCCACAGGCCTCGCGCTCACTCGATTCGAAAAAGAGGAACTGTTCGGCGCCGGGGCCAAGACGCAGTTGCTGCCAGACGGCGACAGGGACGGCGACGCGCTGGCCGCGCGCGAACGAGTGGCCGGCGACAATCGCCTGAGCGAACGGCCCCTTGTAAAGCACCGAGCGCGTCGCGGAGCTTTCAGTTCGCTCCGGCTTCCACCCGGTCAGCTTCACTTCGCGCAGTTCGACGCCATCGTGGACGAACCAGGCTTTCTCGGTGAACTTGACGAATTGCATTCCGACGAACCTGGCTTCCTGGAACGCCCGGACCACTTCGCCGTGCGCGGGAACCACGGCAACCCTGGCGGCCAGCCCCGGGAGCTTCGGCTGCGTTCCCGGTAGAGGCCGGTCGCCCATCAAGCCGTGCGTGAGAAGCTTGCCGCCCGGCTTCAAAGCGCGGAACGCTTCCCGCAGCAAATGTGCGACCTGAGCCAGCGGAAGATTGGCGTTAAATAGCCCCGTGAGCCGCACTTCGTCGAGCGATCCATCATCGTGGGGGATCCGCTCGGGGATCGAATTGCCGACGTAGTATTCCCACGACGCGGACGAGTGCGGTTTGGCTGCGGCACACTCGGCATCGCTGCGGGCCGCCGGCCCTTCCAGACTCGTCCGCACCGATTCCGGCGGCACGTGCTCCGCGATCCGGTAAACCTCCCAGAAGTTGTCGAAGGGATCCTTCACCCACAGCTTGTTCTGCCGAGCGTAGCCGCACACGGTGCCGTCTTGCGCCTGCGTGCAGATGCCGGCGGCTTCCAGTCGTTGGCGGAACGCTTCGAGTGCAGCGTCGTCGCTTACCTGTAAACCGAGGTGGCTGAGCGACGCACCGGGGCCCGGCGGGTGCGGCGCCAGTGAGAACACGACGGGTGGCTCGTCCAGTTCGAACTTCGCGTAATCCGGATGGTGCTTGGCCGGCTCGATGCCGAAGAAGCCGCGGTAGAACGCCACGGCCCGCTCCAGGTCGGGAACGTTCAGCGACAGGTGGAACTTGATCGGTTCTTCGATGACTGGCAGCGGCATGGTGGCATTATGCTGGCGAGGGGCCCGCTTTCCCAGTGTGCGGCGGGCGAATGAACCACGCGGCAAGACCGAGTGCGAGGGTTGCCGCCGCGAACGCGAAGTAGAACGGCTCGCTGCTTCCCGCCTGGCCGCGCCACCATTCCAGAAGCACGGGCCCGACCGCCGACGAGAGCACGCACATCAATTGAGCCGAAGCCTGGATCTGGCCGAGATGTTTGCGGCCGTAGTGGTGGCCGTAGATGGCGAAGAAGGCAACAGTCACGCCGCCGCCGCTTGCGCCGAGAGTCAGAAAGTATGCCGTGGCATCCGCAACGGAGGAGACGAATGGGAAGAAGGCGAGCGACGCGGCCTGGACGACGACGCTGGCGCCGAGAATCTTCCCCATCGCGAAGTAGCGGGCCAGCCATCCGGCCAGCAGGTTTGCCGGCAATCCCGCGTACATGATCAACGCCAGCAGCTTGTAGTTCAGTTCCTTGCCGTTCAGGCCGCGCTCGTCGAGCAATGTTTCGTTGTCGAGCGTGAGGGCCGAGAAGGTCAGATTGAAGGTCGCGGCGCACAGCGAATAAATCCAGAAGCTCGGTGTGCGCAGCGTGAGCCAGAGCGACATGGATGGGGCCGAAGCCGCGTCCACAATTGGCTCGTCCGGCTTGATGCCGCACGATTCCGGCGAGCGCCGCGCGAACAGGAACCCGATCGGGGCGAGGCCGAACAGCAGCACCCAGCCCATGCCTTCCCAACCCGCTCGCCAGCCGGAGTCCTTGATGGCGCTCCCCAGTTGGAGGATCGACGGCCCGAAGCCGACCGACAGCAGCACGGAGAACAGACCCATGGCGATGCCGGTGCGGCGGCGGAACCACTTCCCCACCAAGGCGATGGCAACAACCGAGAGCGCTCCCTGGCCGAGGCCGCGAATCAGCGTCATGGTGACGGCCACTTCGGTTTCGCTGGTCGCCCGGCTCATGGCAATGACACTGCCGCCGAGCAGGACCGCGTTCAATGCCAGCACAATGCGGACGCCGATTCGGTCGATGAGCCAGCCCAGGGGCGGCACGCAAAGCGACCCGATGATGACGGCCCAGAAGTTCAGCACGTTGAAGCGCAGCGATTCGATGCCGAGTTCGTTACAGAGCGGGACTTTGATCTGGCTGATTCCGTAGGTGCGGCCGGGCAGCGTCGCGGTCATGGCGGCCGCCGCCAGCACGACGTGGACCCAACCGTAATAGAACGGCAAGCGAGCGAGCCAGGCGCGGCGTTCGTCCAGTTGCGGCATGTGCAAACCAGGGATGATTAGCCGCGACGAGGAGTCCGCGGAGCGGAGCGCGCCGCGCTCACTGAAAGAACGTCTCGGTCTTGCCGTACTGGGCGTATTTCACTTTGAGCCAGGTGTGGAACTCGGCGTAGTGGGCGTCGCGCTGGTCGCCGCCATCCGAATCGGCATTGTAACTGAGGTAAAGTAGCCGCCGCCACGATGCCGAGCGGTTCGGGGCCGAGCGGTGCGGCGCGTAGCCGCCGAAGATGGCCACGTCGCCCGGCTCGAGAATCAACGGAACCGGTTCGATCCCTTCGACGTGCTGCTCGGCCAGCGGATGAAAGTCGCCATCCATCGGTGAAAGATAACCGCGGCGATGGACGCGCGGATAAACCTCGGTGCAGCCGTTGTCGCGATCGCACGGGTCGATGGCGATCGCCGCGGTCGCGAAGCTGGTCGGGAAACTCGGCCAGGAAATGTAATCCTGGTGCAGGTCGTGCCCCTTCGCGCCGGGCGGTTTAAAAATGAGCTTGTCCTTGAACAAGTGCGCCGGTTCGCCGTAGAGTTCGCCGACGGCGCCGAGGAGGCGCGGGTCGCGGGCCAGGTCCGCCAAGGGCGGCGACAGGTCGATCACCGGGTCGAACGTTTCGAACAGGCATTCCCCCGTCTGCGTGTGGTTCTGCCAGCGGCAGCGGATGTTCGGCGTCACTTTCAAGTCGGCGCGATCGAGCAAGCGGTCCGCCTCCATCGAGGCGACAGCGATCTCGGCGGGGTGGAAGAGCCCGCGCAAAATCACATAGCCTTCGTCGCGGTAGAAGCGAACCTGCTCGCGGCTGAGCCGGGATGATTCGATCAGTGCGGAGATACTCATGGGACTCCGGAAAAAAACAGAACCTGGCGAGCCGGGAGCGTGAGCGACCGGAGTCTCCCGATCTCCGGCGACTGACGTCGCCGGCTCGCCAGGTGAATCAGTAATCTCCAATCGTTTCGTTGCCGGCGCGGGTGCCGAGCGCCGACCAGGTGAGCGGTTGAATCGAATTGCTCACGAACCGCACCGAGCCATCGGCGAGCAGCAGGTTGACGCCGCCGGTGTGGAAGCTGCGGGCGGCCTTGAACCCCGCGGAAGTGAAGGCCTGCGGCCCCGGCGCGTTCAGGTTCGTCACGCAATCGTACTGGCTGGTGTTGGGAGTGAAGTAGTGGTTGTAGCTGACGCAGCGGATTTCGCCGGAGGACCACTGGAAGCCGCGCGGCTGCTCGTAATTCCAGGAGGCGGGACTGCCGCAACCTCCGGGAGAAAGCGGCGGGGCGACGTTGCCGTACACGCGCTGCGGTCCGCCGGCCGGGGCCGCGCCGAATACCGTGTTCCCTTCGCCGAGCGTGCTCTCCGAAAACGCGGCCGTGTTGGAGAGGCCGTCGCTGATCTCGAGAAACCGCCCTTCCGCCGCGGCCCGGAACACGCCGTCCGCATCCCAGGGCGAGCCGAACGGGGCGCCGCCATTGGTGGTGCCCGAACCGGTGCATGCCGTGTAATTCGTCGGCCCGAAACTGGCCACGCCGTATCCGCCGGCCACGGGAGACATCTTGTCCGCGGGGCAGAGAAACGACTTGACCGTCTGCGCGACCGCGAACTGGTTCTGCGTCGATACGGTGAGTGAAGGGAACAGGTACATCGGCAGGTCGAGGTTCATCGCGTTGTAAATGGCCGTCTGTTCCAGGAACGGATTCATCTGGGCGAGCGAACTCCAGGAATAAAAGTACGGCGGGACGATGCCGACATAGGGCGGCTTGACCGTGGCGGGAAAGACCGAGGGAATCGTGCCGCGAGCGCTCTCGTAGTTATGGAGCGCGATGCCGATCTGCTTGAGGTTGTTCTGGCACTGGACGCGGGCGGCGGAGGCGCGGACTTTCTGAACCGCGGGAAGAAGCAAGCCGATTAGGATCGCGATGATGGCGATGACGACGAGAAGTTCGATG
>DATNBQ010000186.1:0-3703 GCA_035571955.1 Urbifossiella sp. | reverse complement strand
AGCGCGCATTTTCAGTGCGTTTTCACGTGCGGCCGATTCACGCTCATGCGCGCGAAGCGAACGAACAAGGTGAGCCGTCGGAAAGTGGCCGGGCCGGTGTCAGGCGCGAAGGGACTGGAAGAACGCCCGATTATGCACGGTCCGCAGCAAGCTGCGGCGCTCTCACTTCGCGGTGAAAGATCATTGACAAGCGGATACGGCAACGCCCATCCAGACCCATCATATCTATAGCCGAATCAACACCGTGTCAGTTATGACATTTTTCACGCTAGAGCTCACTTCCGAAATGTACATATGACATTTCTTGATAATTGTTGTGAATCGTGGAACTCATTTGACATTTCGTCGCCAATAGTGTGATGCCGGTTTCGCGTCTTGCGAATTCGGCAACGGCGGCCGGAACTCACTGACGCCGATTCACAACAACTCTGAGGTGCTCGTCAATGGCCGATTCAATCCTCCTACCGCTCGGCGAAGTGATCGCGTGGAAGTGTGCCGGTTCAACGCAGGCCGGGCTTGTCGCCGCACTCAAGGCCGCCGGGCTTGACGCCGGCATCGCGCGGGAACTCGCTCCACGGAATGCTTTCTCGCGAGCGCTCAAGAAACTCGACGACTCGCGGGTGATTCCGCCAGACCGCCGAGGATGCCCGAACCATTCAGTTCCAGTTCACGCGCGAGAGCAAGGCCGGCGACCAGTTCGCCTACGAACTGGAAACGATGCTGACGCTGGACAAGCACACGGGCCGCATCGACTGCGAACTGGAAGGCCTGGCGGCCATCGCTCGCGAGGAATTCGACCGGGCGTTCGAGAACCGCACCGCGGCCGACGTTACCGGCATCGTGCAGCGGATCATCGAACGCAACGGCGACCTCTTCCCGATCCGGCCGCAGGGCGGGTGCTACTTCGTTCCGCACCGGCACGCCGGGCTTGTCGACCAGGTGCAGAAGTTCCTCGGCGGGATCAATGGCACGGTTGTACGCTTCGCGGTTTCCCAGGGGAACCCGGAGACGGAGCGGAGCATTCGGGACAGCGTCGCGGCCGGGCTTGCCGGCTTGATTGCCGAGCATGAAGCCGCGGTGGCGGACTTCGGCACGGATACGCGGCCCGACACCATCAAGCGCGCCGCCGAGAAGATCAGAACCGCCCGGTTCAAGGTAAAGCGTACGCGACGCTCCTCGGCGAGCAGCGGGCGAAGCTTGAGGAATCGCTGAAGGCCGCGGCGGAGAAGCTGCGGGCGAAGGTCGAGGAAATCGGCAAGCCGCAACCGGCCGCGGGCGGCGGCGCAGCAATGGCGGCCGCGGTTCCCGTCGGCGTGGCGGCGCGATCACCGGGGCCGAACTTGTTCGATGCGGTGGAAGTGTAGGCGGCCCCTGGTGTGGGGCTTCCACCGGAGGGGAGCCTCGCGCCGGCGGCCGATGCACTTCGCACACGGGCGACCGATTCGAGGTTCAACATGACTACGCGGGATAAGTTCATGACGACGCGGAAAGAACTCGCGGCCGCGCTCATCGAACGGGATGAGGAAATCGACCTGGTGCTGTGCGCCCTGGTGGCGAAGGAACACGCGCTGCTTGTCGGCCCGCCCGGCTGCGCGAAAAGCCTCTTGCTCGATTCGCTCATGAAGTGGGCCGGCGGTTCGAAGTTCGCCGCGCTCTTGAACAAGTACACGGTGCCCGAGGAAATCATGGGGCCGGTAAGCGTCGCCGGGCTGAAGGCCGACAAGTATCTCCGCATCACCACGGGCAAGCTTCCCGAAGCCGACTTCGCCTACCTGGATGAGATTTTCAAGGCGTCGAGCGCCATCCTCAACACGCTGTTGCGGATTCTCAACGAGCGCACTTTCGACGCCGGGGACGGCGTGGCCCGGCGGGTTCCCCTCAAGCTGTGCGTGGCCGCGTCGAACGAGTGGCCGAACCCGGAGACGGGAAAGGAACTCGGGGCGCTGTTCGATCGGTTCGTTTTGCGGCGGACGGTGCGGCCGATCGCGACGCAGGCCGGGCGGTCGCGGTTGCTCTGGGATGCCGACTTGACGCCGGACCTTTCGACCACGGTAACGCCGGTGGAACTCGACGCGGCGGCCTATGAGGCCGGCGGGATGCCGTGGAGTGCGGCCGGGCGGGAAGCCATGGAAACCATTCTCCGCGACCTGGCGAAGGAAGGCGTGCAACCCGGCGGCAGGTGAAGGCCGTGAAAGTGGCGCGGGCGTTCGCGTGGCTCAGTGGCGCCGAGGCCGTGCAACCCGATCACCTCGAAATACTGGCCGCGGTATTGTGGGACGATCCCCAGGAGCAGCCGGCGACCTGCGCCCGCGTGATTGCGAAGGTGGCCAACCCGGTCGGCATGCGGGTGAATTCGGCGCTTATCGAGGCCGAGCAGATTCTCGCGGGTTGCGACGTTCGGAAGCTGGACCAGGCCGCGAAGGCGGCGGCGCAACTGGCCGAGATTGACCGCGGACTCGCGGGCCTGTCCGGCGGCAACGGCCGGGCGACGAAGGCGCGGACGTACGTGCAGGGCCAACTCAAGGCGCTCAAGCTGAAATCGATTGACTCCATTTGATTCCATTCACGGGCGGCCGGGCTTTTCCGGCCGCCGTTTCTCACACAAGGGGACATCATGAATTCCGACGAACTGTTGGGAATGCTCGACCTTGGCGCGGCGCTGGCGGACATCGACGCGGGCGCGACCGATGCCGGCGCTACCGATGCGGTCGCGAAGCGCCATCCGACGGCGGTTGTTTGCGATGAATGGGCCATGCGGCGCGGCCGGGAACTGGCCGATTGCCCGCGCTGGGAAGCGACGGGGTTGGACCAGAACGCGGCCGCGGACTTCCACGCCCTGGCGTTCGATCCGCAAGCCGAGTTCCAGCCGTGCGAAGATCGGACGCGCGAGAAGTTCATCGGCGCGATGGTGGAGACGCCGGAGTTCCACGCGCTCCACGCCGATACGATGCTCGACGATTGCGCGGCCCAGATTGCGGCCCTGCACTTCGGCGACCAGTTCGCCGAGTTCAAGCGGAAGAACGACGCAGGGAAGGCCAGCGGCGGTGGGAAGCCGGACGGAATCGAGGGTGAGGTAGCGGCTATCGGTGCGGCCGGGAAGGCGATCGCGGCCGCGGCCGGCGAGGTGAAGGAACTGAAAGATGCCGAGGGCGCGCTTGGCATGGGCGCCGGTTCGCCCGGTGGGAAGCGCGATCCGAAAGCCGTGGCCGAAGCGTTCAACCGCGTCCGCAACAATCCGACGCTCCGGAGGATATGCGAAGCGGCCGGGCGGTTTCGCCGCGTCGCCCAGAGCAAGCAGCGGATGAAGGCCGTGCACGGGTTCGACGATGTGGTCGGCGTCGAACTGGCCGGCGACCTGGCCCGCGTTCTGCCCCACGAACTGGCCAAGCTGGACGTGGAAGAGTTGGAACTCGACATGCTCCGCCGCCTTGCCGAGCGGCAGGCCTTGTGCCGGGACTTGGCCGCGGCCGAACCGGTCGGCAAGGGGCCGATTATCGTAACGCTCGACGAATCGGGGAGCATGCGCGACAAGATCGAGAACGCGAAGGGGCTGGCGCTGTCGCTGGCGTGGATCGCCCGCCAGCAAAAGCGCTGGTGCGCCATCGTGGCCTATTCCGGTGATTCCGGCGAGCGAGTGATTGCCCTGCCGCCGGGCCGATGGGACGAAGCCGCCGTGTGCGAATGGTTGCAGGAGTTCATCGGC
>DATNBQ010000185.1:0-4166 GCA_035571955.1 Urbifossiella sp. | reverse complement strand
CGGCTGATGACGGATCAGGTGTGGTTCAACCAGTCGCCGAATCTGCGTTTGCCGCCGACTCAGCCGCCGGGCACGCCGGGCGTGCCGCAAACGGGGGTGGGCCAGGGAATCGGCGACCTGACGGACGGGGCGTTCGCCCGGCGGGCCCGCTTCGTCGCCGACGGCACGATTTTCAAAACCATCGACTTCAAGGTCGAGTTCGACTTTGAGAATTACAACAGCATTGCTTTCGACGAATCGTTCGTCGGCGTTCGCGACTTGCCGTACGTCGGCATGGTCCGGGTCGGGCAGACGCACGTTCCGTTCGGCCTGGAAGCTTACACCAGCAGCCGCTTCCTACCGCTATTGGAGCGTTCACCGCTTTACGACGCCTTCTACCAGGAATTCGCCCCCGGCATCTTCGTCAACACGACCTTCCAGGATCAACGCATCACGATGCAGCACATGTTCCACCGGATCGACAACTTCTCGCAGTTCAACGGGGCTTCGTTCGGCGACGGCAAGTACGCCTATTCGGGCCGCGTGAGCGTGCTGCCGGTTTACGAGGACGAGGGGAACCAGTTGCTGCACCTTGGCCTGGCCTATCAGATTCGCAAGGGTTCCGGCTCGCTCGATTTCAACGGCGGTGCTTCGCCGGGGTCGGATTTCGTTCGCTTTCGGGCCAGGCAGAGTCTGCGCGACGCCGTCGGCTTGCAAGGCGATCCCACGCGCATCGTCGATACCGGCAACATTGTCGCCGATCACGTGCAAGGGCTGAACGCCGAATTCCTCTGGTACGCGGGGCCGTTCTGGGTGCAATCGGAAGGATCCCTGGCCCATGTCGACAATGCCGTTATTCCCGTGACGAATACCGTCTCGCGGCGCGGCGACCTCAACTTCTGGGGCGCCTACATGGAAACCGGTTACTTGCTGACTGGTGAGACGCGCGGCTACGAAAAAGCAATGGGCAAGTATGGCCGCGTCGTACCCAGGACAAACTTCTTCTTGGCCCAGGACAAGGCGGGGAACATCCGCAGTGGTCCCGGCGCCTGGGAATGCATCTACCGCTATTCGTATGTCGGCCTCAACGACAACACCATCCAGGGCGGCGCTTACGGCGAGCACACCTGGGGAGTGAACTGGTACTGGAACTCCAATATCAAGCTGCAGGTCAACTATTTGATTGGCCAGCGGATCGTGCCCAGTCCAGATTCGAGCGGCATCGTTCAGGGGTTCGGCTTCCGCGGCTCGCTGGAATTCTGAAGCAACTCGATTCGTCGGCCAGCCTGCACGAGCAATCCAATGTTAAATCATGGCACCAGTCCGGCGATGCCTCGCTGATCTCGGGGTAGCTGTGCAACGGCGCCGCGTTCGACGAGGCCGTATTCGCTTACGCCCAGGGTTATGCCGACCAAGTTGAATTGGATTACAAGGCGTTCAAAGGCGATCCGCGAAGCAGTCATCTCCCGCCAGGGGGTTTCGGGTTGTCGATGACCTCTTCCGGTTTTCGATATTCGTATCCCGCCAGCTTCTCGCCATCGTGGACAAGCCGAATCCCGTCGACAACGATTCGGTCGCTCGCATCCAGTCCTTTCTTCACGATGAAGAGGTTCTCCGTTTCGCCCTGGACGACGATCTCGCGCCGATGAGTCACGCCGTCCTTGCCCACGGCGTAAACGTACCGCTTGTTGCGTTCCTCGAACGTCGCCCGCTGGGGGATGACGATGGCGTGCTTCAGCGGCTCGCGAATTACCACCGTGCCGGTCTGGCCGTGACGCAAAAGCCCTTTCGGGTTGGGGAAGTCCGCCCGAAACGGAATCGCTCCTGTATCGTTATCGAATTGCCCTTCGATCGCACCGAGTTTGCCGGTTTGAGGGAACTTGCTGCCGTTCGCCAGCACGAGTTCGATCGGCATTGCCTCCGTTCTCGACCCTGGATTGGCCATGTATTCGAGGTAGCGTGCCTCCGGAACGTTGAAGTAAACCCACACCGCGCTGTTGTCGGAAAGGGTTGTCAGGGTGCTTCCCTCCTTGACCGCACTCCCTTCTTGCAATTGCAGGCGGCCGACCAGGCCGTCGAACGGAGCCTGAACGACGGTGAGTTTCAATTCGGTTGCCGCCAGTTTCGCCTTGGCCTCGGCTTTCGCCAGCTTGGCCTCGTGCAGCGCCATTTCCAGCTGGGAGACCACCTTCTGCTCGAACAGCCTTTTCGTGTTGTTGAACTCCAGTTGCGCGATCTTGACCTCGGCCAACTCGGCATCCAGTTTGGCCTGGGAAAGCGTTGGAACCACCCGGAACAGTGTGTCGCCTTTCTTCACCGCCTGCCCTTCCTTGATCGCGACTTCCGAGATGACTCCGCTCGCCAGGGCGGAAATGTTGATGTGGCGATGAGCCCGGATTTTGCCGACGTACTGCTGGGCGACGGCAATGTCCTTTGCGAGCGGGTTGGTCACGACGATCTTTTGGCGTTCCGGTGTCGGCAACTTCCGTTCAAGAGCGTCGACCCTCGTGCGCAGGGAGTCGAGTTCCTTGCGGGTCGTCTCTTGGAAGCGCCGCGTGCCGGCCGTGTCGTCGCCATTGTCCGCCCGGCGGTCGTTCGCAGCGGTACTCGGCACGGCAGGTGGGTCGTCGCCGGGTTGGGCCCGCAGCGCCATTCCGCCCGCGAACACGGCGCCGGCGCACGCCGTGAGCACGACGGTTGCCAGTCTGAGTTTTTGAATTAACATGGTTCGAATCACTCCCTGTGTAAGAGTTACGGCGGCCCCGGAAGGCGGGATGGCGCGAACGGGGACCGGGCCGGCAATCGCTGCGGCCAACATCAAGCCGCCGAGTTCGACGCCGCGGCGGGCGAGACGGATGCGGAGCATTTCGCGGGCGCGCTCCAGGCGCCCTTTCACTTGCCCCTCCGTCCACTGGAGTTGCGCCGCCGCTTCGTCGCGGGAGCGGCCCTCCAGGCAGCAGACGATCAATACGGCCCGATAGCGCTCGGGCAATCGCGAGAGCTCCTCGTCGAGCAGGTCGAGACCTTCGCGGAGGCCGGAGTCCGCGGACGACGCCCGGTCGGGGCGCGCCGCCGCTGCCTCCATGGCCGATCGGCGACGATCGGTTCGGCGGATCGTGGACGCGACCCGCCTCGTCACCGCGTGCAGCCACGCTGGCAGCGAACCGGTCACCTTCCCGGCCTTGCGAGACAGGAGCAGAAACACCGCCTGAAACGCGTCCTCCGCGTCGCGGCCCGCGAGCCGCATGCACGCCGCCCAGACACCGGTCCCATACCGCTGGACCAGCGCCTCGAAGGCTTCCTCATCCCGATGGCTCACGTAACGATCCAGGAGGTCGCGATCGGACCCGGTGGCAGCGCGCAGGAGTCGAAGAATCGGCGTCATCGCTGGCCTACATGGCCGACCGGAGGAATCCGGCACGGTGATAATTGAATCGGCGCGATATGAGCCTGGCTCGTTAGAGCCCGTCTGGCCTCGGGAATCCTCTGTGGCATGCTACCGAATGCTGCGAATTGCCGCCATCGCGAGGGTGCTGCCGTTGGAATTCAAATCGGTGAAGGCTTCCAGTTAATGACGACAATGAAGGGAACAAGGCCAAGTGACGCGATCGGCCCGGCTATCGGCCGCTCTTGTTTTGCGACGGCTCTGTTTCCGTCTGATGATCGTCGAGCGAAAACGCGAGGACGAAGCAACTTCCTTCACCAAGATGACTGACGACGCTCAGCGGGTTGCCGAGCGTTTCCGCGAGTCGGTGGGCGATCGAGAGCCCCAGGCCGACGCCGCCTTTATTCGCCTGGAGTGCTGCGGCAGTGCGAAAGAACGGCGCGAAAATGTGAGTCAGGTCGCCTTCGGAAATCCCCGGTCCCTGGTCGCGTACTTCCAGTCGAAGCGATTCTTCCTCGCGACATAGCGTCAGTGTGATGTCACTTCCCGGTGGAGTGTACTGGCAAGCGTTATCGAGAAGGATGTTGACGACCTCGCCGAGCAGAATCGGATGAGTCGTGACGGGCAGAGAAGCCCGGACGCCGACGAGCCGGATGTCGCCGAATCGGGGATGGTCGGTCCAGGCCGCCACATGCTCGGTAAGCCAGGCGGCCAGATCGAGGCGCTCGCGGTGTTCGAGTGCGGCATCGGCGTTGGCCCGCGTCAAGAAGAGCAGCGCTTCAATGATCCGCTGAAGATGCGT
>DATNBQ010000184.1:0-3366 GCA_035571955.1 Urbifossiella sp. | reverse complement strand
CAACTTCTTCGGCCCGCGGCGACGACGCGAACGTTGGCGGCGCGGCTTCTTCTCGGACTTCTCGGCCGCAGCGCGGCGCGGGCCATGACCCGCACTTCGGCGGCTCTTGATCTCGGCGGCCAGGCGGGCCACGGTCGCGGTTTCCAGGAACTTCGCCGGCGGTTCGGGTTGCGGATCGATCGCTTTTTCCGTCGAAGACAGCGTCAGGCAGCAGGCCACCTTGGTCTCACGCCAGTGGCGATCCGTCACGCCGCGGCCCGCGCCTTCGGCGCGCGCCTGCAACCGGCCGCCATCCAGCATGACCGCCGCCACGGCTCACCCATGTAGCTTCCGGTATTTGATCCTGTGCGGTTGATCGGCCTCAGCGCCCAATCGCACGTGCTTTTGCTCCTCGTAAACCCGGAAGTTCCCCTCGCACCACACCACCTGGCTCTCGCCTTCGAACGCCAGAATGTGCGTGGCGATGCGGTCCAGGAACCAGCGATCGTGGCTGATCACCACGGCACAGCCGGCGAAGTTAATCAGCGCTTCCTCCAGCGCCCGCAGCGTGTCCACATCGAGATCGTTGGTCGGTTCGTCGAGTAGGAGTAGGTTGCCGCCGCTGCGGAGGAGCTTGGCGAGGTGGATGCGATTGCGTTCGCCGCCGGAACAATCGCCCACCTTCTTCTGCTGATCCGTTCCCTTGAAGTTAAAGCGGGCACAATAGCCGCGGCTGGCGACCTTCTGCTTGCCGAGCATGATGTAATCGGTGCCGCCGGTGATCTCCTCGAACACGGTGTTCGAAGCGACCAGGGCGTCGCGGTTCTGATCGACGTGGGCGGCCTTCACGGTCGGGCCGACGGTCAGCTTGCCGCTCGTCGGTTGCTCCGTACCGACGATCATCTTGAAGAGCGTGGTCTTGCCGGCGCCGTTGGGCCCGATGATGCCGACGATCCCGCCCTTCGGCAAGTTGAAGTTCATCTCCTCGAAGAGCAGGTTGTCGCCGTATGCCTTGGACAGACCCTCGGCGCGGACGACGAGTTCCCCGAGCGCCGGCCCCGGCGGAATCTGGATCGTCAGTTCCTTTTCCTCCTCGTCGTATTGCTGCTCCTGCATTTTCTCGATGGCGGCGAGGCGGGCCTTGCTCTTGGCGATCCGTGCCCGCGGGGCCATCTTGGCCCATTCCAGTTCGCGTTCCAGGGCCTTTTGCCGGGCCGTTTCCTGCTTCTCTTCCACGGCGAGGCGGGCCCGCTTTTGCTCCAGCCAGCCGGAGTAATTTCCGGACCAGGGGTAACCGCGGCCGCGATCCAGTTCCAGAATCCACTTGGCCACGTTGTCCAGGAAGTAGCGGTCGTGGGTGACGGCGACGACGGCCCCAGGGTACGACGCCAGATGGTGTTCGAGCCACTCGACCGACTCCGCATCGAGGTGGTTGGTGGGCTCGTCGAGGAGGAGCAAGTCGTGGCGCTGCAGCAGCGCCTTGCAGAGGGCGACGCGGCGCCGCTCGCCGCCGGAGAGTTGCTCCACCGGGGCCTCCGCCGGCGGCAAGCGCATCGCATCCATCGCCATTTCGAGGTGGCGATCGAGGTTATACGCGTCGACCGCGTCGATCTGCGTCTGCACGCGTTCCATTTCGTTGGAGAGCTTCTCGAAGTCAGCCTTCGGGTCGCCCATCTTTTCGCCGATCTCTTCCTGCTTCTTGAGCAAGGCGCGGATCGGCGCGACCGCTTCTTCCACGTTTTCGAGCACGGTCTTGCCGGGGGTCAGGTGCGGTTCCTGCGGCACGTAGCCGACGGTCGCGCCCTTGTCGGCCCACGCCTCGCCCATGAACTCGGTATCGGCGCCGGCCATGATCTTGAGCAGGGTTGACTTGCCCGCGCCGTTCGAGCCGAGGACGCCGATCTTGGCGCCCGGGTAAAAGTTCAGGTTGATGTCCTTGAGGACTTCCCGCTTCCCGTAGTGCTTGGTCAGGTGGGAAATGTTGAAGATGTACTTTTCGCCCATGCGTCCCTCGGTTCCTGGAGCCAGTGAGGGAATTCTAGACCGCGGTGCGAAAACATAAAGAGTACGCGTTCCGGTCGCCGCGCTCCCCGTTGGGTCGCGGCGATTGACGGGCAGGTAAGCACTGCCACTACGGAAGCCCATCTTCCACCTCCCCCCTTGTGGGGGCCTGTGGGGGAGGTTGTAGGTGATCGGTGCCTTGCCATTGCATTAACGACTTTAGTAGCCGAGGCTGCTTAGAACGAGGCCGCCGAGAGCGAGCGCGGCGTTTCCACGTTGCCGTCGAGCGCCTGGCGGACGCGCTGCGTCAGCACGAGCGGCGAGAACGGCTTCTGCAAGAAGTCCATGCAATCTTCAAAAACGCCATGGCGCACGACCGCGTCGTCCGTGTAACCGCTCATATAGAGCACCTTCAGCCCGCGGCGGTTCTCGTGCAGCCGCTGCACGAGTTCGCGCCCGGACATTCGCGGCATCACGACGTCCGTCAGCACCAGGTCGATCGGTCCGGGGTGCTGGGCCGCGATCTGAATCGCTTCTTCGCCGTCGCCGGCCTCGATGACCCGGTATCCCTTCAAGCGCAGCAAGTGCCGCGTTAGCCGGCGCACGCCGGCTTCGTCTTCGACGAGCAATACCGTTTCCGTCCCGCCGAGCGGCGGCAACCGGATTTCGCGCGACGGCGGCGACGGCTGAGCCGCTCGATGAGCGGGCAGATAGACGTAGAAGGTGGTTCCCGCCCCGATCGCGCTGTTGGCATCGATGTGGCCATCGGATTGCTTGACGATGCCGAACACGGTGGCCAGGCCGAGCCCGGTGCCGCGATCCGGTCCCTTGGTCGTGAAGAACGGCTCGAACACCCGGGCCAGCGTTTTCGCATCCATCCCCGTTCCCGTGTCCTTCACGGCGATCCGCACGTACGCCCCCGGCTTCACCTCGGCATGAAGTTCCGCGTATGGACCGTCGAGGATGGCTTCCGACGTTTCGATGGTGAGGGTGCCGCCGGTCGGCATCGCGTCGCGGGCATTCACGGCCAGGTTCACGACCACTTGTTCCAGTTGGCCGGGATCCGCGTGGATGGAGGGAATGGCGCCGAGGGCGAGTCGCAGTTCGATGTCTTCGCCGAGCAAGCGCGGCAGCATCTTGCTGAGATCGCGGATGAGAGCGTTCAGATCGAATACCTTCGGCTGCAGCACCTGCTTGCGGCTGAAGGCGAGGAGTTGCCGGGTGAGTGCGGCGGCGCGGTTGCCGGCCTTGCTAATCTCTTCGACGAGCGGCCGCGCCTCGGGATTATCGCCGACGAGCCCGCCGAGAAGATCGGCGAAACCGTTGATCACCGTGACCAGATTGTTGAAGTCGTGGGCGACGCCGCCCGCCAGGTGGCCGATGGCT
>DATNBQ010000183.1:0-5873 GCA_035571955.1 Urbifossiella sp. | reverse complement strand
TCAATCAGATCAACAACTCGGCGGACGTGGAAGGGCGCGGCTCGCTGCGGATGCCGGCCAACAACAACCTCTCCGGCGGCGCCTTGAAGCAACCCTCCGTCATCGTCATCCACTGGCGCGATCGGATGGTGTTCCGCGGCGCCGCCAAGTTGGCCCAGTTCTATGGCAAAGTGACGGCCTTGCAGAACGATTCGGAAGTGCGCTGCCACGAGATGCACGTGCAGTTCGATCGGCCGATCGACTTCAGCCGCCGCGGCCCGGCCGCTCCGAAACCGCCGCCCGCCAAGGGCCAACCGGCCGACGATAACCCGAAGATCGATACGGTTCGCTGCCACCCGGCGCCGGACGATCTCCGCGACGAAGCGGCCGATGCCTTCCGCGTGCACTATCGCGAAGTGGGCCGCGACGCCTTCGGCCGCATCGTGAAATCGCAAGACCTCGATGCCCGCTCGTTGGAACTCAAGGCCCGGTTCGTCGACCCCGCGACGCGGGAAGTCTACCAGCGGGTCGTCGCGGATGGACCCGGCGTGCTCCGCATCTGGCAAGCGGGCCTGAAGGACGAAAACGCCCCGGTCGGCCCCGCGGTGGGCCGCAACGCACCCGCCACGCTCACCGGGCAGCGCAAGGACGCGCCGGCCAAGGAATCCGACAAGAAGCTGACCATCGTCATTTTCACCAAGCTCATGATCGCCCGCGATTACGGCAACATCTTCCAGGACGCGACTTTCACCGAGGCCGTCAAGCTTTATCACTGCCCGGCCAGCACCGAGAACTTCGCCTTCAACGAGAACCTCCTTCCGGCGGGCTCGGTGCGGTTGCAGTGCACCACGAAATTGGTCGTCTCGTCGCGGAAGGATCCGAACGGCCCTGCCGCCCAGCGGCTCGACGCCTACGGCAACGCCTACATCCGCTCCGACGAATACAACGGTTGGGGCGAACAGATTACGTCCGACGGCCCGACCGTCACGCTCGTGGGCACGAAAAACGCCCTGGCCTGGATCAAGAGTCGGTTCAGTGCGGACTTCCAGAACGGCACGCGGATTGTCTTCGACCGCGCCACAGGCAAGATGGAATCCACCGGAAGCACGGGAAGCGGCTTCCAGCAGAAACCGAAGAATTGATGGGGTAGCCGCGACCCAACGGGGAGCGCTTAGCTTTCGCGCTCCCCGTTGGGTCGCGGCTACGCGTGGTCAGCGCTTGGCCAATCGTGTGATCGATGGGTCGCGGAGTTGCGGAGCGGTCGGCGGCGCCCTGAGTGTATTCAAGAAGGCAATTACCGCGGCCTGATCCGCCGCCGGCATCTCGCGATACTTCTTGCCTACCTTTTTGGCGTCGCCCAGATGCCGAAGGATCGCGTCCTGCAATGTCGCCGCCGAGCCGTCGTGCAGGTACGGCGCGGAATCGGCCACGCCCCACAGGGCCGGCGTCTTCCATTCATCCGGCCGCGGTTCGTCGTCCGGCCGCCCTTTTAACTCCAGTTCAGGCGGCGGCCCCGTCGGACCATACTCTCCGCCCCCCGGTGGCGGCGGATCGCTGATCGTGTATAGCAAGAAATCGCTGTATATGCCCTTCACCCCGCCCATGTTGGGAACGTGACAAACGGCACAGCCGATCGCTGTAAAGAGTTCCTTCCCGCGTAGTGCGGCCGCGTGATCGGCCGATGTCGCGGGCTCGGTTTCGACGGGCTTCGGCAGCGTTTTCACGAACGAGAGCAGGGCCTTGAACTGCTTGCGGTCCAGGTCTGGCGCGGCAGTGCGATTGGGATCGGCGTGCGGCCGGGCCTGTTCGCTGTGCGGCGTGCCGAGGCCGAGTTCGTTGGCGCAGGCCGCCGCCACGAATTCCTCCAGCGTCGCGAACTGCCCCTTCCAGCCGAACTTGCCCACGCCGCCGGACACCATCCGCAACCGCCCCGGCGGGATGCCGTCGAACTCCAGTTTCAATTCCTCGATGGTGCCGCGAATGCCGCGGGCGCGGGAATTGCGAATGATCGCCCGATCGGCAATGAGATCGACCCAGCCGGCGCCGAACAGCGCCGTCGGCTGCACCGATTGCGTCCGCACCGGGTCGAAGTCGGGAATCGTCTGGGTGTAGGGGCAATGCGGATCGCCCCTCTGGATCGTCCGCCCTTTGACGATGGGGAACAGGGCCCGCACCTTTTCGGTGGTTTCTTTGTGAGCCGGATCGACGCTGAAGTTATGGATAGTTCCGGTGCGGAAGCTGTCGTCGCTCGTCCGCGGGAACGCTTCGAAGCCGACGGCGTTGTGTTCGAGTCCGCCGCCGCCTCCGATACCGCCCTGGAAGTGGCAGGCCGCGCACGACCTGGCGTTGAAGACCGGGCCGAGGCCGTCGCCGTGAGCGAGCGGATCGTTGGCGGCCCACTCGTGTTCGAAGAGTTCCTGCCCCTGGGCGATTTCGGCGGCGTTGGCCGACGGGCCCCAGAGGATCGGCAGGCCGTCCGAGAAGAACGACCAGTAAATGGCCGCCAGGCCGATTCCCAGGATTCCGAAGCCTGCAACTTTGCGCTGGCCGGTGGGTGAGAGACGGTTGAGCCGCGGCCAGAGGGTTCGCTTGTGCCGACGCATCGGGAAACCTCTTTTGGGAAACGCAAGGTGGGTGCTCGCGCTACCGCATTAACGCTAGTCGGGGCCGTTCATTTCAGCAACTTGTTACTTGAAGAAACCGCCGTAAGGATAGGGGCCGCCGTTGTGGTTCGGCTGCCTGTCGAGGCGGTGATCGATCCAATCGATGCCGGCATTCACGAGCGGGGCAATGCCGCCGCTCTCCACCTTCGGCTGCCACACGTCGATGCGCAGTTGTTGACCGGTGCGACGGGCTGTAACCGCCGCCGGCGTCGGCGAACTCGAAGAGAACGAGAGTGGGACGAGGCTTCCGCTTCCGTACTGGACCATCCAAGAGCTATCCCATGCGTCGCGCTCGTCGGGCGTTCATCGCCGAGTTCAGAGCCCAACTCGTGCTGCAACTCATCCGCGCGAGATCAGCCCGGCCGAACTCTACCGCAAGCACAACCTCACACGCGCCGACTCTATCTCAAGGTCCGACGTAGCGATAAAAATCATGCTTTTGCTTTCCCCAATAGCTCGATCGGGAATAGCTAGCAGCGTCAACTCCGCCGCTTTGGGCGCCGATAAAGATCTGATTCGTGGCGTCAATTACAATGCCCATGTGCCCATCGAATAAAATGATGTCGCCATTCGATGGAAGGCCAGATAAGCCAGCGTACGCGTATGAATAGCGGATCGCCGATGTCGTTACGTAGGGTGCACTCGGATGGCCGGAGGCCTTAAGTACCTCCCATACGAAGTGCGAGCAGTCGATTCCGTCGTTGGAATCGCCACCATACTTATACGGCGTGTGCTTCCAACTCCTAGCGACCTCGGTGATCTCGTAGTTGGCCATTGTGCTTTCCTTAATTCGGGAACGTGAATTGCAGCCCTCAATTTGGACCACCGGGTGGCGGCTGTTAAGGACCTGATCGTCTGTTCATATCACGGGAGCTGTGCATGGTGAATCTCTTGAACCTTGTATGGTCCATGAAGTTTGACCCTGAATCGGTTCCACTCGATCCATTGCCCTTACTTGAAGAAACCGCCGCCGTAAGGATAGGGTCCGCCGTTCGGGCTCGGCTGGCTGTTCAGGCGGTGGTCGATCCAGTCCACTCCAGCGTTCACGAGCGGCGCCAGGCCGCCGTTTTGCACCTTGGGCTGCCACAGGTCGATGCGCAGCTGCTGGCCGGTGCGACGGGCCGTAATCGTGGCCGGCGACAAGCCATCGAAGGCCTTGAGCAAGGCATCCCACGCTTTGCCGGCATCCTTGGAGGAACCCTTGGCAACGGGCAGACCGACCGGGCCGCTGATATCTTCTTCAACGATCCCGCCGGGGAACCCGCCGAAGCCGCCACCGAATCCGGGTTGCACGGTCGCCGGCACCGGCTTGCCGCGGGGCACCACCGGACCGGTGACCCGCTTCACTTCCGTCGCCAGGCGGATCAGGCCGCCGAGGCCGACGGTGCCGGCAAGCACGGGCGCTTCGCCGGCAGGAAGCGCGGCGAGCGGCGCCACCGTTCCGTTTGCGGCCGCGGCCACCAACTTCCGATCCAGGCCGATCGCAATCACCCGATCCTTGCGGGCACAATGCACCGCCGCTTTCCACGGCAACGTTCCCGCCGGCAACGAAATCACCTTGATCCCGCCGATGAATTCGGAAGTCGCTTGCGGCGGGTCAGACTTGGCCAGGTCGCCGATCAGCTTCGGCAAGAACTCCTCCCACGCCGCCGCCGTCTCGGCGTCTTGAGTATGCAGAACGACGAGCGGCAACGCCTCGGCCCCTTTGGGCAAGTCCTGACGGACGGGAAAGACCACTGTGGCCGCCGCGACCTTGCCGATCAAGCGATCGGCCACGGACCGTTTCTCCTTCGCCTCGAGTTCCTTGACGACATCGCTCGGAAGGCGGCCGAGGATGCCGTTGGCCTTGGCGAGAGCATCGAGGAAGCCGAGGACGGCTTGCGGCCGATTGGCTTCGGGGAAGTTCACGGTGCAGGCGATGCTGGCCGGCGCCGGGGCATTACGGAGCGTCTCGAGCTTGATGCCGGGGCCGGTCAGAAACTCGAAGAGTGGGCTCTTGTGGGCGGGGTCGAAGGCGGCGGCGAGCGATAGATCGAAGCCGCCATCGCGGAAGCTCGCCGTGCCCGACGCGTAGCGAATCGCCTTGGCGTTCACCAGCACTTTGAACCAGCCGAGCGCGTCGGGCTCGGCTTCGCCGATGCCGGGGCCTTTCTTGCGGGCGCCGTCCATCAGGCCGATCAGTTCCGCCGGATTCACGTAAAAGAAGAGGCCGGGCCGGCGACTCGCCGCCGCTTCCTTGAAGGAAGAATCCGTGGCCAGCGAGCCTTTCAGCTTCCGCTCGTAGCGGCGGATCAGTTGCCCGACCGAGGCCTTGTTCGAACCGACCACAAACAGCCCGGGCAGATAGGCGAAGGTCGGTTCGTGCATCCCTTCGGCCGGCGGCTTGTCGTTCTGAATCGTCGGCTGGCCGTTGGGGTCGTAGCTCATCGCCGGTTGACGGTATTGATAAACGGGCACGTCGCCGACGGTTCCCACTTTGCGAACGCTGGTCATGGTGAGCAGGGCGCGGGCGGCGAGCCCGGCCGCAGCGCTGTCGCCCGTGAGCACGGCCGCCGCTACCTCCGGCAACCCTTGTTCATTGATCCCCACCACGCCAATGGCCAGCCCGCGCAGCTTCTTGAACTCGGCCGCCATCTCGGGCGAAGCGACGAGACCCAGAATTGCCAGTTGGCCCTTGCCGGTAATGTCGCGCGGGTTCTTCGTCTTATCGCGGCGATTGTGGATGAATTTGATGCTGTCTTCGAGCACGCTTCCCTTGAAGGCGGCGGCGATCTGCGGGCCCACCAGAGCGGGATCGTGGATCTCGGCGTAAGCGACGGTGCCGGGCGGGAAGAGTTCGGCCGGGCTGGCCGGAGCGATGGGATCGGCCGCGGAAGCCTGGGTCGCGGCGACGAACAGGGCAATCGCGGCCACAGACCGGAGAATGGCGTTCAAGGCGGGCTCCCGTGGGAAAGCGGAGTACCCTCCCACGCTACGCCGGGTCCGCTCGTTTCGCAAGAGTTGAAGGGTAACAACCGGCTTAATCCGCGACCCAACGGGGAGCGTGTTGTGCATGGTGGCACAGGCATTCTTGCCTGTGCAAGTCACGGAGCACAGGCAAGAATGCCTGTGCCACCAGATACACTAGCCCACCCAGGCCAGTTCGAATTCGGATGGGTCGAGCGGCAGAAGGGTATCGGCCGGCAATGGCGTTTGCGTCAGTGCTTCCCCGGCTCGGCGGCGGACCTCCTC
>DATNBQ010000182.1:0-9149 GCA_035571955.1 Urbifossiella sp. | reverse complement strand
GGTGGAGGCCCGTCGGGGGGAAAAATCCGGAGTGGACGGTGCCGCAAGTGCATCGGGTGGTCGCCGCGCAAGTGTTGGCGAAGTGGTTGAGCGGCTGCGTCTCGAAGAAGGTGTTGGAGCAACTGGTGGACGAGGTGGAATATCATCAAACACGCAACCGCCAGGCCAGGAAATCCCACGAGAAACGGACGCGTCGGTTGTTGCGGGAACGAGGTATCCGATTAACGACGATGGCACGGTGCCAACGGCTGGATTAGCGCTGTAGGTTTAAGATGGCATCGTTCCCCAGGGCAACGCCCGGGCAATGCCCTGGGAACGATGCTTGATTCATCGACCCTGAAAGGGTCGGACAAAATTCCTTACGGCGTTGGACTGGTTGACTCACGTCGTGACTCTGATGACTATCAGCTAGCCCTTGTCGAAGACGGCGGGGACGCCGAAGTAGTTGCCGAGCCGCACTGGGGCGTTGGCCAGGGCGTCGTCGACGGGTAGCGACGGGCTTGGTTGGTCGTCGCGGAAGGCGTTGGCGATGGGCAGCGGATGCGCCAGCAGTTCCACGCCGGCCGTGTCCAGCTTTTGAAGTTGCTCGACGTAGCTGAGGATGGCGGCGAGTTGCGGCTGCAGTTGGGCGAGGTCGGCGTCGGCCAGTTCGAGCCGGGCCAACTTCGCCACCGTGCGGACCTCGGCAAGGGAAATCGACATGGCGAACGGCGCTATACCTGGATGGTCGAGAACGGCTGCCTCTTGATGGGCCGCTGGATTTTGCCGCTGCGGATGCACTGGACGCAGACGCGGGTGCGGACGATGGCGCCGTCCTTCTGGACCTTGATGCGCTGAAGGTTCGGCTTGAAGCGGCGTTTCGTGGTGCCGGTGATCTTCTTGCCGACGCCGCCGAGGTACTTGGCCTTGCCGCGGTAAGTCTTCTGATTGCCGACGACCGGCTTCTTCCCGCACACGCTGCACTGCATGCCCATGACACGACCTCGCCGCCTGGAGCCTAAACTAGCACTATAGGGATGGCGAGTTGGTCGGCAAGCGGGCGGTGGGCGTGCCAACGATTCTTGGAGTTGAAGATCGTCGGACACAGCCCGACCTACGAGGCGCCTTGTCGGTCGGGCTGTGCTCGACATCCTCCTAGTGCGCCACCGAGAATCGTTGGCACATCCCATTCACTGTCGCCTCCTGTGCGCCGTTATTCACCAGGATTGCCCCAATCCCCAGCGTCAACAGCACGAAGGCGGCGGTGTAACTGCCGTAGACCATCGCGAGGTCCGCGGCGTGCGCCGGCAACAGTCCCGGCAGGTTCGTCAATAGCGCCGCGCCGGCCAGGATGCCGATGAGCCATGTCCGCACGCGCGGGGCAACTTCACTACCGAAGATCGCGGCCGCGATGGCGGCATACGGCAGAAGCAGCGTGACCGCGTGGTGTTTCCAGGTTCGTTCGCTGAAGAGCAACATGCCAAGCGCGATCAGCGAGCACTCGGCGGCGAAGCGCAACCCCTGCCGCTCGGTGCGGGGGCTTCGACACAAGACAAGAATCGCCAGGGCGAACGCGGCCAGGCATCCTTTCACGAGCCAGCGGCCGGCATCGGTTCCGGTGTCCGCGATATTGTGGAAGGCCGCCGGCGTTGGGATGTTGTCGGGATAAACGATGAACGACGGACTGTGCGTAAGCAGGCGGAAGACGACGCCGGGGATCGACTGGTTCGGGTGTTCGCTGGTCACGCGGTTATCCACGAGGGCCGGCTTCACCATCAGCGCATACCAGCTTTCCAGCAGTTCGGCGTTTCGCTCCCAGCCGAAGGCGATACCCGGCACAACGGCGAGCCAGACCGCGAGGCCGACCAGGCAACCGGCGGCCGTTCGCCACGCCCGCTTGTAAAGGAAGTAAGCCAGGAACATGAGCGGCGTGACCTTGCAAGCGATCGACAAGGCGAGCACGAGGCCCGCAGTGAAATCCCGGCCGCGGCGATACGCCTCCAGGCACCCGGCGACGAGGAACAGGATGAAGATGTTCACATTGTTGTGCGATAGGTCACCGAGCAAGGGCGGCAACGCAAGCAGAATTGCAATCCCCTTGCCCGCGTCTGGCACGGGCGCGATCCGGAAGATCCACACGGCGGCGAACAGGGCCATCAGCACCTTGGCGTAGAACCAGGCGAGCGCACCGGCCTTCGGCGGCAGCTCGGCGAACGGCTTGAGCACGATCGCCATGATCGGCGGGTTCGGGTATTCGTGAACGCCGATATAGATGTTCGTGCCGGCGAACACCTCGTGGATCATGGTCCGCCAGCGGAGAAATGCCGAGCGGCTTTGCAGGCCGCGGTCGCCGGGCTTGTCGATCTTGGCGGCGTACTTGACGCTCACGCCGACGACGACAATTGCCAGTACGGCGAGGAATGCGAACCGCGCGCGCGTTGGCGAAACGCGAAGCCGTGCGACGAATGCATGGGGGGAGAGAATTCTGAACATGCGGCGCATCCTTGCAGCCGAGGAAGGCGATCCATCACACTTCGACATACTCAACCCGGCTCGACGGTTCCGGAATTGGTAGGCCATCTTCGGCCATGCCTTCCAGGTGAAGTTCGATAGCCGCGCGAATCATCCGTTCGACCTCCGCGGTGGAACGGCCTGTAGCAACGCATCCTGGCAGATCCGGCACATAAGCGGCCAGATTGGTACCGGCATCTTCGATGACAACGGCATAGCGCATGGCGAGAGCTCCCCTTCGGGTCGCGGCTAATCGGGTATTCCGGTCGCGGCGAACCACGGGATCACGCGGCGGGTTCCACGGTGACGCGGAGCGCTTCCGCGCCGCTGGCCTTTGCGCGCGGGTCGGGGCCGCACGAATGAATCTGATCCGCCTTCAGTTCCGCCACTTCCATTGCGCCGACCCACACCGTGCTGCGGCCGGTCTTGTGAGCCTCCATCATGAGTTCCTCACTCTTCTCCACCGTGTAGCCGAATACCTTGCGGAGCACATTGACGACGTAGTCGGCCCCGTTGTGATCGTCGTTGTGAAGGATGACGGCGTAAGGCGGCTGGCGGCGCGTCTGCGTCTCGCTCTCTTCAGCCGGCCGCGATTTGGGGAAGGTGGTCGCCATGTTCGAACTCCCCGGTTCCAATTTCCACAGTACCAGATAGCAGATTTGTCGGCTCGAGGTAAGGCGGAAGTTCATTCCGGCGGGGCATTCCAGAAGGCGAGTTCGCCGCGGCCGGCGGGGGCCGCGCCGCCAGTGATCAGCAAGCGGTTATCCGAGGCGAAATCCATTCCGAGAACCGGCCCGCGGTGGCGCGTCAGGCTGAGCAGTTCCACGCCGGTGCGAAGATCCCACAGCTTCACCTCGCCGGTCGCCGTGCCGCTGGCGAGCGTGAACTGTTCCGTCGAACCGGCCAAGCTAGTGATTCGGCCCAGGTGTCCGTGCAGGGCGAACTCTTCCTTGCCGGTGGCAAGCACCCAGACGCGGATCGAACCGCCGCGGGCCGCGACCGCCAGGCGATCGTCGCCGAGGAACTTAACGAGCCACGGTTCCGTCCGACCTGGCAAGTGATTCGCGATAATCGGCCCGCTGAGCTTCCAGACATTGATGCTGCGTTCCGGGGCTCCGGCCGCCAGCGATTGGCCGTTATCCGAAAAGGCCAGGTGCTTCACCGGGGCGGCGCCGGAATCAAACGATAGCGATGCATGGCTCGAACCGAGCGGCCAAATTGAGATGCGGCCCTGCGCGTCGCCGACGGCCAGAGTCTTCGTGCTCAGGTGCAGGTCGGCCGCGGTGGCCCCCATTTCCTTCGAGAAAAGCAGCCGCGGCGGCTCGCTAAATTCCCACACGTTGATGGTTCCTTTGGCGAGTTCGACGCCGAGCGGGGGCCCGCGTTCCGCGAGTTTCAATTGGGTTAACGGTGTTCGACCGGCGGGGGGAAACCGCGTCGAGGCCGCTCCGCGCGCCGACGCCAGTTCGATGGAACCGTCTGCGAAGGCCGCGGCATAGTCGGTATGGTTCGGCCGCATGGCCACGGCGACGACCGCGGCCGGCAAGTCGCGCAGCGTCGCCCCTTCCGGATCGATCGCCAGATCCCAGGTCTTGAGCGTGCCATCGCTGGCCGCAGTGACGAGCAGGCGGCCCCCGGCGGCGAAGCCGACGCCGGGCACCGCGCGATCGTGCCCGCGCAAGGTCGCGCGATTCGTCCCCGCATTGACGTTCCAAACAAGCGCCGAGCCGTCCATTCCACCGGATGCGAGCGCCGAGCCATCGACACTGGCAGTGAGGGTGGCGATGGGGCCGGTGTGGCCGGAGAGTGTGCGGACGAGGCGGCGTTCGGGGTTGAAAAGCCGCACCACGCCGTCGTCGCCGCCCACCGCGAGCAGCCAGCTATTTGCCTTCGGGATAAACGCCAGGGCCGAGGTCCGCCCCATGATCGGCAATTCGAGCGGTTCGCTTCCCGCGGTCGCGACGCGCACCGGGCCATTGCGACCGGCCCAGGCGCGGCTCTTGCCGTCCGGGCTCACGGCCAGCACGGAGATCGGTTCGTTGATCCCCGCAGCACTGCCCGGCATCAGTCGGTTCTCGACCGCGTTCCAAAGGATGAATTCGCCCCGCGGCGTTCCGATGCCCAGCCACTGGCCATCCGCAGAAGCGGCGAGCGATGCGACTTCCGGCGGCAAGCCGGCGACCGCTGCGTCGGAAAGCTGGCCATGCAAATCGATCGACCAGCAGCGCGGCGGCAGGCCCAAACTAGCCGCGACGAGCATTCGGCCGCCATCCAAGAATGCAACCTGGGAAACGGCGGCATCGAACGCCTTGACGGACGTGCGCGGGACAGTCGCCCCGCGGTCCCAGAGCATCACGGTTCCATTGGCATGGCCCGTGGCGATCCACGAATCGTCGGAGGGAAGTGCCAGCGCCGTGGCCGGGCCGGCCGGACACGCCGTGGTGGTTCGCAGCCACGTGCCGAGCCCGGCGACGTACCCGGAGGTAAACTCGGGATACATGCCGCCGGCGACGCGCGCCTCGCGCAGCGAATCCCGATGTTGCTGTGAATCCCCCGCCCGCCAGGCCAAAAATGCATCGCGAACGTGCTGCGAATAGCGGCGTCGGGCATCGATGCGAGCCCGCTCGGCGTCGCGCACTTGCGTTTCATCCTGTTCGTCGCGGTATTTCCGCGCCTGAAGCACGTTCCAGATACCGAACGCGAGCAGGAAGCAGCAGATGGTGGTGAGGACGGCGAGGGCGAACACCTGATCGTTGCGGCGAAGCCAGCGGCCGGTGCGGCCGAGCATGTTCAGCGGGCGTGCCAGCGTCGGCAGGCCGTCGAGGAAGCGGCGCAAGTCATCCGCCAGGTCGAGCGCCGAGCGATAGCGCCGCGACGGAATGCGGTCCATCGCCTTCAGGCAGATGGCTTCGAGATCGCGGGGAATCTCCTTGCGGATGCTGCGCGGCGGCTTTAGATTTCCTTCCACCGATAGGCGGAGCACTTCAATGTCCGTGGCGCCGTCGTAGGGCGTGCGGCCGGCGAGCATTTCGTAAAGGATGACACCGAGGGCATAGACATCGGCTTCGGGACCGACGTCTTCATGGCGAGCCTGGGCCTGCTCCGGAGCCATGTATTTCGGCGTGCCGAGGATTTGCCGCGTCGCCGTTTCGCTCGGCTCGCGGTCAGTCAACTTCGCGAGGCCGAAATCGACGACCCGCGGGATGAAGTGATCGGTGCGGAGCGGGCAGGCCCCCGGCGGCGGATCCTGGGCATCCGAATCGGTCTTCACTTCCTGCAAGATGACGTTGTTCGGCTTGAGGTCGCGGTGGAGGACGCCGCGATCGTGGGCGTGTTGAACGGCCTCGGCCAGTTGGGCCACGAGCCGGGCCGCCTGGCGAATCGGCACGGGGAAGGACTGCCGCTCCAGCCAATCCGAAAGTGTGACTCCCTGGCAGAACACCGTTGCGATGAAGCAAATGGGGCCGATCTCGCCCGTTTCGTAAACCGGCACCAGGTTGGGATGGTCGAAGCTGGCGGCGGCCATGGCCTCGCGGAGCAATCGCCGCCGCGCGTCCGAATTGGCGAACAGTTCCGGCCGCGGCACCTTGAGCGCCACTTCGCGCTTGAGCTTCGGATCGTAGGCGAGGAAAACGATGCCGCAGCCGCCTTTGCCGAGTTGCTTTCGCAGTTCGAAGCGGCCGATGCGGTGGATCTCCGGGATCGGGCCGTTCGAGTACGCGGCGAACGGATCGATCCGCGCCGAATCGGGCATCAGTTCGGAAACCGAGCCGACGTTGACCTTGCTGTGGGAGAGCGGTTCGAGGCGGCGTTCACCGGGCGGGAGTTCGGCGGCGTGCGCGGGAACGTCGATGGTGGCGCGGCCATCGCCGTTGCCCAGTCCCTGGTCGTACGCCGCCAGAAGGCGGGCCAGGTGTTCGTCGAGATGCAGCGAGTCGGACGGAATCATCGGCTGCCAACGAAGGGCTATCGGGCATCGAAGCGAATTACACTCACTCTAGCAGAAGACGACATGGGAACGGTGCGATTTCGGCTATGGAATGCGGTTTTAGCCGCGACCGAAAGGGAGCGCTCGATCGCAAGTCCACCCGCGGCCGCGGGTGGGCTTTGCCAAGATTACGTTTGCGGCTTTACCCGACGGTAACGCCGCCGATGAAGTCGGAGTCGAAGGCGTCGATGTTTTGCACCGGCTGATACTCGGGCGGCGCGAAGGCGATCAGGCTGGCGGAATCGCCGTGGCCGGAGCCCGCCAACAGGAGCGGCGAGGCGCCGCCGTCGCGGGTCCGGTAGCCGACGAACACCCCACTGTTGAAGCTGGGATCGAAGGCGAAGAAACTGGCGACGGGAGTGGCGAGATTGAGCGGCGAGAAGACCTTGACGTTCGGTCCGCCGCCGGGACCGGCGCCCAGGATGATGTCGGCGAGGCCGTCGCCATCGAGATCGCCCGCGGCAATGTTGACGCCGCCCAGGAACGCCGGGTCGAAGCCGTAGAAGCTGGCGATGAGGATGCCGGGGGCATCGGCGCCGCTCCGGAACAGCGTGTGGCCGCTGTAGACCTTGATCTGCGAGCCGCCGCCCGAACCCGGCGCGGTCAGCACGTCGGCGAAGCCGTCGCCGTTCACATCGGCGGATGCGACGTTCACGCCGCCGCGGAAGATCGGATCGTAAGCGAAGAAGCTGGCGAGGATGGCGGCGGGCGCCGGCAGGCCGTCCGGGCCGAGATCGCCGAGCATCGCGCCGTTGATCACTTTAACGTTGGGGCCGCCGCCGGCACCGGTGCCGACGATGATGTCGGCCTTGCCGTCGCCGTTCACGTCGCCCGCGGCCACCGTCACCCCGCCATGGAAGTTCCAGTCGTAAACGAACATATTGACGAGCGTCGCGGCCGGGTTGGCGATCTGATTGACCCCCTGGAGGAGGCCGAGCTTGGTTCCGTCGATGACTTCGACGCGCGGGCCGCCCCCGGCGCCGGCGCCGACGATGATGTCCGGCACGCCGTCGCCGTTGACGTCGCCCGTCGCCACGCTGATGCCGCCCTCGAACGCCGGATCGAAGGCGGCAAAGCCGTTCATGAACTGGCCGGTCTTCGAATCGTAAATCCGCACCTCGGCATTGCCGCCCACGCCCGAACCGATCGCAACGAGGTTGACGGCCTGTGTATTCGAACGATGCACGTCCACCGTGACCGTGGCCGAGGCAACGCCGCCGTGGCCATCGCTGAGCGTGTAGGTGAAGGTATCGGTGCCCACGAAGGTCGGGTTCGGTTGGTAAGTGACGCTCGTCGCGCCCGGCTGAATGGCGACCGTGCCGTTGGTCGGTTGCGATGCGGCGACGACCGCGACAGTTTCACCCACGTCCGGGGCTCCGGAATCGTTGCCGAGGGTAATCACGTTCAGCACGTTCGGCCCGCTGTTCCAAAGAACGCCGGTCGAGATATTGTTGGCCGTCGGCGGATCGTTGACCGGCGTGACAGTGATGACGAAGGTGCGGGCGGCCGAGAGGTCGACGCCGCCGTTGGCCGTGCCGCCGCCGTCGTTGGCCTGAAGGATGAAGGTCGCGGTTCCGTTGCTGTTCGGGGCCGGGGTGTAAGTGAGGTTGCCGTTGGCATCGATGGCCGGGCCGGCAGAGAACTCGAGCTTGCCGGTCGGGCTTTGCGGGGCCACGTTGCCGATCGGCGTAAAGATGTACGTCGGCGTCTGCGCTTGCTCGTCGACGGCACTGGCCGGGCCGGGTTGGAACGTGACGAACGGCGTGGAGCCGGGGCCGGTCACCACTTGCGGACCGGCATCTTCAAGAACCGTCGGCGGCGCCGCTTGCACCTGGATCGACGGCTGATCATTCACCGGATTCACCACGATCTGGAACGTCACCACGGTGGTGTCGTTGTCCAGCGGATTGGTGAATGTACCGCCGCTGTCCTTCACGGTGAGCGTGACGGTGGCCGAGCCGTTGGCATTCGGCGCCGGAGTGAAGGTCAAGCGGCCGGAAGCATCGATCGCCGGTTGGACGATGAACAGGGCATTGTTATCGTCGGAAATCGTCGTGGTGAGCGTCTGGCTGGCTTCATCCGGACCGCCGCCGGGCCCGGCGATTGCGAAACCGGCGATCGATTGCGTCCCCGCGTCCTCATTGACCGTGACGGTCGGCAACGGGCTCGGCGCTACCGTTGGCGGGTCGTTCACCGGATCGATCGTGATCGTGACGACCGCCGTTCCGGTGGCCCCTGTGATCGTGTTCTTCCAGGCGTAGGTGAACTTGTCCGTGCCGTTCGTGTTGGAGTTCGGGACGTACTGGAACGAACCGTCCGAGTTGAGCGTGAGCGTGCCTTGCGTCGGCGGCACGAACAGCGGCGAACTCGTGTTGACGACGAGTTGAGCCGGGTTCGGGTCGTTGGCCAGAACGCCGTTCGTCACCGAGACGTTGAGCGGCACGTCCTCGCTGGTTTCGTAGAAATCGTCGTTGGGGCCGGCACTGCTGGTGACGTTGACGGTGAGATCGGCCTCGGGGCTCGTCGAATTGACGATACTGCCGTCGGTGACGACGAAGCTGAGCGTGCGCGGGCCGATGACATTCGCGCCATTGGCGGTCTTGAAGGTGATGCTCTGGATGAGAGCTTGCACGGCGGCCGGGGTCGCGTTGGCGTTCAAGGTGACGACGAG
>DATNBQ010000181.1:0-7753 GCA_035571955.1 Urbifossiella sp. | reverse complement strand
AGGGAACGCCAAAGATCACCATGACAATCCTGGCAATCAAGGCCTGCGTCGCCGCCATCCGCGAGTTCCCGCACTTCGCCTCCAGTTACGACATGGCCGCCGGCGAATTGATCGTGAAGAAATACTTCCACATCGGCATCGCCGTCGATACCGAGCGCGGCCTCGTGGTCCCGGTGATCCGCGACGCGGACAAGAAGAGCATCCGCGACCTGGCGGGCGAAGTGTCCGCGCTTGCCGAGAAGGCCCGCGCCGGCAAGTTGGCCATCGACGAAATGCGCGGCGGCGTCTTCACGATCACCAACCTCGGCGGCATCGGCGGCACCAGCTTCACGCCCATCGTGAACCATCCGGAAGTGGCCATCCTCGGCATGTCGCGATCGAGCTTGCAACCCGTGGTGAAGGACGGCCAGATCGTGCCGCGGTTGATGCTCCCCTTGAGTTTGACCTACGATCACCGCGTGATCGACGGCGCCGACGGCGCCCGCTTCACCACGCGATTGGCGCAGTTGTTCAGCGATCCGCTGCGATTGTTAATGGAAACGTGATGGCGGCGTGCTCCGCTCTAACCGGGATCCCACCATGCCGCGCTTGATCGCGATACTGACGACGTTGTGTCTGTTAACCCTGGCGGTGGCGGTGCAACAACCGACCGCGCCGCCGCCGCGCGACGTCACCTCGCCGCCGCCCTTGCCGCTCGCCGACGCACCGGCCCGCTACTGGAAAGGGAACCTCCACACGCACACGCTCTGGTCCGACGGCGACGACTTCCCCGAGATGATCGCCGACTGGTACAAGCAGCACGGCTACGATTTCCTCGCGCTCACG
Organism: Urbifossiella sp.; assembly: GCA_035571955.1. Taxonomy (GTDB): domain Bacteria; phylum Planctomycetota; class Planctomycetia; order Gemmatales; family Gemmataceae; genus Urbifossiella. Next base: position 6,928 of record DATNBQ010000181.1, on the reverse strand, counting down.
GATCACAACCTGCTTGCGGAAGGCGAGAAGTGGGTGCCGGCGGATTCGACCCCATTGCGGCGGCGGGCCCTCAGCAAGTACTCGAGCCGCTTCGGCGAACGCTGGGTCGAAACGCGCGAGCAGGCCGGCAAAAAGCAAGTCCGGCTCAAGCCGCTCGCCGAGTTTCGCAGCCTGCTCGAAGTGCCGGGCAAGTTCCTGCTGATTCCCGCGGAAGAGATCACCACGTCGTTCGCCAAGCGGCCGATTCACATGAACGGCATCAACCTGCGCGACGCCGTCAAGCCGATTCCGGGCAAGGACGTGCTCGAAACCATCACGGTCAACCTGCGGCAAGTCGCCGATCAGCGGAAGAAGAGCGGCCGGGTGATGATCGCGTTCCTCAATCACCCGAACTTCGGCTGGGGCGTGCGTGCCGAGGAACTCCTGCTGTCGGACGAACTCCATTACTTCGAAGTGTTCAACGGTCACCCCGGCGTCCGCAACTACGGCGACAAGTTGCATGCTTCCACCGAACGCGTCTGGGACATTGCCCTGGCCCTGCGGCTCGGCAAGCATCAATTGCCGATCGTTTACGGCATGGCGACCGACGACGCCCATGGCTATCACGAATGGGGCGTCGGCAAGGTGAACCCCGGCCGCGGCTTCGTGATGGTGCGGGCCCCCTATCCCACCGCCGAGGCGATCGTGAAGGGAATCGAGGCCGGCGATTTCTACCCGTCCACCGGCGTCCGCTTCGACAGCATCGCCCGCGTCGGCGACGAGGTTCAATTATCGATCCGCTCCGAACCCGGCGTGAGTTATCGCACGCAGTTCATCGCCACCATGAAGGACGCCAACCTCGATTCGCGCGAACAGGTCGACGCCGACGGCAAGCAGCTTCCCGTGACCAATGTCTATTCGACGGAGATCGGCCGCGTGGTGGCGGAAGTGGCAGGAACCTCGGCCAGTTATCGATTCACCGGCAAGGAACTGTACGTCCGCGCCAAGGTGACATCGACGAAGCCGCACCCGAACCCATACGCCAAGGGCGACGTGGAAGTGGCCTGGACCCAGCCGATAATCCCGAAAGATTAACCGCGACCCGAAGGGGAGCGCGCTTCAACCCAGTACCGGAAGTCGCAGTGAGTCGCGCCTTCCATCAGCGTCTGCGTTCGCGCGAAACCGATGGCCGGGTTGAACCCCTCGATCATTTTTCCATCGCGGCCGCACGAGAGGATCGGCCCAAGTTCTTCTAATCCCAATCGCCGGTACATCTCGGCGTAGCGGCAGCGGGTGACGTTGAACTCGAGGCGTTCGCCGTCGTCGCGAAGCACTTCGAGTTCCAGGGCGCCGCCGGCCTTCCACAATTCGATGGCCTGCTTCAAATGCGGCAGGTCGTTGCCGCCCACGGCGGCGGCCGCGGCGCAACCGGCTTGCCGGGCCAGTTCGCCGACGGTTTCGGCCAGGATCGCGCGGGCGCGATCGCGGCCCACTTCGCGCTCGAATGTGCGAACCAACGGCGCGAGCGCCGCCGCCTCGATCTCGCGCTGCTGCAAAAGCGGCAAGGGAATCATCGCGGCCCTCCGGCAGTTCCCATAATAGCAGTATGGCCGAATCGCTCGTCGAGCTTTCCGAGATCGCGTCGAAGCTGAAGATCGGCGCCTTCCACCGGCACGTCTTCCTGTGCATCGGCGACGCCTGCTGTACGTCCGAAGTGGGACAAGCCGCGTGGGAAGCGCTGAAGAAGGAACTCAAGGACCGAAACCTGTCGTTATCCGAAGGGCCGGCCGCTTGCTATCGGACCAAGGTGCAATGCCTGCGCGTTTGCACCGGCGGACCTATCGTCGTGGTTTACCCGGAAGGGACGTGGTACGCCGGCTTGACGGCGGAACGCATCCCGCGCTTCGTCCAGGAACATCTAGTTGATGGCAAGCCGATCGAGGAATGGATCTTCGCAAGAAACCCACTTTAGTAATTTGGAATGCGGACTAACCACAGGGGCACAGAGACACGGAGAAGAAAAAACCGCAGAAAATGGAAGAGATAGATTCTCTGGATTTTCTCTGTGTCTCTGCGGCTCTGTGGTTAGTTCTTAAAATTCAGCGTTGGTGAAAAAATGGCGATCATCGACGACACTTACGCCGAGGCCTTTCGCAGCATATACGCGGCTGTGCTGATCACGGCCCGCGATCGCTACTGGCTCGATAAGGCCGTAAACGCCGCCACGGGGAATGCCAGTTCCACGATTCTCTGCGATTGCGAGGCGGGGCTCGATCGCTACGTCGATGCCAGTGAGACGCCGGACGGCCGACCGGGGGTGGTCGTGCAGTTTCACGTGCCGCGGTTTCACAAGGACCGCGAACAGCGGCTCGAACGCTCGGTGCTCGTCCGCGTATCCCAGAACGTGCTGACCTGCCCGACGGCGGCCTGCTTCAACGCGCTGCCTGCAAGCGAAACGTGGTTCCCGCTCGGCCGGAAACTGGCCTACTTCGGCGACGGCCACCAGTATCGCGACGAGCGGTTCGGCCGCCGCTGCTGGGTCGTGCCGATCCTGAGCGGCGAGTTCGTATGCGAACGGCGCTGCGGCTGGGCGGATGGCCTGATGGGCGGCAACCTGTGGTTCTTCGGGGCGAGGGCCGACGCGGCGCTCGATGCCGCCATGAAAGGCGCCGCGGCAGCGGCCGCGGTTCCTGGCGTGATTCTGCCCTTCCCGGGGGGCGTTGCCGGCAGCGGTTCCAAGGCCGGCAGCAAGTACAAGTTCACCATCGCCAGCACGTACGCCGAGTATTGCCCGACGCTGCGCGAGGAACTGGGCGAGCGTTCGAAGCTTCCCGCCGGCGTCGCCAGCGTGCAAGAGATCATCATTAACGGAAGCGATTTGCGAACGATCGCGGCGGCGACTCAGGCGGCCATTACGGCGGCCCGCGACGTTCCGGATTTGGCGATGATCTCCGCGGGCAACTACGGCGGCCGCCTCGGCAAGAGCTTTATCTACCTTCACCCCGACAAGCAGCCATCGCTGTAATCCGAGCCGCGACCGTGAGGGAGCGCGTGCAAGGCTACCGCTCCCTCACGGTCGCAGCTCCGTCGTGCACTTTAACCCATCATGCGGATGAAATAGCCGAGCGCGAGAATGCAAGCGCCGACGATCGCGCCGCAAACGGAAAGGACGATCAGCGGGGAAGTACCGCGGCGGCGCCGGGCGGCGCGGACCGACTTACTGCTCACCGGAGCCTGGAACGGCGTCGCTTCCTGCGCCGGATCGGTCGCGTCCTCCGTTTGCATCTCGTCGGTGAGTTGCGACCACGGGGTCGTTTCCGTGGCCTGATCGGCGACGGAATGCATGCCGGTGAGGTAGCCGGAGGTGAAGGAATAGGGGCCGGGCTGCACCGGCGGCAGTTCGAAGTTGACCTGCCCGCCGTCCTCGCGGACCACGGCCGATGCGGCGAGGCCATCCAGTCGCGCCGCCACGCCGGCCGCTGTCGCGATCCGCTGATTCGGGTCCTTGGCCAGAAGCCGATTTACGATTTCCGCGACCGGAGGCGGCAGATCGGCCCGCAGCTTCTCGATTGGCGTCGGTTGTTCCAACTGATGCCGCCGCACCTTGTCCGCAGTCGTGCCGCCGGGGAAAGGCGGTTTACCGCAGAGCAGGAAGTAAAAAACGCAGCCGAGGGAATAAAGGTCGGCCCGGTGATCGGCCGCATGCGGGTTGTAAGCCTGTTCCGGGGCGACGTAATCTGGCGTACCGGTGAGCCCCGCGACCACCGTGGCCGTCGTCCGAGCTTCCGAAGTCGCGATTCGGGCGATGCCGAAGTCGGCGATCTTGACCACGCAACCCGGCATCGAAGGCGATGCTTTGGCGACGAGCAGATTGGCCGGCTTGATGTCGCGGTGGACCATGCCGCGCTCGTGGGCGTGCTGCAAGCCGACGGCGATTTGCCGCACCAGTTCGCACGCTTCCGGCCACGGCAGCGGCCCACGCTTGCGCACCATCTCGTCCACCGTCGGCCCGTCCACGAATTCCATGACGAGGTAAAAGCGGTCGCCGATTTCGTTGGCGTCGAAGGCCGTGACGATGTTCGGATGGTTGAGCCGAGCCGCGGCCCGCACCTCGCGGTGGAATGCCTGCCGTGTCGCGGCGGTCCGGGTGATGTCGGCACTGAAGACCTTGATGGCCACGTTGCGGTGCATGGAGCGGTGCGTGGCCCGGTAAACGCGGCCGACCGACCCCTTGCCGATCTGTTCCTGGATGGCGTGCGGGCCGAGAATGAAGCCGTCGGTTCGACCGGCGAGCAAGCGATCCGCTTGGAAACGAGTGAGGATTTGAGCCCCGACAAGAACGTCCGCCGCTTCAGGTGCCGATCCGGCCGCTTCAGGCACCAGCTCGTTCAGCTTCGCAAGTTGATGGTCCGACAGAAGATCGGACTCGGCGACTGCGATGAGCAGTTCGTGGCGATCCGTCGGGTTTTGGCGAAGCTGATTCATAGGGGGCGTTCTGCGTTCCGCAACTCTAGCTGACGATTCGCGATTCCACGGCGGAAATTGCGGGGAAGCGTACGAAGATAAGACGATTCGGCGGGCCGATTCGTGCGCAACAAGCCGGTAACGATCTTCGAAGTGCTACCCCAACCGCGGGCCGACAGCTTCCAGTGTGAACGACAGTTCGCTGCACTCGAAAGTCGCCGGCAAACTCAAAGTCGCCCGTTCGGAACAGACTTGATCGTTGATCTTGAACTTCCCTTCCGCATAACGGACGCCGAGCCCTTCCTTCGAACGGTACAGCAGCACCTTGCCCGGCAAATCCGGCACCTGCACGTGCGCCTGTGGGCCGGCGCCGAGGATTACTTCGTTGGCCATCAGCAGCACGCCTTCCACCGGCAGCATGAGTCGGTGGCCGCTCGTGAGTTCCAGCCGCGCCGTGGAACTCACGGAAACCGGCTTCTGGAACAGGAACTGGCAGGTGGGGCCGAGGGTAACGCGGTCGCCGGGGGCCAGCACGGCACGGCTCGTATCCTTACCGTTGATGCGAACGGAACGCACCACTTCCTTGCCATTGACGGGGGCGGCCTTGCCCGATTCGACGACGTACCCTTCGCCATCTCGGCTGATGTCCGCGTGAACGCGCGAGACATCGGCGAAGAGCGGCACGTCGATCGGGCCGCCTTCGAGCACGGCCTGGCCAAAGGTAACGCGCGTGCCGGTGCAGACGAGATAACCGGCCACGCCATCCACCCACAAGAGGAAGCGGCGCGGCAAGCCGGACCGTTCGGAGTTTCCCTCAGCGGGCGATCCGCGGCCGGAGAACCCCGCCGTCAGGTTGGTCGAGTTCGAGGGGAAGCCCGAACGGCCGCTTCGTTCCACCGGAGGAACGTATTCGCCGGTATCGGGATAAATTGTTTGCCAGGCCTTGGTGCGCAAGATGCGGGCTTCGCGGTGCTCCGGGGCGGCGGCGAGTGCCCCTTCCGCCGCTGCCAGGGCTTGCCGCCACTGCCGCGTTTCCGAAGCTTCCTGGGCCCGGCCGACCGCCTCGCGAAAGCGTTCGTGCCGCGCTTCCACTTCGCTTTGGAAGCGATCGAGGCCGCGCGGCGGGCACGGCAATCGCGGCCGCAATCGCGCGAGCTCGGCGATTGCCGTCAAGAAGTCGCCGCGGTCCGCTTTCTCCGCGGCAATGATCCAATCCTGGGCGGGCTCCTCGATGAGGCGCAAATCGGGATGGCGGACACCACGTTCGCGAAGGCGGCCGAGCGCCTCGATGGCCGCCAGCGGCGATCCCGCTTCCAGTGCCGCTTTGGCCTGCACCATTCCGAGCTTCGTGAGCGTGGTTCGCAAGTCGGCGACGCACTTTTCGCCGGTGTTCAGAGCCTCGGCAGCGAGCAGATCGCGCCACGCCGCATCGGCGTTGTTCTCGCGATCGAGCGACCGGGAGGCCCTTCGGCAGTATGCAGCCACCACTTCGCGTGCCACCCGCCACGCCTTGCGATACCCTTCTTCGATCAGCGGGGCGAGCAGTCGGTGCGCTTCCTCGGGGCGACCTTGTGCGGCCGCTTCGGACGCCTGCTTCAGGATCAGCCAGGGAGAATCCATGGTTGTTGACAGCAATCAAAGTAAAGACATCAAGCCCACCAGCCCCACGCCTCTCCCCTTGGCGAGAGGCCGCAATCTCGCGCCAGCGAGATTGCGGGTGAGGGGTCTTGTTTCACAGATTCAGCCCCTCACCCGGTTTGCTCGCTGCGCCCGCAAACCACCCTCCCCCCAGCGGGGAGAGGGTCAGAATGGCTGGTCCGCTACATGTCATTACCTTCCTGACCGCCAGTAGCCGCGAGGCGAATTCCAAATGTTCGAGCCGCGACCGTGAGGGAGCGGGCGGTTGCCGATGGCCGCTCCCTTACGGTCGCGGCTCTGATTGCTATCGGCAACAATTCATACCGCCGTTGGCCTTGCCGCGTTTCGTCCAACCGCGAACCAGGGCCACTGTCGCAATCGCGATCACTCCGGCGAAGTAAAGCCAGATCGCCCGCAGGCTGATCGGTTCCTCTTCCGGTTCCGCGGGCAGAGCGGCCTTGGCCTGCTCGGCGGCTCGCTTCTCCTGGGCCGCAAGTGCCTTGACGATTGCCCCGCGGTGCTCCAGAAGTTGCCGCGGGGCATAGTTGCGCGATGCCGTGCACTGGTATGTGATCGTATCCGCTTCCTTGAACTTGCCGTCGGCCGCGTACAGTTCGGCCAGAAGCCACAGCAGACGGGCATCGGTCGGGAACCACAGCAATAGTTGCTGCACGATGGCGATGGCATCCGGCGGCAGTTTGTCGCGCTCGGCCTTCGCCAGCACTCCCGGTTCGTACTTTCCCGCTTCATTGACGAAACGAACCGGTTCCGCGGGACCGGTTTTTGAGGGCAATGGGAAGAGAGGCGTGGGGCCAATCGTTTCCAGGCTCGGCCGCGTGGCCGGGTC
>DATNBQ010000180.1:0-3494 GCA_035571955.1 Urbifossiella sp. | reverse complement strand
CGGTTCCAAACCTTCTATGAGCCCGCGGACCTTGTTTCCGCACTTCTCGGTTACTGTCGGGAGCAAACCATGAATAATCGGTTGATTGTCGGGGCCGCGATCGGCGATTGCGTCCATGTGGCGGGCGTCGTCAACTTCCTGAATCTTGCCGAAGAATTCGGTTACAAGACGATCTGCCTGGGGCCGGCCATTTCCGTCGATGCGCTGCTGGAGAAAGTGGCCGCGCTCGATCCCGGCGTGGTGGCAGTCGGATACCGCCTGACGCCGGAGAACTGCCGGAGCCTGCTCGGCGAGCTCACCGCGAAGGCCGCGACAACAGCGGGCGGCCGTTCATGGCTGTTCGGCGGCACCGAGCCGTGCGTCGCCATTGCCCACGAGACCGGCCTCTTCCAGATGGCGTTTGCCAGCGGCGCGTCGAAGCAAGCCGTGGTCGCGTTCCTGCGCGGCGAACAAGCTGGGGCCGGCCATCAGGCGCCGCCGCCGCAAACGCTCGTCGAACGGATTCGCTGGAAGGCGCCCTACCCACTCATCCGCCATCACTTCGGCCGCCCCACGGTCGCCGAGACGATTCAAGGGGTCGTTGAAATCGCCCAGGCGGGCTGCCTCGACGTTCTCTCGATTGGAACCGATCAAAACGCCCAGGAACACTTCTTCCGGCCGTCGGAAATGGACCCGCTCGCTCACGGCGCTGGCGGCGTTCCCGTCCGCACCGAGGCCGATCTGGTCGCCATCCACGAGCATTCGCGGCTGGGAAACTTCCCGCTCGTCCGCTGTTACAGCGGCACCCGCGACACCATGAAGTGGGCCCCCATGCTCGCGCAGACCATTAACAATGCCTGGTGCGCCATCCCGCTGTTCTGGTACACGCAACTGGATGGCCGCAGCACGCGGCCGCTACGGACCGCCATCCCGGAAACGCAAGCCCTGATGCGGTGGCACGCCGCCCAGGGCATTCCCGTGGAGATGAACGAGTCGCACCACTGGAGCCTGCGCGATGCTCCGGACGCGGTCGCGGTGGTGGCGGCGTATCTCGCCGCTTACAACGCCCGGGCCTCCGGCGTCCGCGATTACGTCCAGCAATTGATGTTCAACAATCCGCCGAGCACTTCGCCGATCATGGACCTCGGCAAGATGCTGGCGAAGCTCGAACTGGTGGAAAGGCTGCAAAACGAGCGATTTCACGTGTGGCGGGAAACGCGCGGCGGCCTCACGTCATATCCGCCCGACCCGAGCGTGGCTCGCGGCCATCTCGCCGCGACGGTCTGTTTGCAAATGCAACTCAAGCCGCACATCGTCCACATCGTCGGCCACACCGAAGCGCACCATGCGACCACTGCGAGCGAGTTGATTGAAGCGTGCCGCATTGCCGATGGAGCGATCTCGCAGGTGTTGCTCGGCTTGCCGGACATGACCGCCGACCCGCGCGTTCGCCGCCGCAAGCTGGACCTGCTCGCGGATGCCGAAGTGCTGCTCGATACCATCGCGCTATTGGGAAGCGGCGACACCGATCCTTTCACCGATCCCAACGTGCTCGCGACGGCTGTGGAAATCGGGCTTCTGGATGCACCGCATCTGCGCGGCAACGCGGCGGCCTGCGGCACGATTGCCACGCGCATTATCGGCGGGGCTTGCCTTGCGGTCGATCCCGAGACCGGCGCGACGATCCCGGAAACCCGGCGCGTGAAACAAGCCCTGGCGCGGCGCGAGGGCTTCACTTCCAGAGCCGGCCGAGCGGGAAAAGGCTCAGCGAGCGGCCGGCGGGCGTCGGCGCCGGCTTGCGCGACATGAGGTCGACCTCAATCCGGACCAACTCGCGGACTGCGGCTGCCGCGGTCGGCCGTTCGTAGGGCTCGCGAGCCAGGAGCGACCGCACCGCGCGGACCACGCACTCGGGCCAGTTGCCGCGAAAATCCGTCAGGTCGAGCGCTCGCCGCCGCTTCCGCAAGCGAATCGCATCCTGAGCCGTCTCGGCGGGATACGGCACCTTGCCGGTCAGGCATTCGAAGAGCGTGGCCCCGAGCGCGAACAGATCCGCCGGCGGCCCCTCGCGCACCGGCTGCACGCACAACTCCGGGGCCAGGTAATTCGCCGTGCCGATCGTGAACCCCGCGTCCACTAACTTCTGATTCTCGCCGCGGCGATGGGCAAACCCCATGTCGATCAGCTTCACTTCCGTCCGTGGACTCAGCAGCACGTTGCCGGGCTTGATGTCGGCGTGAACGAGGCCGACGCGGTGCATCGCCGCCAGCCCCTCGGCGATTTGCCGCGCGATCCAGATAGCCCGGCGAATGCTCAGCCGGCCGAACCGCCCCAGGCGATCCTTCAGCGATTCGCCCGGCATGTACTCCATGACGAGGAACGGCAAGTCGCCGTCGAAGTTCGATTCGAGCACGCGGATGAGTCGGGGATGCTGAACGAGCCGGGCGGCGCGGGCCTCGCGGCGAAGCAGGATGATGGTTGATGCTTTTTCGAGAGCACTTCGGCGCGGAAACTTGACGGCAACGGATTCTTGTGCCCCCTCGGCGGCCGCTTCCCAGACGCGGAAGCTGCGCCCGCCGCCGAGCTTGCGGACAAGTTGGAACCCGGGCAACTGGGGCGTATGCATGGTGCGAGTTCGCGAGGAGTGAAAGCCTCTCGAACAATCGGCACCACGGAATGATGAGTTGATCCCGGCCGACGATTCCCTTCACCACCCATGCGAACCGCGGCATGCCATCCGGCTTCGGGGCATGCTAGCGATCACGCCGTTGGCGGCGATTCTTCCTCCGGTGTGGCGTGCGGAGGCAGCGCGGCCTGGTTGCTTGGCGGATGGAAGAACACCACCAGCAAGACCGCCCCAATCAGTGCCGCGAACATCGAGAACTGGAAGACGATGGAGTAGTCGACTGACTTGCCCGCGGCATACGTGTCCTTCAATTTGCCGCAGGCGAAGTTCGCGGCGAACGGCCCAATCCCGAGAATCAGAACGTTGAACAGGCCCTGGGCGCTGCTGCGAACGTCCTTCGGGAAGAACTCGTCCACGAAGATGTAGACCGTGGCGAAGAAGAAGGCGTAGCAGATACCGTGGACGACGTTCACGAGAATGGCGGGAACCTGTTCGGGGAAGAAGGCAAAGACGGCGAAGCGGGCGGCGTGGCCGAGTACGCCGATGGTCATGGTCATTCGCCAGCCGAGTCGCTTGAGAACGAAGCCAAGGAAGAGCATGGTGACGATCTCGGCGATTTGCCCGATCTTCATAACCGGCCCGACCCAGTTCGCGGGAATGTCCACCACGCCGCCATCTCCCTTCGGCCCGAGGAACGTGAACGTCCAGAAGAAGAAGCTCTGATGAACGGCGGCGTCGATGAAGGTGACGAGGAAAAGCACGGCCACGAAGGGGTGCTTGAGCAGCTTCATGGCCTTGAGCCAGGCGAGGGAATCGGCGCCCGATGCCGGCCGCGGCGGGGTATGCGGCAAGGACAAGCTGTACGCCGCTAGCAGCAGCGAAGCGGCTC
>DATNBQ010000179.1:0-6202 GCA_035571955.1 Urbifossiella sp. | reverse complement strand
GATCGGGCCGCGCCGCGATGGGCAGAAGTAGTTTTTGATGGGGAACTGTTTGGCATTGCCGACCTGCAGCCAAACAGCATTCTGCTCCATGAACGGCAGGATCTGGTAGGCCCAGCCCGCGTTCTGCTTCTGGCCGATGGCGGGTTGCGCCCCGGCGGCATTGGGGAAGGCGTTGGTGCCGCCGCAGGGGAGGTAGCCGATCGTGTCGTGGTGGTTTTGAATCGCGAGGCCCATCTGTTTGAGGTTGTTGATGCACTGCGAGCGAGCCGCCGCCTCGCGCACTTTCTGCACCGCCGGGAGAAGCAGGCCAATGAGAATCGCGATGATGGCGATCACGACCAGGAGTTCAATCAGCGTGAACGCGAGCCGGTGAGGGCGAGAGAAGGGAGATCTCATCAGAACACCTCGGGTTAAAGAAGCAAAGAATAAAGGCGCTCGGGGGCGCCGCATGGCCCGAACTGCGATCTGAACTCCGCGCCGCCCGTTGCGAGTCGGGCCGATCCGTCGCGAGAAGGATCAATCCCTACGGGCGGCTTCCGGTACCGAATTGAGAGTGCTTGATTAAAGAGAGGTTTCGGCATTAATGAATCGATAATTCATTAATCGCCAAGTTTCTCACTAATGAGCGAATCTCTCACTAATGTGTGAGGATAAGCTTGAAGAGTGATGGTCGTCAAGAAAAAAATGAAGTAAAAATGAAATCCAGCGGAGTTTCTCTCATGAACGGCGAGCTGCCCTCATTTCTTCGATCGCAATGCCTCGATGGCTTTTTGCAGAACGCGATCCACGAACGGCTTGCTCTCATCAATGATTGGCTTGCCGTCCGAGTCCTTGGGGATTGGCAGCGGCGGCGGGTTCGGACCCACGAAACCCGGCTTGCCCGGCACATAATCGCGCTTCATCATCTCGAACGCAAGTCGGAGCCGCTCCGCTTCTGTCGTCGGCACTTCCATTCCAGGGTTCGGCCGCACTCCCCAGTCATCCGATTCCTTGGAATCCGGACGGCGGTGGATGTTCTTGCCGCTCGGCCGCCAGTAGGTCTCGGTGGTCAACTTCATCGCCGCGGTATGCTCGGGGTTCAGGTAAAGCAATTTCTGCACGCTCCCCTTGCCGAACGAGCGTTCGCCGACCACCACGGCCCGCTGATGGTCCTGTAGGGCCGCGGCAACGATTTCGCTCGCGCTGGCGCTGTGCCGGTTGATGAGCACGGCCATCGGCCGAGGATTGTCCGCCGTCGGCAGAAACAGCGAGTCCTCTTTCTTCGCGGAAAGCGTGCGTTCACTGCCGTGACGGTCGCGCGTGCTGACGATCTTGTCGCCGCCGGGAAGAAACACATTGGCGACACTGATCGCTTCGCTGAGCAACCCGCCGGGGTTATCGCGGAGGTCGAGGATCAAGCCGCGGCCGCCGGCCGCCTCGATCTCTTGCACCGCCGCTCGCAACTCCTTCGAAGTCAGGTCGTTGAATGTGTCCTTGAGCCGCACGTAAGCGATCTTGTCTTGCGGATCGACGAACCAGTCCCATTTCGAAGGATCGTCCTTGAGGCGGCGAACGCCCGCCACGGGGTGCAATTGAATTTGCGACCGGGTTAAGCCGACGTCGAACTCGGCGGGGATGCGCCCCGCGCGGCGAAGGGTCAGCGTCACTTCGGTCCCGAGTTGCCCGGTAATCTGCGTCTTGGCGCTTTCGATGGCGGCCCGCTCGGCCTTCGCCTTTTCGCTGGGGTCGGCGAAGTTCTCGGCCAAGGGCGGGAACGGTTTGCCGTTGATCTTGACGATGAAATCGTCGGCCAGAACGCCTTTATCGTAAGCCGGGGTGCCGGGCATCGGATTGCGAACTTGAAGTTGATGGGTCGCCGGATCGACCTCGAGAATGATGCCGACGCCGCCGAAACTTCCCTCGCTGCTCTGCTTGAACTCTTCGAGTTTCTTCTGGTTAAAGTATTCGGAATGGGGATCGAGTTCGTGGAGACCGCCATTGATCATGGCCTCGACGAGTTTCTGGCGATCGTCGTCGCTGAGTTCGCGGTAGTAGTTCTCGTCCACCTGGGCGAGGACGTCGACGACCTGGCGGACGAGGCGGTAATCGCTATCCGGCGCCGGAGCGCTGTAGCTAATGGCCAGCCCCAGCAGCACCAAGGCGGGAATGGTAAGTAACCAGGCCAGATTGCGACGCGGCATAGGAAGATCTCGATTGAACCACAGAGGCACAGAGACACAGAGAAAACAAGGACTATACAACCATTCGCTTCAATCCGCTCACTAAAGTGGGAACGTTGAAATTGATGAGTAGCCCGACATGGACTTGGCTCAATCGCAAGTAGGTCAACAGTTGTGCTTCGTGAACGGGATGCAGTCTCTCGACAGCCTTCAGCTCCACGACTAAACGATCCGGGAAGAACAGATCGATCTTCAGGTCGTCGCCGAGGGGAAGGCCTTTGTATTGAAGTGGAACTCGGTATTGTCCTTCGACGGGACATTCCCGGAGTCGAAGTTCCTCTTCCATGCATTGCTGATAAACGGATTCCAACAGCCCCGGTCCCATAATTCGATGGACCTCGATAGCTGCCCCGATAACCAGTTCCGTCAATGGATCGCGGGATTCGTTCATCTCTTATTCCATTCTCCTCTTCTCTGTGTCTCTGTGTCTCTGTGCCTCTGTGGTTCAATTGCCAGGGCCGAATGTGCGGATTATAGCCAATTCACCTGATGCACGGGAGCCGACCTCGCGCCTTGTAAAAGTTCTCCGAGTTTCGTTCAAGTCGTTTTGACCGCACGACCCAGCGCTTTTATCCTTCCATTACAGGGCTTCCAGTCCTCCCATATTCCCCAGATGGGTTTCCGCGATGTACAGTCTCGTCCTGATGTCCGCGATGAGCGCGACGCCGGCCGCTCCGGAGTTCAACGGCTTCTTCCGCGACCTGTTCAGCGGCAATTGCTCCGGGTGCAGCGGCTGCAACGGATGCAGCGGCGCGGCTCGCTACAGTTGCACCGGCTGCTGCGGCTCTTCCTCGTACGCGACCAACAACTGCTGCGGGGGAAGTTGCTGTGGCGGATGTTGCGGGGGCAGTGGGCTCTTCTCCGGAGAACGCCTTCGCAGCTTGTTCCAACCGACCAGTTGTTGCGGCGGCGGGTGCTGTGGCGGATGCTGCGGGGGAGGATCGTTCGCCGCCATTCCGAGCTACAGCGGCGGCTACTCCTGCTTCGGCGGGTCGATGGCGACGATCCCCTCCCCGGGCTTCGAAGCGTATCCGAGCTATCCCAGCCTGCCGGGCTTTAACGTGCCGCCGCCGAGCATTCCCTATGCTCCGCCGGAAGCGGCGCCGAGCGTGGTGCCCGAACGCACGAGCTTCGGCCCGCGGCCGGCCAGCTTCACAGCCACCGCTGCGAGCCAGAACCTCGCGAGCCGCGCGACTGTGATCGTCCGCCTGCCCGCCGACGCCGTGCTTTATGCCGACGGCACAGCCCTGAAAATGACCGGAACGGAACGCAAGTTCATCACGCCCGAGCTTCCGGCGGGAAGGGAATTCACTTACAAGTTCTCGGCGGAGTACGAACGGAACGGCGAAGTCGTGACGGTGAGCAAGAAAATCGCGGTGCGGCCCGGCAACACGTCGATGGTCGAATTCGCCGACCTGACGGCAACGAAGCCGACCCCGGCGGGAAGCGATGCCCCGGTGAACAGGAGCGATGCCGTGGCGGCGGTGACCGCGGCGGCCGTGTCGTTGACGAAGACCGTGCAAGCGAAGCCGGCGGCCCCGATTGCTCCGATCGCACCGATCCAACCCGTACCGGCCGTAGCGCCCATTGTGCCGGTATCGATTCCTTCCGTTGCGCCGGTTGCAGCTCCGACGCTGCCGGCCTCGATTACCGTGACGGTGCCGGCCGGTGCTTCGTTGTACGTGGATGATCGCAAGAACCTGTCGACGGAACCGGTCCGCCGCTTCACGACGCCGCCGCTGCCGGCCGGCCGCGAGTTCGCCTATCAGTTCAAGGTCGAAGTGGTGCGGAACGGCCTGCCCGAATCGGTGACGCAGAGAGTGACCTTCCGGGCCGGCGAGCAACTGACCGTGGATTTGACCAATCGCTAATGCATAAGCCGACCCCTTTGCCACGGGTGGGCTTGCTATTCCTGGTGGCACAGGCATTCCTGCCTGTGCAAGCTTTATGAGCACAGGGAAGAATGCCTGTGCCGCCAAGAAAGCTTCACAGTTTCGAACATTTCGCGCGCAGTAGGTGATCCACCAGCACCAGCGCCATCATTGCCTCGCCCATCGGCACGAAGCGCGGCAACAAGCACGGATCGTGTCGCCCCTTGACCAGAATCTCGGTCGGTTCGCCGGCCTTGGTCACGGTCTGCTGCGGCCGCGGGATGGAACTCGTCGGCTTGATGGCGACGCGGCAAATAATCGGCATGCCGGAAGAAATCCCACCGAGCATTCCGCCGTGGCGATTGCTCGCCGTGCGGATTCCCGGAACGAATGCATCGTTATTCTCGCTCCCGCGCATGCCGGCGACCGCGAACCCGGCTCCGTATTCGAAGCCGAGCACCGCGGGAAGCGATAACAAGGCCTTTCCCAGGTCGGCCTTGAGCTTGTCGAAGATCGGTTCGCCGAGCCCCGGCGGCACGCCGATTGCCGCCAGTTCGCATATTCCTCCCACCGAATCGCGGTCCTTGCGAACGGCATCGATCCGTTCTTCCATGCGCCGGGCGGCATCCGGGTCCGGGCAGCGCACGGGATTCGCTTCCACTTGTTCCAAGGTTACGGCCGACGGATCGGCAATCTCGGCGGTCACATCGCCGACGCGGGTCACGTAGCCAAGAACGCCAATACCGGAGCGGGCCAGCAGTTTCTTGGCCACGGCGCCGGCCGCGACGCGGCACACCGTTTCTCGGGCACTCGAACGACCGCCGCCCCGGTGATCGCGAAAGCCGAACTTGGCGTCGAACGTGAAGTCGGCGTGGCCGGGGCGATACTTGTCCTGGATGTCGCCGTAATCGGTGCTGCGTTGATCGGTGTTGCGAAAGAGGAAGCCGATGGGCGTGCCGTCGGTTTTCCCTTCGAAGATGCCGGACCAGATTTCCGGCGTATCGGGCTCGTCGCGCTGCGTGGTCAGTTTGGACTGCCCCGGTCGGCGGCGGCGCAGATCCGGAAGCAGATCTTCGACCGCGAGTTCGAGGCCGGCCGGGCAACCGTCGATGATGCACAGGTAGCCCGGCCCGTGGCTGACGCCGGCGGTGGTGACGCGGAAGAGCTTGCCAAAAGTGTTGCCTGCCATGCTGCCAGTATATCGCCGTTAGGCGGCGAAGTCGTCGAGGCCGGCAGCGGCCGGGGGCTCGGCCATCTCCGCGAACTGCTGTTTGGTGCGGATGGCGCTCCTGATCAGTTGCACGGTTCCTTCGACGCCCAGGCGCGTGGAGTTCGCCACGAGATCGTAGCCGGTGGGGTCGCCCGGTTCGCGGAGCAAGGTGCGATGGAGGTAATTGGCGCGGCGCTCGTCCCGCGTTCGCACTTCCACCGCCGCTTCATCGCGCGCCAATCGCATCGACTGAGATAAGTAGTGCACGCGGGCATCGAACGGGGCGACAATCCGCACATGCAGGGTGGTTTCAATGGGAAGGAAGAAACCGGCGCCGCGGCCGACGATCACGGCTTCGCCGCGCGCCGCCACCGCCAGCACGAGCCGAATCGCGTCGCGCATCTCCGCGTTGGGCTTTCCAGCCCGGCCGCGATTCCACTTCTCGCATTCCTCGTCGATCCACGCCTGAGAACCGTCAGGCAGTTCGGAAACGAGTTGTTCCCGCCCCGCTTCGTTCACCAGCAGTTGGTCGAGCATTTCTTGGTCGAAGACGGGCCAGCCGAGCAATTCGCCGACCTTGTGGGCGATGGTGGTGCCGCGGGCGCCGGCTTCGCGGCTGATGGCAATGGTCAGCCCGCGCGGCTGCCTGGCCCGCTCGCCTGGAAGGTCGCCGCGAAAGCCATGAAGCGGCGGTTCCGCCACCTCGTCCGTCGGAAGAATCGCTGCCATCGCGTCCCTCACAAGTCGTCCCGATACTCCGATCGGGAAAAGAGCATCATGCCGATGAGCGTGAAGCCGATCGCGGCAGCGGACAATACCCACCACGCGGTGGCCGCCGAGACCGGGCCCGCCACTTCGAACATCCTTCCGGGATAACCCGCGCCGACTGCTGCATTATACAT
>DATNBQ010000178.1:0-8158 GCA_035571955.1 Urbifossiella sp. | reverse complement strand
CGATATTCCATATCGCCCATGCCGAAGACATCCTTCGGATGCGGTTCCAGCGACTTGGCAAGAAACGTCAGCTTTTCGACCTGGATCGTCAGTTCTCCGGTCTTGGTCTTGCCGAATTCCCCTTCGACGCCGATCAGGTCGCCGAGGTCGAGAAACTGGGCGAGTTTCCATTCGGTTTCGGTGAGCTTGTTGACGCGGAGCATCAGTTGGACGCGGCCGGTCTGATCCCAGATCTCGAGGAAGAGGAGTTTGCCGCCGGTGCGGTAGCGAACGACGCGGCCGGCACTGCGGACCTTCGGCCCGGCGGCGGCATCGCTGAAGGACTCGGCGGGAAGTTGTCGGATTGTCCCGATCGGCTGGGTGTCGTCGAAGCGATGGCCCCACGGGTCGATTCCGAGCGCCTCGATCTGGCGGAGTTTCTCGGCGCGAACTTCGGCCAAGTCTTGGGATTCGTCGGCCACGGCGGTTCTTTCGTGATGGGAAGTCGGCGGCGAACTGCTGCTTAAGTTATGATGTCGCGGCCATCGCTTGCAGTGGCTGCGAGCGTCGCCAACGAACCCGGGCACTTGCTGGCGCCGCGGGCTCTGGTATCATCGGGACTCTTCTTTCCTTCCACGAGGGGTCTCTCATGCTGTCGCGAATGAGTGCATGCGCGGCGTTGGCCGCGTTGACTGGCGCCTTGGCATTGCCGCTCTTGCCGCGGGCCGAAGCCCAACCGAAAGCCGATTTCACCCGTAAGGAAGACGTGATTTACGGCCGCAAGTTCGGCCTCGCCATGACCATGGACGTCTTCGCGCCGAAGCAGAACGCCAACGGCCGCGGCATCATTTACTGCGTCAGCGGCGGCTGGTTCTCTTCCAAACAGGGCGTCCCCGTCGGCATGTGCCGCCTGCTCGTCGATCGCGGCTACACCGTTTTCGCCGTCGTTCACGGCAGCCAGCCCAAGTTCGCCATCCCCGAAGTGCTCGACGACATGCATCGAGCCGTCCGCTATATTCGCCACCACGCCAAGGATTACGGCGTCGATCCGGACAAGCTCGGCATCGCCGGCGGCTCGGCCGGCGGGCATCTTTCCCTGATGCAGGGGAACGCCTTCAAGGCCGGCAACCCGAAGGCCGCCGACCCCGTCGAACGAGAATCGTCGAAGGTTGCCGCCGTGGCGTGCTTCTTCCCGCCAACCGACTTCCTCAATTATGGCGAGGCGGGGCGCGTCGCCCTTGGCGGCGGCACGCTGAAGAACTTCCGCCCGCCCTTCGATTTCACGCAGCGCGACAAGGAAACCAACAAGCTCGTGGTCATCGAGGATGAGGAGATGCGCAAGAAGATCGGCAAAGCAATCTCGCCGGTGTACCACGTCAGCAAGGACTCGGCGCCGGCACTGATCATTCACGGCGACGCCGACAAACTCGTGCCCATTCAGCAGGCGGAACTGATCATCGCGAAGTACAAGGAGGCAGGGGTGCCGTGCGAACTGGTCGTGAAGAAGGGCCTGGCCCACGGTTGGGCCGGCATGGACCGCGACGTGCCAACCCTGGCGGACTGGTTCGACAAGTACACGAAGTGACGCTACTGGGTGGCACCGGCTTCCAGCCGGTCTGCTTTAGCTTCCACCGGCTGGAAGCCGGTGCCACCCAAGAATCGTCGGTGATACTCGCTGTGCGCCGTATCATGTCAGGCAGCATCCACCTGGAACGATCGAGCGATGGATAACTTCTTCATCTATGTGGCGATCTGGTTCGCGATCACGGTGCCGGGCGCCCTGCTCGGCTGGGTGTGGGTGTTCCGCAAGGCGGGGTTGCCCGGCTGGGTCGCTCTGGTGCCGCTTTACAACATCTACGTGTTGGTGGTGTACGTCGCCCGGCTTAGCCGGCTCTGGTTCGTGCTGGTGCTGATCCCGCCCGTTCAGATCATCGCGGCGTTCCTGGTGAACGTGGAAGTGGCCAAGCGCTTCGGCCGCAGCGAGGCTTACGGGCTCGGCTTGCTGCTGTTGGGATTCGTCTTCTATCCCGCACTCGGATTCGGCAAGGCTCGCTATCAAAACTGAGCCGCGACCGTTTGGGGCGAAGATCGTTCCCTCACGGCCGCGGCTCGGAAAATCAGTTCGCCGATCAATACTTGGTCAGGTCCTGGGTCACTTGCCGCTGCACTTCCGGATCGGGGCCGACATACAAGTGCAAGTGATCTTTGTCGATGTACAGAACCTGCGTCCGCTGCTTCTTGATCTTGCACGGGAACGGATAGTCGGATTCCACGATCTCCGTGTAGTAAATGATGCATTCCCAGTGGCAGTGGTGCAGTTGGGCCTGGCCGACGAGCGGGAATTGCCGCGGCGGATCGATCTTGTCCACGAGGCGGTTCTTCACGATGACGACGTCGTCGCGATAAGTCTCGTAGACGTAAGGCACGCCGCGGGGCACGCGGGGCATGGCCCGGAGCACTTCGCCGTCGCTGGGCGGGTCTTCGCAGATCGGCGGCGGGAAGCCGTCGCGGATCGGCGGCATGATCGGCGCCCGGCCGTCGTTCTTGTGTTCGTACTTGTCCTGCATCCGCTCCGCCACCCACGGCTGCACCGGCACCGGCGTGAGGAAGCCCATGTTCAGGAGGTGGCACCCCGTTCCCAGCGCCGGCAACCCCGCCGCGATGGCCAGCAACATGATCTTGCGTCGAAGCCAGGACATACTCCACTCCCCCAAGCGGACCCGGTTCGTCCGTGATTGCTGGATGTATCGACCTTGACGCAAGCGGAGTTTATTCCAAGTTGAAACTTCTTCCGTTGGCGCGGGAATGCTTCCCAGGTTCGGAACACCTCGTGACAATTTGGGTAAGGTAAGGAACCCGGAGAACCGCGTATGGTCTACCTTTCGCGCATTTACACGAAGTCCGGCGATGGCGGCGAAACCGGTCTCGGCGACGGTTCCCGCGTTGCCAAGGATTCGCCGCGCGTCGAGGCTTACGGTCAGGTGGACGAACTCAATGCCGTGATTGGTGTGGCGCTCGCGGCCTCTCCTGGCTTCGCGGAAATCGCTCTGCTTCAGGGCATTCAGAACGATCTCTTCGATGTCGGCGGCGATCTGTGCATTCCGATCGTGGAAGGCGAGGCCGATGGGAAATCGCTCCGTGTGACGGCCGTTCAAGTGGAGCGACTGGAGAAAGCCATCGACCGGTTAAACGAAGGATTGGCGGAACTTCGCAGCTTTGTGTTGCCGGGCGGTTCTGTGCCCTCGGCGTGGTTGCATCTGGCCCGTACGGTGTGCCGACGCGCCGAGCGAGCGGTCGTGACGCTCGGCCGCGTCGAACCGTTGAACCCACAAGTGGTGATCTATTTGAACCGGCTCTCGGATTTGTTCTTCGTCATGGCCCGCTGCGCGAACGACAACGGCAAGCGCGACGTGCTGTGGGTTCCCGGAAAGGGTACTTGATTCGCCACGAGGCGTAGCCGAGCGCTACGATCACGGTTCTTCCACGCATTCGCGCAAGAAAATCGGGGTGGCACCGGCTTCCAGCCGGTGCGAGTAAAGACAACACCGGCTGGAAGCCGGTGCCACCGGGAAAAGAATGTCACGCTTCCGCCACGCATTCGCGCAAGAAGCGCACGCCGTGCTCGATGTCCTGGAAGCGTTCCTCTTGCGTTCCCACCTCGCGCTCGATGCACAGGGCGCCGCGATAGCCAATCCGCTTGAGCGCCTTGATGAATCCTTTGGTATTGGTCTGGCCGCGGCCGAGCGGAACTTCGTCGCCCCAGACGCCGGGCCGCGGCGGCCGATTGCCGTCTTTAACGTGCACGCTGCGGATATCCGGGGCCAGCAGCTCGAGCACCTTCAGCGGATCGTCCTTGTCGTAAAGCAGCATGTTGGCCGGGTCGAAGTTCACTTTCAGATTCGGGCATTTGAGGTCGTCCAGGGTGCGGCGCAACAGGGCCGCCGTTTCCTGGCCGGTCTCGAACGACACGGTGATGCCGGCGGCTTGGCCGAGTTCCGCGACCTTGGTCAACGTGTCGAGGAACGGCTTGCGGGCGGCACTGCCGACTTCCGGGATGAACCCGGCGTGGAGCATGAGGTCCGTCAGGCCGAGTTGTTGAGTGCGGGCGAGGGCCCACTGGAGGCGTTCGAGGCGTTCGCCGCGGGTGGCGGGATCGCCGAAGCCGCCGGTCTTCTCGATGGTGGCCGGGGAAGTGTAATCTTCGCCGGGGAAGCCGAGCATCGCGCCGCTAATGCGGAAGCCGGCGGCCCTGGCGGCGGCTGGCATGGATTCGCCTTCGTCCCAGGAAGCGTGATGCGGGTCGCCGCAGGCAATTTGCACCACGTCGATGCCGAGTCGGTCCATGAATGCTTTCAGTTCCGGCACGTTCTTCACTTGGAGCGACCAGCTGCAAACGCCGATGGCGAGCGGTTCGATGGCCATGGAGTGTCTCCGGGTGTGTTGATGTGATTATGGGTACTGACGCGGCGAACCGCCACGGCTAAACTAAGTTGAGAGCCAAAAGGGAGGCGACGATGATTACAGGCACGGTGGTGAATGGCGCAGTAATTCTCGATCCCGGGACGCGGCTTCCCGAAGGAGCGCGCGTGAACCTGGAACTGATCGAGGAACTCCCCGCGGATCACCCGATGGCGCCTTACGACCGCGAAACGGAACTGGCGATCCTTCGCGAGTCGCTGGAATCCGTGGAGAGCGGCGAAGTCGGCTTTCCGCTCCGCGAAGCATTCGAAATACTGTCCCGCAAACATGATCTCAACCCGCTTTCCCCGGAGTGAGGCGTGTCGCATCGCGTCCAATTGACCCGCAGAGCCTACACGGATGTCGATGTTTTGTTCGCGTTCGTGAAGCGGCGATCCGGTGTTATTTCAGCCGAGAGGTGGCGCGATGCACTGTTCAAGCGGCTCTCCAAGTTGGAATCGACGCCTGAGATGTGGCCTCAAGTCGATGATCCTGAACTGGAGCAGCATCAGCTTCGCGAATATCTTTTCCGGTACTGGAGGAACGTTTACCGCATCTTCTTTCGGATCGACGGCGAGATCGTGCGGATTCACAGAATCCGTCATTCGGCGCAGGAAGGCTTGATGGCGGAAGACATTTGATGGCGAGAGACGACGAAAACCGGCAAGCTCTTGAACGACGTATAGTTCCGCGCTCCCCGTTGGGTCGCGGCTAATCATAAGACTTTGGGGCCTTCCCATGCATACTCGTCATACGCGGCGGCGATTTCTCGCGGCTTCCGTTGCCGCTGTCGGCGCGCCGATGTTCCTCCGCGCCCGAGGCGCCAACGACAAGCTGAACATCGCGGTCATCGGCGTCGCCGATCGCGGGGCCGCCAACCTCGCCGGCGTCAAACACGAGAACATCGCCGCCCTGTGCGACGTGGATGGCGACCGCCTCGACCGCGCCAGAGCCCAGTTCCCGAGCGCCCTCGGCTTCACGGATTACCGCAAGTTCTTCGACAAGTTCGACAAGCAGATCGACGCCGTGGTCGTGAGCACGCCGGACCATTCGCACTGCCTGCCGGCCAGTCTGGCCATGACCGCGGGAAAACCCGTCTATTGTGAGAAGCCGCTCGCGTACTCCGTGAACGAAGTGCGGCTGCTGCGGAAACTGGCCATCGATCGCAAGCTCGTCACGCAAATGGGGACGCAGATTCACGCCGGGGACAATTATCGCCGCGCCGTGGAGATCGTGCGATCCGGGCTGCTCGGGCCGGTGGAGCGAGTGCATGTCTGGATGAACGGCAAGCCCCCGCCGGGAAAGAAGCTCGGCACGAAACCCTCGGCGAAGTTCGACATCGACCTGTGGCTGGGGCCCTCGCGCGATGCCTTCTTCGAAGCGAAGCACGCCCAGCCGCCAAAAGCGTGGCCGCATTATCACTGGCGTTACTGGTGGGAATTCGGCGGCGGCATGCTCGCCGATTTCGGCTGCCACTTCATGGACCTTCCTTTCTGGGCACTCAACCTCACGAGCCCCACGAGCGTCGCCGCGACCGGCAAGAAAACCTACGAGGGCGATAACACCGTCCCCGACATCATGCAGGTCGATTACAAGTTCCCGGCCGGCAAGGATCGCTCCGCGGTGCACCTGACCTGGTATCACGGCGTCAATGGTCCGTCCCTGGACGGCAAGACGACTTATGCCGGCTTCGGTTCGGGCGTGCTCTTCGTGGGCAGCAAGGGGCAACTGCTGGCGGATTACGGCAAGCTGCGGCTCTTGCCCGAACCGTTCGCCAAGAGCTTCACGGCCCCGCCGAAGTCAATTCCTGCGTCCATCGGCCACCACAAGGAATGGACGGAGGCGATCAAGACCGGCGGCCGCACCACCTGCAACTTCGCCTACTCCGGGCTCCTGGCCGAGGCGGTGCTGCTCGGCAACGTGGCCTATCGCTGCGGCAAGGAGATCACCTGGGACGCCATGGGAACGACCACCGTTCCGGAAGCCGTGCAATACCTCGGCCGCGATTACCGCAAGGGATGGGAATTGCCGAAGGCCTGACAGGATGCAGGCTGTCTCCTTGGTGGCGCAGGCATTCTTGCCCAATGGCACTTACTTTAGGTTTTGGAGGCCATCCAGTGCCGCGTTAAACAATTTGCGTCGGTGCTCCTGAGCCCCGAAGGGGCCACCGAAAATAGCCAGGGGCTTACGCCCCTGGTAGGCGTCTACTCCGTGGAGCCCCGAAGGGGGCGACACACCGATGCCATGCGGGATCAATCGATCGCCCCGTTGGGTCTCCGACGAATGAATAGCGATTGCGTCTGCAACCAGGGGCTCACGCCCCTGGCTATTTGCAACCAGGGGCTCACGCCCCTGGTGTGTCCAGGCTACTCGAACCCGGACAAGTCAAACTCCCCGAGTCCACCAGTTGGCGAACCAACTTCTGGTGCAGCTAGCAGCCCGTTGAAGTATGTCGTTTTTGCGCCATCTGCGCGCCGTCATTTTTACAGACAGTCATTGTCTGTCCGCATGCCTCCTCGACGCCTCCTCGAATCATGCGGCCAGCATTCGCTCCAGATCCGCCGCACGGCCGCCGCCACCCTGCAAGGCCCTCGGTTTGCCAATTCCCGTCAGCCGGCGAAGGATTCGACCCAGATTGTGCGCCGCCGCCGCGATCAGATAACGCTTGGTCACATTCTCCAAGCCGCGAAGATGACTCCGCCGCGATCCGCCCGTCTCGCAAATGTGCGCGAACGTCCGCTCGACCACTTCGCTACGCCGACGCTGCATCGCCTTCCCCTTCGATCGCCGCATCCGTCGTCGGTTGTTCAGGGCCGCCCGCCGCTGTTCCTCCGGCTTGTCCGGCCACGTCGCCCTCTCCGCCGTCTTCGGTTCCGGAATGTACGTTCGCACGTCGAAGAAGTCGCACATCTCGATCGTCGCCGCCGCGTGGTAGCCCTTATCCCCCGCCGCTTCTTCAATCACCGCCGCGCTGCCCGCCGCCTTCAGGTTGATCTGCGCCGCCACCAGACTGTCGGTCATGGTCTGCGTGTCGGCTGCCGTGGCCGGGACAATCTCCGCCGCCAGCACCAGGTCGCTGTCTAAATCCACCACGTGTTCCGCCTTGTAGGCCAGGTGCGTCGTGCCGTCCTTCATCCGAGCGATCTTGGCATCCGGGTCGATCTCCGACTCCCACTCCGCGTTGCTCACCGTCTTGTCTTTCCGATTCCGGTCGAACCGCAAAACCTCCGCCTTCGAAGGCTTCTCGTCCGGACCGATCACGCCTTCCTCACGCATCAGACGCGTCACGTACTCCTGCCAGTCTTCACCCGTGTCGCGACGCACGATGCTCTTCATCGCCGCATTCGCTTCCAGCGTCGTGCTGTCCACGCCGACCGTCTTGCCGGCGATCAGTTTCTTTGCCTCGGCGATCCCCAACACGAACTGAAACACCTCATCAAACACTTCCTGAGGCAACCGCTTGCGGGTGTTGGTCAGCGTCGAGTGGTCCGGCGTGCCCTCGTTCAGCGGAATACCCAAGAAGGCCCGCAACGACAGACTGTCGGAGCAACGCCAGGCGATGCCGCGCTGGCTGTCGAGCCTGTCGAGCCCTTCGAAGTAGCCGATGAGCAGCATGCGGAAGTAGACGCCCGGCGGCAGGCTCGGCTGGCCGCGTTTCTCTTCGCATTCGTATGAAGCGAGGCAACGTCGCTCGATCCAGCGATCGAAGTCGGCCTCGGCC
>DATNBQ010000177.1:0-3591 GCA_035571955.1 Urbifossiella sp. | reverse complement strand
CCGTGCGGAACTTCGTTCCGTGGCACTCGAGGCAGAACAGGCCGTCCGGTGGCGGCGCGCTCATGGCGTGGCCTCCTTCGCGGCTTGCTCGCTCAGGTGCCGGCGGAAGTAGCGGTCCAGGGCGATGCAAAGCCCGAACAGTGTCATTGCTCGCCCCTGGAAATCAAGCGCCTCCTGCCCATCGACGGGAATCGTCAACGAACCGGACCACTCGCCATTCACCTCGTCGGCGGCGCTGTAGCTCATGCTGAGCTGCGCCCCGTGAGGCAGTCTTGGGACCCGCTGCCGCGGTCGCTTGGCAAGGCTGCCGGGCGGTGATGCGTTGGCTGGCGGCGTGGCTGGTGCCTTCGGGGGATGCGGTGACGCCGCCGGTTTCGGTTGCTTCGCCGCCGGCCTGGGCGATGGCCTCGAAGACTTTGGCCGTGCTGCTGCGGCTCGCATTCGTTCCAGGTTGGTCATGCCGCTTTCTCCCTTCGTTTCAGCCGTCGCCGAAGCTTGGCATTCTCTTCGGCGAGTCGCAAACATTCGTCGCGGCTGCGGGCCAGCTCCGCGGCTATGGTCAACCGCTGCACCGATTCGCAGCGCAGGTGCCACGAACGGAGCGCCGCTTTGAGCAACGCTCGCAATCTCACTTCGAACGGCAAGTCAGTTTCGCCGGCGTCGCGGAGCACGAGCACAACCCGCCGCCCTGGGCGTCGTCGTTCGCCTCAGGGTTGGCGGGCTCGTCGATCACGTTCGGACCGGCTCCGCGGGAACGAATCGAACTTCGGGGTTGCATCGGCACAGCCCGGCATCGGCGAGAATCGGGCAAGTAGCGTCGTGGGCAACCTCGACCACCGAAACCTTCCCGCGCGGGAAAGCGCCAGCGGCATGGTCGGCCAGGATTTTTTGCAGGTACGGCGGCAAGTCGTTGGGCAATGAGTCGATCCTCGGGGCCTAGATGGATAGAGTTCCACGCACGCACGTAAAGAAAAAATCGCTATACGCGCGAGAGCAAAAGGGCAAATTCATGCAAGTATTCTTGTCACAGAGGGTTGCATTCCCTCGGAGGGTCCGGAATCTTGCCCCACCATTTCGGGGCCGTCTGCCACTTCGGAGGTGGGGCAAATATCGGCGTCGTGGACATCGGGGATTCCGGCGGTTATCTCGGCGAGGAATTCGGCAGAAAGCACGACAGCCTTTCGCCCGTGTGGTCGGTCCGATTCGGCCGACGCACCGACGCCATACCGGGCGGCCCGACGTGCCCACTTTGTGGCCGTCATCTCGGTGAGCCGCTTGTCGGTTTTGATTTGGGCGAACATCTCGTGACGGATCGCCACGCGCAGGACGAGCTCGCCATCGGCGCTCTGACGGCGCTGGCACCAGCAGGCGTAGTCGCGGATCGATCGCCACGGCCCGGGCGTGGCGAAGCGGATGCACCAACTAATCATGCTGCGCCGCTCGACCTGGGTGATGTTGGTGTGGCCGATCACGTCGCCGAGGGTAACGCCGGTGAACATCGCATCCCTTACGAGTCGCCGGAATGTCTCGGCCGTTGGGCTATCTTGGCCGAGCTCGGCCTCATCCTCTTCGGGGAGCGAGTCGAGTAGATCGCCCCATGCCGTGCTGCCCCACTTCCTGAACAGGCCGGGAAGCTGTTCATGCTTGACGCCCCCGCCGGCGGCATCGGGGAATCGTGGCGCATTGATGGCCCGCGCCAGTCGGTCGATCAGCCCGCTATTGGGCACGCCGACGCCAACAGTCATTGGGATGGTTTCGCCGCTGTCGGTGTGGATGCTATTGCCGACGCGGAACACGGGTCGATAGCGTTCACGAATGTACTGCTCGATGATCTGGGCCGCGGTCTGCGGCTCGTCGGCCTGGTCGCCATGGTCGTGCGCCTTGCCATTCGTTGATGGAATCGGCAAGCGCGAGCGCGAAGGCTTCGGGTCATAGAATTCGGTCCGGTCCTTCAGTGCCACGGCGATGGTTCGCTCGCCATAGGTCAGTTCGCCGCGCCGCTCGTCCCACTTGCCGCGCATCAGCCCCGACTGGCGGAATAGTCCGTCGATGCGGGCCGCATCGCCGCCGCACCAGAACGCGAGTAAATCGCACAGTGCCAGGTCGGCGCTGGAATCGTTGCCGCCGTGTTCAGATGTATCGCCGGCCCAGAGCCGCGCGAACTTCGCGCCATTCTTGGCGCGGCGAGCGCGCTCGATTAGATCGGCGTCGTCGAGGTTAGTCTCGCGGGGCGTTGTTGCTGCCGGGGCCGGGGCCGGGGCCGGCGCCGTCTTTGCTGGCGGCGACGCGCCGAGCGCGGCGAGCGAATCGAGTAGCGGCTGAATATCCCAGATAGGCTTTAGCTCAGCGTCATGGCGCAAGCTGGAGCCGACGCCCGTAACCGTGAAATATCGTCCCGATGTGTAGACCTCGACTTCCCCACCGATCGCGGGGAACTGCTTGCGGTGCCAATCGGCCTCCTACTTCCCACGGCCGATGATCTTGATGCCGGTGCCTGATGGCGAGATGTCGCTGTGTCCGCCGTGCTCCTCAATTAGATTCATGGCGGCCGGGTGCATCGTCAGCATCTTGGCGTCGCGCACGTCGTCCAGATCGACGCCGGCCCAGCCGTCACCCAGCACGAAACCGATTCCATCATGGCCGCCGCGGTTATACATTCGCTCAACGGCGGCGAAGTTGGTCCACGTCTTCGGGTCGGTCGATGACGCTTTGCCGCCGCTGGGGCGATACGGCACCTTCGACCATCGTTCTTTCACCCAATCCAATCGCCAGAGCACCCATCGGTCCTCGGCGCGGAGTTCGTCGGGGATGCCGGCGAAGTCCACCGGCAGCATCTTCGGCCGGCTGTCCGGGTCGATGTATAGATTGGCCTTCGCCGCGGGCGGTTTGCTCGGGCGTGTCGATTCGGATATGATGGTGGGCATCGTGATTCCTTGAGCCGGCCCGGGTACCTTTTGCGGGAGCGCCCTGGCCGGCTTAACTTTTATTTCGCCCTCAACTCTACCGGCCCGTTCGCGGCCGGGTCGAACCGGCAGTCACCGGACTCCTAACCGGTCCAATTCCTCCGCCGCCTCGCTCTGAGCGCGACGCCGCGCTGGTCGCGACGGCGGGGCCGGCGCCGGGCTTGCGTCCGGATTGCCGGTGCAAGCAGCTACCCATCTCGCGGCGGCCTCGGCGGAAGTGAACCACCGCCGGCCGCACCGCACGGCCTCCAATCGAACGACTTCCCCGCCGACGCGCACGCCTTTGGGTGCGGCCCGGAAGATGGTCGCTGGATTAAGCGGTAGGATGCCCCGCCGCCAGATGGCGGCGAAGGAAGGCAACCGCTCACCGTTCAGCGGAAGAGTTTCGGCGGCGGGTTCGGTGGTCGTCGTTGGCATTGCTCGCGCTCCGGTCCGGGAACGCGGGCTAAGGATTGGTGAATTATCAACTGTCAGCTTTAATCGGTATGGCACGGTAGTTCCATCGGGGGATTTTTTCATCGAACAGAATCGTCATCTTCTTCTTGAAATCGGCGGCGACCTTGCGGCCCGTTTGGTACACCCGGCGGATCACGTTCACCGTCGTCCGCAATCCCGTTCGCGTCGAGGC
>DATNBQ010000176.1:0-14341 GCA_035571955.1 Urbifossiella sp. | reverse complement strand
GGCGATGAACCAGCTGGTGAACGTCGCTGCCAAGAGTCGCTGCATGTACGGCGGGCGGGTGAATGTGCCATTGGTCGTGCGGGCGATGATCGGCAAAAGCTGGGGGCAAGGCGCCCAGCACTCGCAAGGCCTGCACTCGATGTTCATGCATGTGCCGGGCATCAAAGTGGTAGCGCCGTCCACGCCGTACGATGCCAAGGGATGCCTGATCGCCGCCATCCGCGACGACAATCCCGTGCTATACGTCGAACATCGATTGTTGCATTTCCAGAAGGGACCGGTTCCCGAGACCGATTATGTTATGAGCCCCGGGAAAGCACGAATTGCACGCCCCGGAGACGATGTGACATTGGTGGGCATCTCCTACATGCAAGTCGAATGCCTGCGAGCGGCCCATTATCTGAACGATATCGGCATCAATGCCGAGGTTATCGATCCGATCTGGTTGAGCCCGTTGGATATCGAGACGATTGCGGAATCTGTGGAGCGGACGGGGCGTTTGGTGGTCGTGGATACGGCCTGGACGAATTGCGGGGCGGCGGCAGAGATTGTTGCCCAGGTGGCCGAGCGATTGCAAGGCATTCGCGATCTTCGGCTGCAGCGCATGGGTTTCGCGCCGACGACCTGTCCGACAACGCCGGCGCTCGAGGAACTCTATTATCCGAACGCTCGCACCATTGCCGCCGCCGCCCGCGACATGGTCGAGGAACGGAAATGCGGCTGGCTCCCGGACGAGCGCGCCGACCTACGCAACATCGAATTCAAGGGGCCATTTTGATGGCAACCGCCATATCGCGTTCGACCGGCCTCGATTGGCCGCTGATGAAAAACAATATCGCGCGCGAGGATCTCGACGCGGTTTGCGATCTGCTTCGTCAAGACGACCCCATCCTCACGCAATCGAAAAACGTCCGCGCCTTTGAGGAAGAATGGTCGCGGTGGCTCGGAGTCCGCCACAGCGTTTTCGTCAATTCCGGTTCGTCCGCGAACCTCGTCACCATCGCGGCACTCAAGGAACTTCATGGTGCTGGCGGCGAGATCATCGTTCCCGCCATTACCTGGGTCTCGGACGTTTCCGCGGTCTTGCACTGCGGGTTCGAGCCGGTCTTCGTGGACATCAATCCGCGCACGCTCGGCATGGATAACGAACTGATATTGAAGAAGATCAATTCCAGGACTCGCGCCGTCTTTCTCACCCACGTGCTCGGCTACAACGCACTGACTCAACGATTGCTAGACGAACTTCGGAGTCGCAATATTCCATTGATCGAGGATGTTTGCGAATCGCACGGCGCGACGTTCCTGAATCGCAAACTCGGCTCGCTCGGCTACGCCTCCAATTTCTCTTTCTATTACGCGCATCATCTGAGCACCATCGAAGGCGGCATGGTTTGCACTAACGACGACGATCTCTACGAAACCGTTCGCATGATGCGCGGCCACGGCATGGTCCGCGAAATGGATTCGCCGGAACGCAAGACGGCCTCGATCCATCAAAACCCGGAACTGAATCCCGACTTCATCTTTTCGTTCCCGGCCTACAACGTCCGCAGTACGGAAATCAACGCGGTGATTGGCCGCTCGCAGTTGAAACGCCTCGATGAGGGAAATCGCCGCCGCACCGCCAATCTCAAATTGTTCCTTCGCCACCTCGATTCGGATTTATACCGCACGGATTTCGACATCGAGGGAAGCTCCAACTATGCCTTCACACTGATATTGAAGGAGTCGGACGATGCGCTATGCCAGCGGGTGATGGCAACGTTGCGGAAGAATGGCGTGGAGTTTCGCCGCGGCACGGCGGGCGGCGGCAATCAGCTTCGCCAGCCCTACCTGCGCCGGATTCTCGGGCCCGATGCCTGGAAGCAGTGCCCGCTTGCCGACCACGTTCACTTCTATGGATTTTACATCGGCAACTATCCATCGCTCGATCGGGAGCGCATTTTGCAGTTGTGCGAACTGTTGAACAATCTTGCCGCCGGTCGCGGCATCTGAATACCCGTGGGAAATCTATTATGTCAACTCAACTCGATGTGGTGCTCATCAATCCGTGCAGTCGGCCGCAGGTGTATCAGTCGCTCGGCGCCAGCCTCACCGCGATCGAGAACCCGGTGTGGGCGGGGCTGATGGCGACATTTTGCCGCCTCAAGGGATTGTCAGTCGCTATCATCGACGCCGAGGCGGAAGGAATTGATCATCGCGAAGTCGCCGCCCGCGCGGAAGAACTGAAGCCCGTGCTTGCCGCGGTAGTGGTGTACGGCCACCAACCGTCTGCTTCAACGCAGATCATGACGGCGGCGGGGCAGGTGGCTTCGGCCATCAAGCAGAATACCCCGCAGCAACCCGTTCTCATGCTCGGCGGCCACGTCGCGGCGCTCCCCGAGCGAACGCTGATCGAAGAAGCCGCGGATTTCGTCGCGGCCGGCGAAGGGCTTTTCACGCTGACGGCCCTCGTCGAAGCCCTCAAAAGCCCGACGCCGCAATTTCATCGCGTGCCGGGATTGTGGTATCGCGATCGAGGCCAGGTGCGGCTCGTGCCCGGCCGCCCGCTCCTCACCGAACTCGATCGCGACATGCCCGCCGTTGCCTGGGACTTGCTCCCCATGGCGAAGTATCGCGCGCACAACTGGCACTGCCTCGATGGCCGCGATCGGCAACCCTACGCCGCTATCTATACCACACTCGGGTGCCCCTATCACTGTTCGTTTTGTTGCATTCAGGCGCCGTTCAAGAGCGGCGAGGAAGCCGCCGGCGTCAAATCGAATGTCAATACCTATCGCGCCTGGAGTCCGGATAAAGTTATCGAGCAAATCGATACTCTCGTCAATCGCTACGGCGTTCGGAATATCAAGATCGCCGATGAGATGTTCGTGCTCAATCGCAAACACGTGGTCGGCATCTGCGACCGGATTATCGAGCGGGGCTACGATCTCAATATCTGGGCGTACACGCGCGTCGATACCATTAAAGACGGCATGTTGAATAAACTGAAGGCGGCGGGCTTCAACTGGCTAGCCATCGGGATCGAAGCGGGCGATGGCCGGGTTCGCGCCGATGTCGATAAGGCATTCGGTCAAGACGATGTTTATCGCGTGATCGAACAGGTGCGGTCGGCGGGCATCAATGTCATCGGCAACTATATTTTCGGCCTTCCCGAGGACGACCACGACACGATGCAGGCGACCCTGGATATGGCCATCGATCTCAATTGCGAGTTCGCCAACTTCTACTCGGCGATGGCCTATCCCGGTTCGCCGTTGTATACGCTGGCGGTGCGGCAAGGATTGCCGTTGCCACTGGAGTGGACGGGCTATTCACAGCATTCGCGCGACTGCTTGCCGCTGCCGACGCGCTATCTACCGGCCCGCGATGTGCTCCGCTTTCGCGACGACGCGTTCAACACCTACTACGCCCATCCGCGCTACTTGGGCATGGTCGAGCGGAAGTTTGGGACCGAGACGGTTGGGCAGATTCGCCGCATGACGAATCACCGGCTGGAACGCGATCTGTTGACGGGTAAGCTCGAGGCGCCGCCGAAGTTGGTTCCGCGCGACGAACCGCTTTCGAACTCGCAATCGACGGTGGAAGTGCTGTCGTTAAGCAGGAAGTAAGCGGCGAGCCACGGCCTTCCGAATGCCTCGGATGCCGGCTCGCTGGTAACAGCATCGCAAGCGATCGGCGGCCGCAGCAAGCTGGCCCGGCGCTCGCCGCAGCCACGGCGCTCGAATCACATGCTGCCGGCCCGCGGTCCGCAGCGCGAATGAATCAGTGATGGCCGCGAGCTTTTCCCGGTGCAATTCGTTGGGACAGCCCTCGATTCGTTCGATCGCCTTGATCGCTTGTTCTTTCCGCATCGGCAACAGAGTCTCAAATCGCGGGGCATCGCGAGCCAGGATTGTCGGGTCCGATTCGTAAACGGCTCCAGCCGTGGGATGGTTTATCGCGTTGCAATGTTCGAAGATCACATCCGGCAGGTAAATCGACCGCCTCACACCGAGGTGAGCGAGCATGTTAAACGCGTCTTCGATGTGATCGTCGATGCGGTAGCGCTCGTATTCAACCGGACAGA
This sequence comes from Urbifossiella sp., assembly GCA_035571955.1. Lineage (GTDB taxonomy): Bacteria > Planctomycetota > Planctomycetia > Gemmatales > Gemmataceae > Urbifossiella. Next base: position 10,272 of record DATNBQ010000176.1, on the reverse strand, counting down.
TTCCACCCATCAACTCGCAATATGCTCTCGATAGAATGGGAAATGTACAGAGATAATCGCGCATCAATAGATCGTTGACATGGACGAGCGCGATGCGATCCGGGAAGCGACGGAAGCAGCGATAGACGATGCGGTCCCAGCCGCGCGTACGGACGATGACATCGTCGTTGAGGAGCATGATGTAGTCGCCGCGCGACGCTCGATAGCCATCGCTATTCAATGCCCCCATGGTGCGACCGGCCGGCCCTACCGCGGTCTTGATATTGAGACCGGGAATGGATATTTTCGGATTCCCCGGTTCGTCATCATCGACGACGAGTATGACTTCCAGCCGTTCAGGATACCTGGCCGTGGCGAGTACGCTTTCGAGCATGGTGCGAAGCTGCTGCGGTCGGCCGCGGGTTGGCACGATCAGAGAGAGCGTCGGCGCGGTCATGGCATTTACCACTTTTGCATCCAGACGACGTTGCCGGTTCGCAAGACGGAATCGGGCGGCACACCGTAGAGGAATTCGCGGTCCGACTCGCGGACGCCCTTGAGCAGACTGCGGAGTGCCTTGCGGACGTAGCCGACGGCGATTCGCCAGCGGGTGGGGATCGGCGACCAGAGCGGCGCCCGCGAATCGACGCCGACCAACAGGGCCGGCTCCCCGGATCGCGCGTAGACGCGGAACGACTGGAATCCGACGGCTCGGGCGAGTTCGATTACGCGATGCGGCGGCATGTCTTTCTCGGTGACGCCGAGCCGCGCACTCACTTCCGCCGAAGCGGCCGCGTGCCCTTCTCCCGGTTCGATCGTCAAACAGATTCCCCCCGGCCTCAAGGCCGCATGCACCGCGGCCAACGCCGTCCGCTCGTCCTCGGCGTGATGCAGAGCATCGTAAAACAGGGCCGCATCGAACTCGCCGCGATAGGGCATCGATTCGTAATCCTGAACGACGAAGCGGGCGGACAGCGCCGCGTAGCGATCGCGGTTGCGGTTGGCGAGTTCGATCATGTCCGGGCAGATGTCCTGGCCCACGACTTCGTAACCGCGGCGGGCGAGGAAGACGCTGGTCCAACCGGGCCCGACGCCAAGATCGAGGATTCGAGCCGGGGGCGGCGGCAGCAGGTGCAGCACGGCGCCCAAATCGGCGAAGTAGCGGCCGCAATCGCCGTCCGAGAACGGCTTATCCAGGGCGTGCTGGGCCCCGGCCTGGCCGATGTGCTTGAGGTAATTGATCTCGCCGAGTTTCGGCATGTCAAGTCTCTGGGAGTATCGCTCCCTTACGGTCGCGGCTCTGTTTTTCACCCCGCCAATCGGCGGACGCGGCGCGCCACGGAGTTCGCGAGCCAGTGCAGTTTTCCGATCGCGCCGGGGGGCGGCACTTGGCGGCGCGTCAGTTCCAACTCATCGCGAAGCCGGTGAATTTCGTTTTCGTTCTGGGCCCGCTTCTCGGCGAAGTGCCGCCAGAATGGGCCGAGGAAGAATGCTGCCAGTTCGCGAACCGCCGGCGCCGGATCGACCAGCAGTTCCTCGTACTGCTCCGGGGCAAAGCCGTTCAGGAACCCGAGGATGTGCGATTCCCAGCGATCGGGCCGTTGCGCCGCGGCGCGAATCAAGTCGATGCCGAAGAAAGTCGCGGCCCCATTGCGGCGGAAGAACGGGGCCACGTCGGCGAACTCCGCCGTTGTCATGCGTTCCAGGAACGCGGCGAGCACCGCCGAGTTCTTCGGCCCTTGCCGGGCGTTCGCGGAATAGCTCTCCGGCATCAGTGTGCGGACGGCGAGTGTGTCCGGGACGTGGCAAGCGCCGTGGCGAAAGGCCACCGTGAGGAACGCGAACCAATCGGAGTACCAGGCGAGTTCGGGGAGGAATCCGCCGACAGCAGTCAGCGGTTCCCGGCGGCACATCACCGCGTGCCCCGGCAAACAGTGCCGCACCAGGCGGCAGACATCCGCCGGCGGAAAATACTCCGGCGACTCGCACCAACCGCTCGGATTGATTACCAATGAACCGCCGTCGCCGACGGTGTACGAATCGTATGTGAAGCAGAGGCCGGCTTCGCGGTGCTGATCCAGTTGCGCGTGGCACTTTTCGATGAAGCCGGGGAGGAGGTAATCGTCGGCCGCGGCCAGGACGACGTATTCGGTCTTGGCCAGGCCGATGCCGCGATTGTAAGTCGGGACGACGCCGCGATTGGTTTCATTGCGTACGAGTCGAACGATGGGATTGCGCTTCGCATAGCCCTCGAGTATCGAGAGACTGTCGTCGGTGGAGGCGTCATCGAGAACGAGCAGTTCGCGGGGGCGGATCGATTGCGCGAGGATGGCGTCGAGCGCCCGCGGCAAATAGCGGGCGTGATTGTAATTGGCGAGAACAACGGTAAGGTCGGCGGTTGCCATTTTGTTTAGCCGCGCGGCGAAGCCGAGCGCATCCCTCATCAGTCATCACGCGGCCTTCGCCGGGGTCGCGGCGGCCAGCCGAGCGTTCATCGTTTTAATGTTGAAGTAGCGCGGATCCGTGAGCGAATTAGGAATCCTGCCGGCCTGGAACGCCGCAACCAGCTTCCGCACCGCGTCCGGCACCGTGTACCGCGGCGACCAGCCGAGTTCGTTCTTGATCTTCGCGCTCGACACCCGATACGACCGCAGATCGTCCGTCTTCGAAGTGACAATCTTCACATCGCTGCCGACCTCGGCCTTCACGATCTCGGCGATCTCCATGATGCTGAGGTTCTGCCAGCCGGCGTTATAAATCTTGCCGTCGATCTTCTCGGCGGGCCATTCCAGTGTCCGGCAATAGAGGTCGGTCATGTCCTGAATGTGCAGGTTCGGGCGGTGCTGGCTGCCGCCGAAGACAGTGATCTCGCGCTTGTTCACGGCGAGGTTGGTGAGGATATTTACGGAGAGGTCGAGGCGGAGCCGCGGCGAGTAGCCGCACACGGTGGCCGGGCGGAGCGTCAGCACGGTGAAGCCCGGCTCGCGGGCGGCCATCAGCACGTCCTCGCACATGGCCTTGTATTTCGAGTAATCGGTGAGCGGCTGAAGCGGCAGGTCTTCGGTCACTTGCTCTTCGTCCTTGATGCCGTAAACGCTGGACGACGAGGCGTAAATGAAGCGCTTGACGCCGTGCTTCTTGGCTTGCTCGACGAGCGGCAAGAAGGCGTCGTAGTTGATCGATTTGCCGAGCGAGGGGTCGAGTTCGAAGCTGGGGTCGTTGGAGATGCAAGCGAGGTGGATGACGGCGGTGCAGCCGGTGAGCGCGTACTTGAGGGCATCGCGATCGCGCATGTCGGCTTTGATTTCCGTGAGGCGCGCGTGGCTTTTCACTGCGCCGAGCACGTGATCGCCGAAGTAATAGGTGTCGAGCACGCGGACGGCATGCCCGGCGGCGAGCAGCTTGGGCACGAGCACCGCGCCGACGTAGCCGGCGCCACCCGTCACCAGAACCGTGTGTTTATCGCTCATGGGCAATCCTTCGGTGAATTCGCGCTCCCCGTTGGGTCGCGGCTAATCGGAAACTATCGCTCATTGACGGTCGCGGCGAATCATCCGGCCATCTTGTACGTGGCCGGCTCTTGCGGTTTCTCGGCCTTGTGAATCTTGAGCAGGCACTCGACGTGCCGGTAGAGCGGGATGCGTTCGATGGCGCGCTGGTTGCCGAGAATCATGACGGCCTCGGCGCCGACGACGTTGCCGATAAACGGGATAACTTCCGGCGCGGCGCCGGCGGCAACGGCGAGCGCCGAGACGCACAGCACCGCGTCGCCGGCCCCGACCCGATCGACCACCTTGGCAGCGAAGGCCGGCGCCTGGTGAAACTGATCCGGCGCCGTGTGATACAACGCCCCGGCGCTGCCGCGCGTCATCATCACGCGCGGGCAATGCAGCCGCTCCGCCACGTGCCGCACCATTTCGTCGGAAGTGAGGTGCAGTGTCCGCGTTTCCAGGGCCATTTCGCGATGAGCGAGGCACACATAATCGGCCCGAGGGTACTTGGAAATCATGTTGAAGCCGTGATTCCCGGCGTTCGATTGCGTGTTCACCGCCAGGAACTTCGCCCGCGTACAGAGCACGTCGATGGCGTTCTTGGTCAACATGCCGTGCCCGTAATCGGCGACGATCACCACGTCGTAGTCGGGCAAGAGCGATCGCAGTTTCGCGCACAGTTCGTCGTCGGCCCGGACGTCGAGTGCCTCGTCGTTCATCCGATAAACTTCGAACATCTTCTGCGCTAGGTAGCGTTCGACATAGCGCTTCTTCACGATGGTCGGAGAATCTTTCTTCTCGATGAAGATCGGGTTCACGTTACTCTTGAGCGAACCGCGGACGAAATCTTCCTGGTCCATCCCTTCGCCGAGCATGGTGAAGACATCGACGCGGCGGGCGAAGTTGGCGGCGTGATTGGCGCAGGCCAGCACGCCGCCGCCGAACTTATCCGCACCAAGATAGCGCGTCGCCAGCACCGGTTCCTTCCCGGATTTGCCGATCGCTTCGCAATAGGCGTATTCGTCGATGATGGTCTCGCCGACGACGAGCACCTTGAGGTTCTCGGCGGCGCGCAGCGGCGCCAGCACTTCCTCCGCCGTATAGTGTTCCGCGAACTCGGACAGGAAGTCCCGGACGTGATCCGGATACTGGCTCATGTACTGATTAATCAGGGCCGACGAACTGTAAACGATATCTTCGGTGAAGACGATCTCGCCGCCGATGGCTTCAATCGCCTCCCCTTCGAGGGAGACGTGGCCGATGGTGTCTTGCAGGTTGCGAAATTCGCTGCCCTTGGCGAACATGTGCGGCCGCAGCAAGTGAATCGTATTAACGGCGGTCGGCCACTCGTTGATGGCGACGTAATCGATGGAAGTGAGGCTGGCGAGGAACTCGGCGCGCAGGGTTTCCGTGAAGGCCGGGCGGCCGATTCCCTTGTTCACGAACCGGTCCGGCGTGAGCGTGACGACGAGGAGGTCGCCGAGTTTGCGGGCCTGTTCGAAGTGACGAACGTGGCCGATGTGCAAGAGATCGAAGACGCCGTGGCAATGCACGATGCGGCGACCTTGATGCCGGCTCCGCTCCAGAATCGGAACGAGTTCTGCCAGCGTGTGAATCTTGGCGTTCGCCATGCAACGCATCCCTGCGCAAGCGGCCGCTGCCCGCGGCTGAAACTCGGCGCGTGGGCACCCAGCCACGACTGGTCGCACCGTCCGGCCCCGTGATACCCAAATTGGGACGCCAAGAAAAGGGGAATCGGCAAATCCGGCAGCGTCAGGGCTTTGCGAGATTTGGGTGATGGTGTCTATCACTTCGCGACGGCAATGTACTCCATGATTCCCATGCTCTTCGCCGCATTTGGTCGGGAACGAGGCGGAGTCGCCGGGACCGACATCCACTCTTCCGTGAATAACTCCGTGGCCCAGGGGCCCCACGGCTCCCTATCGCAGCAGTGGCTCCATCCGTAGGGCTATCGGTGTTAGTGATAGGCGAATGCAGCGGTCGCGGCGCCGGCCACGATGACCAGGCAAGCAGCCCAAGCCGGACCCATCGTTTGCGCCGCGAACTCATCGATAGCCTGGCCTTCACTTCGCGCGGGCTTCCACGCCGAGCAGGTTGCGGACGAAGAAATCCATGCTGCGGCGGTTGCCGTACGGCGGTCCGGCGCTGCCGTGGCCGCCCCCCGGGACCACCAACAAGTCGAAATCGCGATCGGCCCGGATCAAGGCATTCACCACTTGCATCGTGCTCGATGGGTCGACGTTGCGGTCGAGTTCCCCCACCACGAGAAGCAGCTTGCCCGTGATCTTGTGGGCGTTGGTGACGTTCGATTGCTCGGCGTAATGCGGGCCGATCGGCCAACTCATCCACAGTTCGTTCCACCAAATCTTGTCCATGCGGTTATCGTGGCAGCCGCAATCGGAGACGCCGACCACGTAAAAATCGGGGTACTCGGTCATGCCGCGGACGGTATTTTGGCCGCCGGCCGAGCCGCCGTAGATGCCGACGCCTTTGGCAATGTCCATCTCGGGATGCTTCTTCGCGGCCGCCTTGATCCACGGAATGCGGTCCGGGAAACCGGAGTCGCCGATGTTCTTCCAACACACATCGTGGAACGCTTTGGAGCGCCAATTGGTTCCCATGCCGTCGATCTGAACGACGACGAAGCCGAGTTCGGCCGTTGACTGCGGGGAGAAGCTCGGACTGAAGCGCTTGGGCACGTGCTGGTCGTGCGGCCCGGCGTAGATGGATTCGATCACGCGGTACTTTTGCTTCGGATCGAAGAGCGTCGGTCGGAAGATGAGGCCGTAAATGTCCGTCGTTCCGTCGCGGCCCTTGGCGACGAAAGGCTCGGGCATCACGCCGCCGGCCTTCTTCCATGCACTAATGTCCGCGGTTTCGAGATCGCAGACTTTCTTGCCCTCGCTCGTGCGCAGTTCGGTCAACGGCGGCAGATCGGGGCGCGAAAAAGTATCGATGAAGAAGCGGCGATCCGGCGAGAAAGTGGCCGCGTGCGTGCCGTCGCCTTCGGTGAGAATCGTGAAGCCGCTGCCATCGATGTTAACCTTCGCGAAATGGACCTGGCACGGATCCTGGCCCTTGTGAACGCCCATGACGCGAAGGACGAACTCGCCGGACTTCTCGTCGAAGCGATCAACGCCGCGGACCACCCATTCGCCCTTCGTGATGGCGTTCTTCACCTGCCCCGTCGCGGCATCGATGCGGTAAAGGTGGTTCCAGCCACTTCGTTCGCTCATCCAGACGAGTTCATTCGCGGCATCCAAATAGCGCAGGTAGAGCTTGCTGTTGTAATCGAAGAAGGTCTTGCATTCTTCGTTAACGATGGCGGTTGCCTTGCCGGTGGCGGCGTCGATGGCGACGACGCGCATGACCGTGTGGCCGCGCTGGTTGTACAGGAAGAAAAACCGCTTCGAATCCGGCGACCAGTGTTGCTGCGCGATCGACCACGGGTTTGGAAAGAGATCGTCGGCGACGGCGATTTCCTTCTTCTTTTCGATGTCGAAGAGGTGCGGGCATGCGAGCGGGATTTTGTCGCCGGGCTTCAGATAAGCATAGGTGAGGGTGCGCGGCTGAAGCTGGTCGCGCGGCGACGATTCGACGAGCGTGACGCGGCGGTCGCCGCCGGCCTTCGTGCGAATCGCCACCAGCCGCTTCGAATCCGGCGACCACGACACGCGGCCATAACTGTTCCCCTCGCGGCCATTGTCGCTCAACTGAATGGGATTGCCGCCGTTCTTGTCGCGCAGCCAGACGTTGTATTCGCGAATGAAGGCGGACCAGCGGCCGTCCGGCGAGTCGTTGCCGCGCGGCGATTCCGGCGGTTGCAGCACCGATTCGAACACCTCGCCGCTACCGACGAATGGCGGTTCGAGCAACGACGCTTCCTGCCGCGGTTCGGCTGCTTTCTTGTTCCGCCCCTTCGGCAACGCATCCTCAGCCACCACTTGCCGCGTTCCCTTCACCGCATCGACCAGTACGAACTCCTTCTTGCCGCCGGCCAGGTCGTTGCGATACCAGAAGCGGTTGCCGTTATCGAACCAATTGGCGTCGACCTTGGCCCGCGTCACCTTGTTGGTCGTGACCCGGCGATAGGTAACGGCACGGAGATAATCGGCCTTGGTTCCCTGGGCGAGAAGCGATTGGGGAATGAGGCAGCAAATGAGCAAAGCGACCAGGGCAAGGGCGGCGCGGCGCGGCAACTCGAGGAAGTAAGCGCGATCGCAACGCGGCGCGAGGTGATCCGGTTCGAACTGCCGGAAGCCGAACGATTCGTAGAGTTTTCCGGCGGCGGCGAGTGCGTTGGCCGTTTCCAGTTCGACGCGCTCAAAGCCGAGTTCGCGGGCTCGTTCCAGGGCGTGAGCCAACATGCGTTTGCCCAGGCCGCGGCCGCGACATTCGGCGGTCAGGTACATCTTCCGCAACTCGCAGCGCGAACCATCCAGGGAATAGATTCCGACGGTGCCGACCACTTCGGCGAGATCATTAACGAGCACATCGAAGGCCCCGCCGGCTTCAAGGTACGACGCTTCAATGTCGGCCAGGTCGGCGTCGGTGGAGTTGGGGGCGGGCGCGAGGCCATGTTCCCGCAGCACGCCGAACACCACGCGGCGGATGGCTTCGCCGTCGGCGTTCGTGGCCGATCGCAGTTGGAAGGCATCGCTCATGTTAACCTCTTCTTGGTGGCACAGGCATTCTTGCCTGTGCTCTGAAGCTTGCACAGGCAAGAATGCCTGTGCCACCGGAAATCAGCGTTGCGCGCATTCCGCGGCGCGCATGGCTCGAAATCGCTGCAGGTAATCCGCGACGCGCGGCGACGCTTGCCAGTGCGTGAACTGGCCCCAGGTGCGATCGGCGCGGGCCGCCTGTTCCTGAAACGATTCCCGATAAACGATCCGCCCCTGCTCCACCAACTTCACGAACAGCGGTTCCCCGGCGACCTCTTCCCCGGCATCCGCCACGATCATAGTGTTCCCTTGAGCATATACCCGAATATAGCCGGGAATCGTTTCTTTGCCGGGCGAATTGGAAAACTTGATGTTGGGTCGGTCGGCGGTGGCCGTGCGTTTGAAGGCCGCGGCCACGGTGTCGCGGTGAACGAGCTTCCACCAGTAGCCGCCTGCCCCGGGGAAGAGCATCGTCGGTTCCAGTCCGGTCTTCTCGCGAAAGACGGCGAAGACGCGGCGCACCTCGTCTGGCGTCACCTCATCTTCGAACAGGATCTGCCGGGGCGAGATGCCGAGCTTCTGCATTGCAATGAAGTAGAGCACGCATTGTTCGGCGATGTCGCCGCTATCGATGCGCACGCCGACGCGATCCGTTTCCGGATGGGCCCGGATCACGCGCAAGGCATCATTGAGGCCGACAGTCTCGGCATCGACGAGGTCGCAGAGAAGCGACGCCGTGCCCATCCGCGTCACGTAGCGATCCATCATGTCGTATTCGGCCTCGGCCAGCGAGCGGTCGAACGATTGGCCCGCGCAGATGAATTCGTGGCCGACAGTGCCGACCGACTGGAAGAGTTCGGGATAAAGGAATTCGGCAGTGTCGCTGGAGGTGAGTTGGCCGCCGCCGCCGACGTAACGAGCCAATAGCAGGATGAGGTTGCAGACTTCGACGGGGGCGGAGCGGAGGCCGAACTCGGCGTCGCGCGGGGCGGCCAGCTTCATGAGCCGGGCCTTGGTCGCCTGAATCACGGGGGCGAAGTAGCGGCACATGGCCGGTTCGAGGTAGGAAACGAGGCCGCCGGGCCCTTCGAAGGCGAGGCACGGCACGCCTGCGAGTAACGTCTGCCCGCCGGGGAACCCCCAGATATCGATCGGCAAGCGAACATCGTCGCCGTTCGATTGCGCGAGCACCGCGTCCCATAGTTCCTCGGGGAACGCCTGTGTTTGGGAATGCCTAAGCGACCACTCGCGCGATAGCTCGATGTCTTGGCGACGCAAAGGCCGGTGGAACCACTGCGCAAGCATGGCTTCGTGGCCGGCCATGATCAGTTGGTTGCCGGCGCCGGGCTCGGGGAGCGGTTTTCGGAAGGTCAGAGAATACGCCGCGCGGGCCAGGGAGATTTCGGGAACCGCGGCCCACATCGTTCGCTTGTAGGTGTCCGTTCCGAGCCAGCCGCCGAGGAGGAAAAGCTTGGCGAAGAACTCTTCGCGCATCGCCGCGCGCTTGGCGGCCAGCGGGTCGGGCGAACCGGCCATCACTCTTCCTCGAAGCGCAAGGTCGCGCGGATCGCCCGGAGGACCGGGTCGTTCCGCTCGCGCTCGTACTCGCTCACCTGCCCCATGACCAACAGCGGACCCGAGGCCGTTTCCACGCACCGCGTCCAGCAGGCGATCGACGTATCGAGGGTAAGGAAGTCGATGTCGTGGCCGATCGCCAGTTGCCCGGCGATTTGCTCGACGGCGTTCTCGGCATCGAGTTCCTTGTACTCAGCGCGAAGTGCCGCCAGCGTTTGATCGGCGAGTTCGGCCGGGTTATTCGCATCCCGTTGCAGCGACACCAGGAGAAACGCCGTCTCCGGGCTTTGCACCGTGACCGACCATCCGGCGTCGCCCTCGGCATCCGGCTCCAGTACCCAGCCGGCGGGATACTGGAAGGAAATGCCGTCGCGCTCGAAGGTGTTAAGCATGCCGAATCACCCTCGCTATCGCGGTTCGACCACGAACGTGGGAATGACCGATCCGCCGCCGGCGACGTTCACGGGAATCTCGGCGGAGATGCGCGTCAGGCAGCCGTGCATGAACGCCCCGAAGGCCACGAACGGGCTGGTTTCCACGAG
>DATNBQ010000175.1:0-18828 GCA_035571955.1 Urbifossiella sp. | reverse complement strand
ATAATCTCTGGGAGGAGTAGATAATCTCGGACGATTCTTGGGTGGCACCGGCTTCCAGCCGGTGCGAGTAAAGACACACCGGCTGGAAGCCGGTGCCACCCAAAAGCATCCAACACCCCCCAGCGAATCTTGCTACACCCGGTCGATTCGGGCCAGGCAGCGTTCCTTCCCCAGTATTGCCAGCGTTTCGTAAATGCCGAAGCCGACTTCCTTGCCGGTCACCGCGACGCGAAGCGTTTGCGTCACCGGGATCGGCTTGGCCTGCTTTTCCTGAATGAATGCCTCGATCTTCATCTTGAGCGTCGGCACGTCGAACGGTTCGGCGGCCGCCACGATCTGCCGCAATTCGCCGATCCAGCCGGAACCGGGTTCTTTTTTGAGATGCTTTTCGACCGCCTTGGGTTCGTAGGGCAGCTGCTCGTCCGGGATGAAGAAATCGGCGTAATCGAGGATGTCGCCAAAGACCTTGATCCGTGGGCCGGCGGCCTCGACGATTCGCGAGACGACGCCGCGATCCGCATCGATCCCCGAGCGTTTCAGAAAGGGATTGACGCCGTCCACTTTTTCCAAGAGGGGCAGCGCGGCCATGTAACGCTCCTGGAACGCGAACAGCTTCTTGACGTCGAGGCTCGCTGGCGATTTGTTCACGCGTTCCAGCGAGAACAGCTGCGTCATTTGGGGCAGCGTGAAGTCTTCCCGCGAATCGTCGAACGACCAGCCGAGCAGCACCAGGTAATTCAACACCGCGGCCGGCAAGTAACCGACCATTTTGTAATAATGGATTAGGACCGGATTAAACTCTTCAGGTTTCAAATCCCGTAAGTACCTTGTTAGGATAAGGGTCCGGCCGAGCTGGGATGTGAAACCAGGAATGTTAGCTAACTCAGACTCGATATTGAAGCAAGCGAGAGTGGCTGCGTCCTCCTGATTCTGTAAGGATACCGGTAAGTCCAGCGTGGGCAGGTACGTAAGAGAATAGTCAATGGCTCGCTTGACATCAGCGACTAATTCATCCCATGTTGGAGTAGGAGCGGTCTGATTGAACTCCCTGGCGAAGGCCTGTGCGTAATCCAGACGTAGCGATATGGTCTCGAGACTGCTTACCCAAGCGTCGACATTCCCTCTTGCATGCTCATAAACCTTCTTGAAATCGGGGTTCTTCAGGTACTGCGCGATCTTGCGCTTGCTGAGTTTGTTCTTCGAGCCTGGCTCAGCTACGAACGGCACATGGGCATATTCCGGCCGCGGGTAGCCGAGCCCTTTCAAGGCAAAGAGTTGCCGCGGCGTGTTCGATAAGTGTTCCTCGGCCCGGATCACGTGGCTGATCTTCATGTCGAAGTCGTCCACCACGTTGGCCAGGTTATACGTTACCGTGCCGTCGGAGCGCTGAATGACGGTGTCTTGCTCGGTCGCCCATTCGACGACCATGTCGCCGCGAATATGGTCGAAGAAGCGGCAGGCTCCTTCGCGCGGCATCTTGAGCTTCACGGCCCCGGTGCGGCCGTCGGCCTCAAAGCGTTTGCGATCTGCATCACTTTCCGCCATCCAGCGGCGGCTGTAAATCTTCGGCCGCTTTTCCTTCTCGGCCAGTTCCATCTCGGCCTTCGTTTCCTCCGGCTTCGCGTAATCCCAGTAAGCCAGCCCCCTGGCGAGTAGTTGCTGCACGGCTTCCTGGTAGCGGCCGAGTTTCTGCGACTGGTAGTACGGCCCGTGCGGCCCGCCGATCTCCGCGCCTTCATCCCAGTTCAAGCCGAGCCAGCGGAAGCCGTCCAGGATCGGTTGCAGGGCTTCCTTTACGTTCCGCTGTTGGTCGGTGTCGTCGATGCGGAGGATGAACTGGCCGCCGTGCTTCTTGGCGAAGAGGTAGTTGAAGAGCGCGGTGCGGACGCCGCCGATGTGGAGGTAGCCAGTGGGGCTGGGTGCGAAACGCGTGCGAACCGTCATAGGCAACCCACGACGGGCGCGCCCGCCGACCTTTCTCCAGGGATTTTATGCACGGGGCGAACCGCAGCCATCCGCCGCGGCCCGCGAATTCATCCGCTCCGACCCGCAATCTGATATAGTACTCTCATGACCATCGACACACTCGTCGCGCTCGACGCGGTCCCGGAACACCTCGAGACCGAGGGGTTCATCAAGTCGATGATCTCCCACGGCTGGCACTGGAGCGACTCGCACGTCGATCGCCTGGTTCATCCCGCGGATAACGACATCTCGATTCAATACGATCGCACGGGCGATCGGCTCTTAGCGTCGCCGAAACTGGACACGCTACTGCAACTCGTGATTTTGACGCCTGCCGGGAAAAGCAAAAGTTACTGGCGGCGGTCGGCGCAGTAAGCGGTCGACAAGCGGATTTGCTCGATGCGCTCCGGCACGATCGATTCCAGTCTACCGTGGGTATCTTCCAGTTCAATTCCGGCGAAGTTCAGTGCACGGATGCGGCCGACGATCCGCTGACCGTCGCTCAATTCCACCTCGACGCATTGATCGACCAGCCCGGTTCGCGCTTGCCACTTCGCTTCGACAGCCGGCCGGTTGCCGGAAATCAGTTGGGTATAAGCCGCGTCGAGGTGCGCGAGAACGGCTTCAGCCGCCGGGCGAAGCGCGAACGAATTCCCGGAGAAGGCAGCCAGCGAACTCGCCAAAGGCAATCCGGCGGCCGCGAATTCCTCCGTCGACTGGTTCAAGTTCAAGCCGATGCCGACGACCGTGGCCGCTCCCTGTTCGATCAAGATGCCGCAGACTTTCTTATCGTCGATGAGTAGGTCGTTGGGCCACTTGATGCGGGCGGTTCGGCCGGTGAGTGCGGCGATGGCCTCGCCGACACCGACGGCGGCCCAGGCGGTGAGGACGGACGGGCGGCGGAGTTCCGCGGGTGGCCGCAGCAGCACGGATATCAGGAGTGCCGCCCCCGGCCGGCTCCGCCACACCCGGCCAAACCGGCCGCGGCCCGCCGTCTGGTTCCTCGCCAGAACGACCGTTCCGTCCGCCGCATTAAGACTTCCTGCCACGCTGTTGGTGCTATCCACTTCGTCGAACACGAGCACGCGCCGGCCGACGCACTCAGTCGCAAGCTGCCACTCTTCAACGTGTCGGCTTTGGTAGGTCGGGCTGTGCCCGACCTCATCCTGTCGGGCACAGCCCGACCTACAAGAATCTTTGAACTCAGCCACGATTGGCCCTTCGTTTATCGCCGTTTCCACAGCCGTTGTGCTGATCCGAAGCTATCTTATTCACCACACTCACACTCACACTCACGCTTTCTCATGCTGCACGTTCCACCCGCCTTGTTGCACCGGCTCGCATACCATCGCCAGGAGCACCTGATTCACGGCTGGGACGGCCTGACCGTGGCGCAGCGAACCGAGTTGGTGGAACAGTTGGCCGGCATCGACTTCGCGGAACTGGAAGCGCTGTACCGGAGGCGCGACGAGCCGCACACGGTGCTACCGCCGCGGGACCGGATCGCTCCGCTGCCGGTGGCGCCGGCGCTGGCCTCGCCGCTCGAGCGGGCCCTCGGGGAAGAGGCAATTCGCAAAGGTGAGGTCGCGGCCCTGCTCGTCGCCGGCGGCCAGGGGAGCCGCCTCGGGTTCGACAAACCGAAGGGGATGTTCCCCATCGGGCCGGTGTCGAACGCCTCGCTCTTCCAGATTCACGCGGAGAAGGTGCTGGCACTGTCGCGGCGCTATGGAACCGCGATCCCGCTGCTCGTAATGACCAGCCCGGCCACGCACGCCGACACGGAAGCCTTCTTTCGCGAGCAGCGGTTCTTCGGGCTTGCCGAAGCAGACGTGTTCTTCTTTCAACAAGGAACCATGCCCGCTCTCGAGCTGGCCACGGGGAAGTTGCTGCTCGAAGCGCCGGGCAAGCTCTTTCTGAGCCCGAACGGCCACGGCGGCACGCTCACGGCGCTCGCCGAGACCGGCTTACTCGCGGAAATCGCCGCCCGCGGCATTCGCCACGTCTTCTACTTTCAGGTCGACAATCCGCTCGTAAAGGTGTGCGACCCGGCGTTCGTGGGCCAGCACATCGCCGCCGACGCCGAGGCTTCCTCGAAAGTCGTCTTCAAGGAGAAGCCCGAGGAAAAGGTCGGCGTGCTGGCCGTCATCGACGGCATGTGCGGGATTATCGAGTATTCCGATATGCCGTCGGCACTCTCCGCGGAACGCGCGCCGGCCGGCACATTGCTCTTCCGCGCCGGCAGCCCGGCCATCCACATCTTCTCGCTGCCGCTACTGGAACGCGCCACTTCGCGCGATTCCGGCCTCAGCTTCCACCTTGCCCGCAAGAAGGTCGAACACTTCGACCCGGCCGTGGGACAAGTGATCAAGCCCACCACAGAGAATGCCTTGAAGTTTGAGAAGTTCGTCTTCGATGCGTTGCCGATGGCCGAGCGGTGGCTGGCCGTGGAGACGCCGCGGGGCGAGGAATTCGCGCCGCTCAAGAACGCTTCGGGAGCGGATTCCGCTGAGGACGTGAAGCGCGCGATGGTTGCACTGCATGCCCGCTGGTTGCACAGCGCGGGCGCGGCAACGCCGGGGCATGCCGTGGAAGTGTCGCCGCTCTTCGCCCTCGATGCCGAGGAATTGGCGGCCAAGTTGCCTCGCGGATTTACGGTCGATGGTCCACTTCTGCTCGGCGATTCGGCCATACAATAGCGAACTGGGCCGCGCTTACCGTCGGGTGAATCCATGTCCGCCGCGCCTGAGCCGCTGCAAATCCTGGTCGTCGATGACGACAAGAATCTGGCGCAAACCATCGCCGAAAGCCTGGAACGCCGCGGCCACGAGTGCACGGTGGCGACGAGCGGCAAGGCCGGCGCGGCCCGCATCGACGACGGCCAGTTCGATGTCGTGCTCACCGATCTCCGCATGGCCGACGTCGACGGCCTGGCCATCGTCGAGAAGGTTCGCGTGAAGTTGCCTGAAGCCGAGGTGTTCGTGATCACCGGCTTCGCGGACGTGAAGACCGCCGTGGAAGCGATGAAACGCGGCGCTTCGCACTATTTGCAGAAGCCGATCGACCTCGCCGAACTGCGGGCCGTCGTCGATAAGTCTGCCGAGCAGTTCCAGAAGGTCCGCGACTTGCGCCGCCAGTTGGAAGAGAAATTCGGTTTCGAAGGGGTGGTCGGCAACAGCCCCAAAATGCAGCGCGTCCTGCAACTGCTCAAGGCTTATGCCCCGACCGTGGCCTCCGTGCTCGTGCTGGGAGAAAACGGCACCGGCAAGGAACTCGCTGCCCGCGCTCTGCACGCCAATAGCCCGCGCAAGGCCAAGCCGTTCGTGGCCATGAACTGCGCCGCCCTCAACGAGAACCTCCTCGACGACGAGATGTTCGGCCATGAAGACGGCGCCTTCACGGGTGCCCGCGGCCAGCGCAAGGGGCGTTTCGAATTCGCCCATGGCGGCACGCTTTTCCTGGACGAAGTCGGCGACATGCCGCTGGCGCTGCAAGCCAAGCTGCTTCGCGTGCTGGATAACGGCGAAGTCGTCCGCATCGGCGCCAACGACCCGATTAAAGTCGATGTCCGCATCGTTGCCGCGACCAACCGCGACCTCGATGCCGCCGTCAAGGACGGCAAGTTCCGCCTCGACTTGTTCCACCGCTTGAAGGTCGGAACCGTGCGGTTGCCGACCCTGCGCGAACGCAAGGAAGACGTGCCCCAACTCGGCATCCACTTCCTCAAGGAAGCCGCCAAGAAGCACGGCAAGAGCGTGGCCAAGATCGCCTCGCCGGCGTGGAAAGCATTCGAAACTTACGATTGGCCCGGCAACGTCCGCGAACTGCGCAATCTCATCGACAGCATGGTGGTGCTCGACCTGGATGGCGAACTCGGGCTCGATGATTTGCCGGAGGATTCGGGCATCCGGCCTTCGGGGCTTTCCGGCGGTCCGACTTTGAGCGGCGGCCCGGATGGCCTCATCGGCCGGCCGCTCGTCGAGGTCGAACGGTACTACATGGAGAAGGCGTTGGAATTGACGAAGAGCAATCGTGAGGAAGCCGCCGCGCTGCTCGGCATCGGCGAACGGACGCTCTACCGCAAATTGCAGGAATGGAAGAAAGGCGACGGGCCGCAAACGGACTAGTCTGCCGCGTAGCCGCGACCTAACGGGGAGCGCGCTCCTGTCGGGTCGCGACTAAAACGCACTCACGAACTGACGCGTTGCCTCTCGGACTTCTTGCGGTCGTTCTCCTTCAACCACACCTTGCGCATGCGGATCGAGTTCGGCGTGATTTCCACCAGTTCGTCGTCGTCGATGAATTCCAGCGACATCTCCAACGAGAACCGCAAGGGCGGCTTGATCGCGGCCTTCGAATCGCTGCCGGAAGCCCGCATGTTCGTCAGCGGCTTCGGATCGGTCACGTTTACGACCATGTCCTTGTCGCGGCCATGCTCGCCGACGACCTGACCTTCGTAAACCTCTTCGCCGGGGCCGACGAACAGCGTGCCCGCCAGGCCGTCGACCGAATAAGCGGTGATCTTGGCCGTGTTCTTCGAGATGTAGACGCCGGTGGAGCGGCCGGCCTGCGTTCCCTTGAGCGGCCGATATTCGAGGAAGTTATGGTGCATGATCGCCGTGCCTTGCGTCGCGGTCAGCATCCGCGTCCGCAGGCCGATCAGCGATCGCGCCGGAATGTAGAACTCGACCTGCGTGGTTCCGCGATGGCTTTCCATGCGTTGGAATTCGCCCTGCCGTTCCAGCACCAGCCGCATCACGACATTTTGCTGATCGTTCGGCACTTCCACGACGAGGTGTTCGTAAGGCTCCTGCTTGTGGCCGTCGACTTCTTTCACGATGACGCGCGGCTTGCCGACCGCGAGTTCCGATCCCTCGCGGCGAATCGTTTCCAGCAGCACGCCGAGGTGCAGGAGGCCGCGGCCGCTGACGATGAATTCGCTCTCGCGCTGCCCGGGGGCGACCCGCAGCGCGACGTTGTGCTGGAGCTCGCGGTCGAGCCGGTCGCGCAGTTCGCGGCTCGTCAGCGGCTTCCCCTCCTTGCTCGCGAAGGGCGAATCGTTGACGCGGAAGATCATGTCGAGCGTCGGCTCGTCCATGGTCAAGGGCGGCAGGGCCCGCGGGCGATCGAGTTCGCAGATGGTGTCGCCGATCTCGGCGTCGTCGAGGCCGACGATGGCGCACACGTCGCCGGCCTGGATTTCCTCGATCTCCTTGCGGCCGAGGCGGTCGAACTCCAGCACCTGAACCACGGTGTCCGGGAAGGACGAACCATCCGCCTGGCGAACGATGGAGACCTTCTGGTTCTTGCGAATTTTGCCGCCGAAGACGCGGCCAACCACGATCTTGCCCACGAATTCGCTATACTGCAGGGCCATGACTTGCATTTGCAGCGGGGCGGCTTCGTCCACGTACGGCGGGGGAACGTGGTTGAGAATGGCATCGAAGAGCGGCCGCAGATCCTTCGGTTCCACGGCCAGGTCCGTGGTGGCGATTCCCTGCCGGCCGCTGGCGTAAATGACCGGGAAGTTCGCCTGCTCGTCGGTCGCGCCGAGTTCGATGAACAGGTCGAAGACGAGGGACAGCACTTCGCCGATGCGGGCGTCGGGGCGGTCGATCTTGTTGATGATGACGATCGGTTTGATGCCGACGGCGAAGGCCTTTTTGAGGACGAAGCGGGTTTGCGGCAGCGGCCCCTCGGCGGCGTCCACCAGCAGGAACGCCCCGTCGGCCATCTTGAGGATGCGTTCGACTTCGCCGCCGAAATCGGCGTGGCCAGGCGTATCGATGAGGTTCACCTTGACGTCGCCGATGCGGATGCCGCAGTTCTTGGCGAGAATGGTGATGCCGCGTTCGCGCTCCTGGTCGTTGGAATCCATGATGAGGCCGTGCTGGCCGCTGACGAGCTTGTCGAGTTCCTCCGAACGGAACTGACCGGACTGGCGCAGCATCTGATCGACGAGCGTGGTCTTGCCGTGGTCAACGTGAGCGATGACGGCCACATTGCGAATGTCGTTGCGAATCATGAGTCCTGGTGCGTGTGAAGTTAGGGCGAAGTCGCGGCGGAGCTTCGGCGACTCGATTCCGTCATTCTATCCATTCCGAGTGCGTTTTCGACCCCGCGGCGAGCCACGATTAGCAGCGAGGTGGGTCCGAGCGCTCGATGAATCGGATTAGCCGCGAGGCGGAGCCGAGCGCTCCGCGACAACAAGGAGCTTCCCATGACGCGGCGTACCGCACGGATCTTGGTTGGGGTGGCGATCGTGTTCGGCGTGGGCGGCTTCGCGGCGTACCGGTCGTCGTGGGTGCGGTCGCTGTTTGGCCGCGAGGCCGAGAATGCCGCCGAGATGGCCCGTCTCACCGACACGAAGTTAGAGGTGTTCCCGGTCTCGACATTCGCGGATTGGCCACAGTGGCGGGGGCCGTTTCGCGATGGCCGCGCGCCCGCCGGCTCCTTCCGCACGGACTGGGAAGCGAACCCGCCGAAGCGGCTCTGGTCCGCCCCGTGCGGCGGCGGCTACTCTTCCTTTGCCGTCGTCGATGGCCGCCTGTACACGCAGGACTATGACAACGGCTCAGAACGCGTCCTCTGCCTCGAAGCCGCCACCGGGAAACTGCTCTGGGATTACCATTACCCCGCGGATTACTCGAGCTTCAAAAGCGGCTACGCCAGCGGGCCTCGGGCCACGCCCACTGTGGTCGGCAATCGCGTCTATGCCGTCGGCGCCGTCGGTAAATTCCTCTGTCTGGATATGCCCAAGGAATCCGGTGCGCCGCCGCTCGTGCGCTGGGAACACGACTTGACGAAGGAGTTCGATGCCGCGCCGCCGCGCTGGGGCGTGGCTTGTTCCCCTTTAATCGAGGGGGAACTGGCGATCGTGCAACCGGGCGGCAAGGGCGGCTCGGTGGCCGCCTTCGATGTTTCTAGCGGCAAGTTAAAGTGGAAGACCGGAACCAACCCGGCCGGCTACAGTTCGCCCATCGCCGCGACGGTGAGCGGCCAACGCCTCATCTATGCCCTCGCCGGCGATGCCCTGCTTTGCATTCGCGCCGCCGATGGCGAGCTGCTCGACAAATATCCCTGGACCACTCAATATGACGCCAACATCGCCACGCCGATCGTCGTCGATGACTATGTCTTCATCTCGTCGGCTTACAGCAAGGGGTGCGCTTTGCTACGCGTCCAACCGGCAGGCGACCGCATGAAGCTGCAAGAAGTCTATGCCCGCAGCAACCGCGTGCTCCGCTCGCACCATTCCACCGCCGTCTTCCGCGATGGATTCCTGTACGGGTTCGACGGCACCAAGCGGACGCTGCCTCAGTGCGTCGATCTACGCAAGGGAACGGCCGTGCCGGACTGGGGCGACGGCACGCGGCTGGAATCGGCAACCGCCATCCTTGCCGACAAACACCTGATCGCACTGACCGAGACCGGCGACCTCTGGCTGATCGAGGCCCGCCCGGATGAGTTCAATCCGGTGGCCATGCTGCGTTCGGTGGTGAAGGGAAGCGAACTTTGGGCATTGCCGGTGCTGGCCGGCGGCCGTCTCTATCTCCGCGGCAGCCGCGAGATCGTCTGCTTCGATGTGCACGGCGGCGACTGACTTCAAATGGCCTGCGATTTCGTGCCACGGAAACCGCCCAGTACGGCGACCCAGCGGGCGGCAGCCCACAAGAGCAGCACGCCGACGCACGTCACCACGAAGACCGTGAGTCCGGCGTTCAGGTAGCCGGTCAGTTTGCCTTCCTCCATCATCTTTCGGAACGGCCCCGCGACCAATTCGGCCGCCGCGGTCACCGTCGTACTGCAGACGAACAGCATCGGCAGGATCGTCACCCAGGCGTAGCGGCCGCGGCCGTGGTTCACCAGCCAGGTCGTGATGAGCAAGAGCGCCAGCACCGCGAGAATCTGGTTGGCGATGCCGAACATCGACCAGATGGTAAGGATCGAGCCGGTGCTGACCATCCACCCCCAGCCGACTGTCACGAGGGCGCTGGCGAGCACGGCGCCCGGCAGCCAGTCCGGCCGGGCCAGCGGCTTGTAAACTCGCCCCGCGGTTTCCTGCAGCAGGAACCGCGCGATCCGCGTGCCAGCATCGATGGTCGTGAGGATGAACAGTGCCTCGAACATGATGGCGAAGTGGTACCAGTATTTGAGGAGCCAGTCGCCGGTGACGCCGAGCCAGCGGAAGGCATCGGAGAAGATGACCGACATGCCGACGGCGAGGGTGACGGCGCCGCCGGTGCGGCCGCGCAGCGATTCGCCGCCCACTTGCTGTTCGACCTTGCCGAGATCGAGGTGCTGGGGCGAATCGACGTTGGCCGCATGCATGCGGTCGCCCGCCTCCGTCGGCATCTTCATCCCATAACGCCGATCCACTTCCGATAACTGTTCTTGAAACACCGAGGCCTTATCGAGCGGCACGTTGATGTCGTAGTAAAGGTCCGACGGCAAACTCGCGGCGGCAATGAGAGCCACCACGCCGACCAAGCCTTCCATGAGCATCGAACCATAACCGATCATGCGAATCTGGCTTTCCTTCTCGATCATCTTGGGCGTGGTGCCGCTGGCGACGAGCGCATGGAAGCCGCTGATGGCCCCGCACATGATGCAGATGAACACGAACGGGAAAATCTTGCCGGGGAAGGTCGGCCCGCCGTTGATAAACACCTCGTTGAGCATCGGGGCTTGCAGCGGCGGATTGGCGATGCAAACGCTGACGACGAGCAGGGCAATGGTGCCAACTTTGAGGAAGCTGGAGAGGTAATCGCGCGGGCCGAGCAGCAGCCACACCGGCAGCACCGCGGCGACGAAGCCGTAAATCATCAGGGCGATTATCGTTTGATCCTTCGTCAAGGAAAAGATGCCTTCCCAATTGGAACCGGGAATCCAGTGCCCGGCAATCACCGCGGCAATGGTGAGACTGCCGCCGATCAGTGAGGCCTCCACGACGCGCCCCGGCCGAATGCGATACATCCACAGTCCGGTGAAGAGGGCGATGGGAATGGTGCAGGCGATGGTGAAGGTTCCCCACGACGAACCGGGCACGACTTGCGTGCAACCGGCGGGAAGTTCAACGGTATCCGGTGTTACCGCGGTCGTTTTAAGGATCGAGTTATGATCTCCGCTGATTGGCTGCGGTGAAGAATTTGGCGGACGATAGATATCGATGTATGGATCGTGAATGGGCATCTTGATCCGAAACGCTTCCGACCGCAGAGCTTGAGGTTGATGAGCGGTGTACCGAACCCTGCATCCAGCGGGAAACTCAATTACGGCATGGTGGTCGGTCATTGTGTTATGTAGAACTTGCCCCGTATCTCCTGCCGGCACCGTAATCTGCATTCCTTCCGGCAGTTTCACTTCCTCGCCACCCAGCGCCTTGACCACCACGAATCCCAACCCGGCCAGCGCGGCCACCACAATAAACAGAATCGCCACCGAGGCAATCACCGCGGCGGGCAGGCCCAGCTCCCGTCGCGCGATCTCGGCCAGCGACTTGCCGTCCGTGCGGACGCTCGCCGCCAAGGTCAGCATGTCCTGCACCGCCCCAGCCAGCGTCACGCCGACGACCAGCCACACCAGCCCCGGCATGTAACCGTACTGAATGGCCAGCACCGGCCCAATCAGCGGACCGGCCCCGCTGATCGCCGCGAAGTGGTGGCCGAGCAGCACCCAGCGGTTGGTGGGGTGATAATTCTGGCCATCGTTGAAGCGGTGGGCCGGCGTGATGCGCGAATCGTCCAGGACCGCGACCTTGGCCGCCAGGAACTTCGAATAGAACCGGTAGGCGATGGCCAGGCAGCAGAGCACGACGATCATCACCGGCATGGCGTGGAGGATGAGCCGGCCGGTGGCAGGGTCGGTGTGGTAAAGCGAAACGGCGAAGAGGTTCATGGGGAAAGGGTACGCGGGAACCGGGGCAAGAGCCAGGATTAGCCGCGAGGCGGAGTCCGCGGAGCCGAGCGCGAGATTTACGGAAGGGACGAAGCGATCGCCAATGGTTCCAGGACATTGATTGTCGGATAACGTAAGAAATCGATCGAATTGAATGTCAATAGGCTCGCGATTCCATGAACTTGCATCGCCGCGACGAGACGGGCATCGTGGGCTACCTTGCCGCGGCACTGGTGCCTCAACACCAATGCAGACCATTCAGTGTAGATTGCTGACGAATCAGAAAGGAACTGGAATACGGCGAGGATATTCGCGACTTCTGTCTCGCACTCGACAATCGAAAGGCCAAGGCCGTTGTTCGTCAGCGGTCGGGTTGCAACCACCCAGAACTCATAGACGTTTTGAGGAACTACGCACAGAGTTTCCCCATGGGTGAGCAGGTGAACAATGACTTTGTGAACTACAGGATGTGCTGGATCAATCGGATTCGCGAAACGCAGAAGAATGTTGGTGTCGAGGAGAATCATGCTCGGGCGCATTCATCTTTTGAGTAGATTCTGTCGCGGTCGGTTTCGACGGAATGCTCGGCCGGATATCGATGGATTCGGCTTTCAATACGTCGGGCCCAGGTCTCCAGGGCGTTGAGCCGCTCCTCGATAGAAGGGTGATTCGACGATTTTGGTTCGTCGGTTGTAGCTTGCGGCAGCGTCATAGTTGGAGCCCTTTTGTTCTATTTTAGCGATCGAGCAGTTCCTCGCAATCCCCGCCTTCCACCTTGCCGTTCGGGTCGCGGCGGACCACGATGGTCCCTGGAACTCATCCTTGCACCTGGAGGCCGCATGTCCACCGCCACGCTCAGCAAGTCCGCCGTCAAGAAGCCCGCCCTCAAGGATCAACCGCTGTACATCGGCGGCAAGTTCGTTGCCGGTTCCGGTTCCAAGACCTTCGCCGCCATCGACCCGGCCACCGGCGACACGCTCTGCCAGGTGCAGGAAGCCAGCGCCGCCGACGTGGACAAGGCCGTCAAGACCGCTCGCACGGCTCTCGAAAGCGGCCCGTGGAAATCGATGGACGCCGCCGATCGCGGCAAGCTGCTCTTCAAGCTGGCCGATCTGGTTGAGAAGAACGCCGAGGACCTGGCGGCGCTCGAATCGCTCAATTGCGGCAAAACCATCACCGATTCGCGCGGCGACCTCGGCGGCGTCGTCAATACGCTCCGTTACTACGGCGGCTGGGCGGATAAAATCGAAGGCCGCACCGTTCCCGTTCGCGGCAACTTCCTCTCGTACACCCTTCGCCAGCCGGTCGGCGTCGTCGGCCAGATCATCCCGTGGAACTTCCCGCTGCTCATGCTCGCGTGGAAGTGGGGTCCGGCACTGGCGTGCGGCAACACCATCGTCATGAAGCTCGCCGAGCAGACGCCGCTCACCGGCATGCGCGTCGCCGAACTGGCCCGCGAGGCTGGCTTCCCCGATGGCGTCATCAACGTGCTCAACGGCTTTGGTGAAACGACCGGCGCCGCCC
Source organism: Urbifossiella sp. (assembly GCA_035571955.1). Classification (GTDB taxonomy): domain Bacteria; phylum Planctomycetota; class Planctomycetia; order Gemmatales; family Gemmataceae; genus Urbifossiella. Next base: position 5,445 of record DATNBQ010000175.1, on the reverse strand, counting down.
TCGTCGCCCATCCGGACATCGACAAGATCGCCTTCACCGGGCACTTCGAGACCGCCAAGATCATCCAGAAATCCGCGGCCGACACGCTCAAACGCTGCACCTTCGAGCTCGGCGGCAAAAGCCCGAACGTCATCTTCGCCGATTGCGACCTGAGCAAGGCCGTGGACGGCGCCCACCACGCGATCTACTTCCACGGCGGCCAGTGCTGCACCGCCGGCTCGCGGCTCTTCGTCGAAGACAAGATTCACAAGGAATTCGTGGAGCGGCTCAGTGCCAAGTCGAAGAAGCGGAAGGTTGGCAATCCGCTCGACGAGGCCACCGAACAGGGGCCGCAGGTTTCCCAGGAACAGATGGACAAGATTCTCGGTTACGTGGAACTCGGCCAGAAGCAGGGAGCCAAACTGGTCAGCGGCGGCAAGCGCGTCGGCGACAAGGGCTTCTTCGTCGAGCCCACGGTCTTCGATGCCGTCCGCGACGACATGGCCATCGCCAAGGACGAGATCTTCGGGCCGGTGGTCAGCGTACTGCCGTTCAAGAGCGTGGACGAGGTGATCCACCGGGCCAACAGCACTTACTACGGCCTGGCCGCCGGCGTCTGGACGCAGGACATCGACAAGGCCCACCTGTTCGCTCGGGAAGTGAAAGCCGGGACGGTCTGGGTAAACTGCTATCACGTGGTCGATACGACGACGCCGTTCGGCGGGTTCAAGATGTCCGGCCAGGGCCGCGAGAACGGCGAGGCGGCGCTCGAGCACTACACCGAATCGAAGACCGTGACGGTGAAGCTCGGGTAGTCGACATCCGAGCCGCGACCGTCAGGGAGCGACTGTTCTGTCGAGATCGCTCCCTGATGGTCGCGGCTCGGCGGCGAGCTGTCAGCCCCTGGCTGAAAGCTGTCAACTATACTGAAACAGGGAACTCTGCCGCATCTTAAAGCGTCAGAACGAACGTAGACCGTGAACGACGATGATCGCCGGCTTATTGCGGAGTGTCTGGTCGGCCGACGGGAGTCTTTCGGAGTTTTAGTAACCCGTTATCAGGCCAGGCTTTACAATGCCGCAATCCGACTGGTAGATACGCCTGAGGATGCCGCCGACGTCGTTCAGGAGGCTTTCCTGAACGCCTATCAGTCGCTTCGTTCGTTCAAGGGCGACGCCGAGTTTTTCACGTGGCTTTACCGCATCGCCTTTAACTCGGCGATCAGTTTGAAGCGGAAAAAGAAGCCGGCCGTCAGCCTGGACGCCGCTCGCAACGGCGACCATCGCGGCGGCAATCCCGGCCTGCGGGAACCGGTTGATTCCTCGGAATTCGTTAAACCCGGAGCGGCTCTCGAACGAACCGAGGAAGAAGCGTTATTGCATGCCGCTCTGATTCGTCTTTCCACCGAACACCGCGATGTTCTGGTCATGAAAGACATGGACGGCTTGAAGTACGAAGAGATCGCGGAGGTGATCGGCGTGCCGATCGGAACGATTCGCAGCCGGTTGCATCGGGCGCGGTTGGAACTGCGGGACCTCCTGGAACCGCTGGACGATGACGCCCCTCCCCTGATTGAGGAATAAGGATTCAAGTAGGGCGGGCTGTGCCCGCCGCATGGTTTTCGGCGGGCACAGCCCGCCCTACAAGATGGTTTTCGGCGGGCGCAGTCCGCCCTACAAGATGGTTTTCGGCGGGCACAGCCCGCCCTACAAGATGGTTTTCGGCGGGCACAGCCCGCCCTACAAGGTGGATTTCGGCGGGCACAGACCGCCCTACAAGGTGGATTTCGGCGGGCACAGACCGCCCTACAAGATGGATTTCGGCGGGCACAGCCCGCCCTACAAGGTGGATTTAGGCGGGCGCAGCCCGCCCTACAAGGTGGATTTCGGCGGGCGCAGCCCGCCCTACAAGATGGATTTCGGCGGGCACAGCCCGCCCTACAAGATGGTTTTCGGCGGGCACAGCCCGCCCTACAAGATGCTTTTCGGCGGGCACAGCCCGCCCTACAAGATGGTTTTCGGCGGGCACAGCCCGCCCTTACAAGATGACTGAAGAACAGCTACGCCTGTTGACCGTTGCCGTGGACGGGGCACTTTCCCCGCCCGAGCAGTGGGCCGTTCACGCGCTGTTGGTCGAGTCGGTGGAAGCGCGGACGGCGCTCGCCCGGCTGCAATCGGACAGCATTCGATTGCGGAACGTGCGGAAGGTTCAACCGCCGGCGAATCTGGCGCCCCGCATCATCGCCCGGTTGCCGCAGGTGGAACTGGCCGGCCAAGTCGCTCGCCGCGATCACCGCCATCGCCAACTGGCTGCCCTGGCCGCGTCGCTCTTCCTGGCCGTGGCCACCGGCGCGTTCTTCCTGACGCGCCCGCACGGGCCGCAACAAAACACCGGCCCCGAAACTGCTCATAATAACGGTCAGCTCGACAAAGTGCTGCCCCGCGAGGCGCCTTCGGTCGTTGCTGTTCAGCCGGCAGTCCCTTCAATCTCTGCCGCTCCTCCGCCGACTGCTGTGGTCGTTGTTAAGCCGCGGCCTGCTCCGACTCTGGAACCGATTCCGCCGCCACGCCTGAAGGGCGACCGCCCCGCCGACGTGCTCACGGCCCCGCCGCTCGTTCCCATCGGACCGCTGGCCCGCACCGCCATCCGCTTGCCGCTCCTAATCTCCGTTGCCGACCTGGAACAGGACGACGCCAAGCAGCGGCTTGTCGAGGAACTGGGGCGCGAACCGGCCTACCGGATCGACCTGTTCGCCACGGATGCGTCCCGCGCCGCCGAGCTGTTCCAGGCTGCCGCCAAGAAAAGCGGCCTCACGCTGCACACGGATGCTGGCGCCGCGAACCGCATCAAGCGGAAGCAAGCCACCGCCTATCTCGTTTACCTGGAATGCCTGACGCCCGCGGAAGTTCGCGATTTGCTGACGGCCGTTTCCGCCGCCGATGTCAAGTCGCATCTCTTCGACGCCTTGCACGCGGCCCCGGTCGTTCATGCGGATCAAGTTGCTTTGAAGGAACTGCTCGGCGTCGACCCCGGTTTGTGGAAGCGGCCGGTGAAACCCACTTCGGGCAAGCCGATCAGTGCTGGCACCGGCGACGAGATCGCCAAGGCCCTGACTGCACCGAAACCCGGCGACAAGCACGCCGTTCTGTTGAGCTTCACGCCCGCCGCCGTCCGAACCCACCCCACCATGTCGAAGGAACTGAAAGAGTTCCTCGCCAGCCGTGGGGAGCGGAAGGCGTCGGCCGTGCCAGTATTAATCGCGATCCGCCATCGCCCCGGCGCTTGACGGATCGCCCCGTTCAGCCCAATAGCCCCCGATCGGCCCGCGGCAGCCCATCCGCGGGCCGATCGTGTTTCAATGGTTAGCCGCGACCCAACGGGGAGCGCGGGCTCACACGGATTCGGTCGCTCCCTCTTGCACCCCAGAGGCTTCAGCCGGCCCGGCCCGATTGAACCGTTTGGCGATGGGGATGAATACGATTGCGACGACTACCAAGGCCGCTGCCAGTATTGCAAAGTAGATTCCAGGATCGATTTTCGGATAGAGCCGGGTGATCGGCGCATTGATGAGGAAGTTGGCGAGTCCGACGGTGAATAACCAACAGCCGGTGACGAAACTCTTCATGGTCGCCGGCGCCACGACGAACGCGAGTTCGAGACCGGTTACCGATATCAAGATTTCGCCAATGGTGAGGACGAAGAACGCTAGGATTTGCCAGAGCACGGTCACGCGCTGCGGCGGCTTCACCCAGTCGACATTCTCGAGCGTGGCATGGGCGGCATCGGAATTGACCTTGGCGAGATCGCCGTCGGACTTGAGAAGCGGCTCCAAAACCCCATGGGCAGCAAGTTGACCGGGATTCAGGCCCGCGGCATCGATGTGGCCCTGTTTCACGGCAATCCGCTGTCCGTCCGAAAGCACGATTGAGCCATCGGCAAACGACAGTTTCTTCTTGTCCGCATCGTATTCCCAATCCTTGGCGAGCACTTTCACATCGCTGCCCACGGAAGAGATCGAGCCGTCCTGATTCGCTCGAACGGCTTCGAGTTTCTCCTTCGGCGCGGGAAGGATCAACTCCCCTTCGGGGAGCGTCAGTTTCATCGCGCTCAACTTCTCCCCGGCGAGGAACCCCGCGGTGCTCATGACCACCATCGATAGTGCCGTCATGAGGAAGCCGGCGAACATTTTGTCGGTCGGCCGGATCTTGTAGCCGAGCTTGGCCATCCCGTTGAAAAAGAAGACGCTGATCGGCAGCAACGTCATGATAAAAAACGCGTTGACGAATTGGATCATGTCGGCCGTCAATCTGACGCCGAACAAGTGAAGGTTCATGTAGGTATCGGCGAAGAAAATCCACGTGCTCGCGGACTGATCGAAGATGGCCCAGAAGAACATCGTGAGCAGGAAGAGCGAGCCGATTCGCAATAGCGTTTGCCGCTTGAGAGCCCGGTCGGCGGCAAGTTGCTCGGCCGTGACGACCTTATAGTGGATCGGCAAGCCGGTAATGCTGCGGCCATCGGTGGGAATGGAACCGGCGGCTGAGTCGAGCACTTTGACTTCGAGCTGCTCTTTGGCGTAGAAGGGCTTGCCGAGGGTGAACACTGTAAGCGCGAGCGCCATGAGCCCCGCGGGAAACATAAAGGCGACTTGATACGAGTACTCGGTGCGAAGATATGGCACTGCCAGTTGGGAGATGAGCGCTCCAATGTTGATGGCTAAATAGAACCAGCTAAAGGCATTGCTTCGCAGTTTGTCCTGACCCGGCCGCTTTTGGTCGTAAGTCATTCCCATGAGCGTGGAAATGTTGGGCTTAATCACGCCCGACCCCATGGCGAGCAGCGCCAGCGATCCGATGACCACGTACTTGTTTTCGATGCCGACGATGAGTTGTCCGACGACATAGGGGATGGAAAAGCCAACGATGGTCCAATACTTGCCAAAAAAGCGATCGGCGACGACGCCGCCGAGTAGTGGGAAGAGATAGCAAGCGGCGATGAATAGCGACATGAACGTGCCGGCGTCTTCTTTGCGGACGCCGAGTTTCTCGGTCATGTACAGGGCGAGAATTGCCCGCATGCCGTAGTACGAACTGCGTTCCGCGAATTCCCCCCAGAAGAAGAACCAGAACCCGATTGGATGGCCCTTCGCCGCCGGCGCGGCGACCGGTTTACCAGCGTCTTCATTGCCCACGGGTTACCCTCGGCTTTGGATCGTTGAGCATCACGTGAGGCGATCTTACCATTCTCGCATCCCGAGTGAAACTTCGAATCTCGCCGGCCCACGCTCCCCGCTGGGTCGCGGCCAATCCACAGCGCGGCATTCCGGCCGTGTCGGGCACGTTTAGCTCAAGGCTTAATCGATTCCGATAGCCTGGCCGTCAATGCGGCTGTCGGCCGCGCCGAGGTACTGGCCAGTCTTCGGGTCAATGCCGATGCTGTGGGCGTCGCCTTGCCGATGCCCAGTGA
>DATNBQ010000174.1:0-11857 GCA_035571955.1 Urbifossiella sp. | reverse complement strand
CTTCGAGGAATTCGAGCGTGAGGCGGCGGCGGCGCGGGAGAGGGGGCAGCTTCACAGGCATCTCCAAAAGTTAAGACGGCGGACCGGCGCGGCTATTGGTGGCACAGGCATTCCTGCCTGTGCAAGTGGAACACCGGCTGGAAGCCGGTGCCACCCCGAATCCTGGCGTAATAGAACAGTCGAACCGGCACCTCGCATGGTATAGTCGTTCTGGCCTGGGGGCCACGGCCGATTGCCGCCGTGGGCCGCGCAGTCCGCGTATCTTTCCTATTTCCGCAAGGGAACGCATGATCGGCGGCCGCGAGGACTGGTTCCCCACTTCCGTTTGGGGGTTCGAACATCCCGAGGCGGGACCGCTCAATGCGAGCCTCTTGCGGTTCATTTTGGCCGAACGCGACACCGACCCCTGCGGCCTCGCCGATCGCTCGACGGTCCTCGGCTGGCATAGCCGCGACGACCTGCACCGCGGTGCAGAATTCGCGCCGCTCGTGCAGTTCATCGAAGCGGGCGTGGCCGAGGCCGTTCGCTTTCAGAAATGGGACGTCAAGCAAGCCGCGCCGATAATTGCGTCTTGCTGGGCGAACGTCAATGGCCCGGGGGCGTCGAACGTTGTGCACACGCACCCGCACTGCTTCTTGAGCGGCGTCTATTACGTGCAGGCGCGTGCCGACAGCGGCGCGATTTTCTTCCTCGACCCGCGGCCGGCGGCCGTCATGATCGCGCCGCCGATGACTGAGTTCACGCCGTGGACGTTCCAGCGCGTCCGCTACGAGCCGAAACCCGGCCGCATGTTGATCTTCCCATCGTGGCTGCAGCACGGCGTCGAACCGAACCGCGGCGCTGACGACCGCATCTGCGTGAGCTTTAATATCGGGTTGAAGTGGAAGGATTAGTCAGAGCATCGCAAGGATTTTGGTGGCACTCGCATTCTTGGCTGTGCCAGCCACAAGAGCACAGGCAAGAATGCCTGTGCCACCTAAGAGGGCTTGTTCTGGTGGCACAGGCATTCTTGCCTGTGCGAACTTTTGCATCATGAAGATTGCCTGCCACCAGATGAGGCACCGGAGGTTTCCCATGACGCTGCGAATTCCATTGGCCCTCGGTTGCGTCGCGCTGGCGGTGCTGGCGACGCTGCGCGAACGCTCGGCGGATGCCTGCGCGCCGGCGGCCGAAAGCAACGTCAAGTTCCTCGTCGAGCCGTACCTGCAGTTCGCCACCCGCACTCAGATCAGCATCCTGTGGGAAACCGACGCTCCGTGCACCGCCGTCGTCGAATACGGCACGACGGTACCGCCCAAGCAAGCCGCCCAGTTCGACAAGGCCGCGGCGATGGGCGAAGTCACGCTCACCAAGCTGGAGCCGAACACCAAGTACTTTTATCGCGTGATTTGCACCGATGCCGCCGGCGGCGTCCTCGAATCGAAGGCATCCACGTTCATGACGGCCGTCGATCCGGGCGACGCCTTCAGCTTCACGATCATCGGCGACACCCAGCGCAATCCGGCGATCACCGCGAAGCTGGCCAGGTTCATGTGGGATCGCCGGCCCAATTTCGTCATCCACTGCGGCGACGTGGTCGACGACGGCGCCAGCACGGGACAGTGGACCGGCGACCTGCTCGGTTCGTGCAAGACGCTCTTCGGCCGCGTGCCGGTTTACCCCACGATTGGCAACCACGAAAAGAACCACCCCAATTACTACAAGTACTTCGCGTTACCCGAGCCCGAATACCGCTATTCCTTCCGCTACGGCGATGCCGAGTTCTTCGTCCTCGATACCAACGCGAACCGCACGAAGACCCTGGCCCCCGGCGGCGAACAGTATCAGTGGTTGGAAAAGGCGCTCGCCGCCTCGGACGCCAAATGGAAGTTCTGCTGCCACCATCACCCGGCGTATTCCTCCGATGCCGACGATTACGGCAACACGGCGAAGGGCCCGACCACGGCCGGCGACCCGCGCGTTCGCCAACTGCTGCCGCTTTACGAGAAGTACAAGGTGGACATTGTGTTCAACGGCCACATTCACCTCTACGAGCGGACGTGGCCAATCAAGGCCGGCAAGGTGAATCAGAAGGAAGGCGTGCGGCACATCACGAGCGGCGGCGGCGGCGGACGCCTCGAAGACATCGGCCCCACGCCGACCTTCTTCAAACAGGAAGGCCGCGTCGATTACCACTACTGCTACGTCGCGATCCACCAGGGGACGCTCTCGTTCAAGGCCTTCGACCAGGAGAATCGCCTGTTCGATCATTTCACGTTGAGCAAGGAATGATGGGGAACTGAGCGCTCGGCTTCGCCTCGCGGCTAATCTGCGTGTCTCTGTTTCGCTATAATCCGCGTATCCCACCGTGTTCCGCGCCCGGAGCTTCTTCATGCTGTTGGCACCCCTCGCGCGGCGGCTCGCGCTTCCGATTTTGCTCGTTGCTTTCGCGGCCCTCGCTCCCACCGAAGCCTTTTCTCAACGCAAAAAGGGAGCAGCGAAAGGCCCGCCGATACTAAAGCCGGCCCCGCGACCGAAACGCCCCGACTTGCCGCCAAGCAAACTGCCGCTCGAATTCATCAAGGGTGAACGGATCGCCATCGTCGGCAACTCGCTCGCCGAGCGAATGAACCTGTACGGCCACTTCGAAACGATGCTGCACCTGCGTTTCCCGGAGAAGGAACTGGTCATTCGCAACTTCGCCCGGCCTGCCGAGGAGGTGAGCGTCCACCAGCGTTCCGGGGATTACACGAAGATCGACGACCCACTGGCCGCCTTCGGCCCGGATACCTTCCTCTGCTTCTTCGGCTTCAACGAATCGTTCGCCTTGGCGAGCGGCGGACGTGAGTCCGCCGTTGCGGCCGTCGAGAAGTTCAAGGCGGAGTACGAGAAGTTCATCGACGAGTATTCGCGCCGCTACCCGCGCGACGATTCGGGCGCCAGGCCGCGCTTCGTGTTGATTTCGCCGATTGCGTTCGAAAACACCGGCAATCCACTCTTGCCGGATGCCAAGGCGATGAACGAACAGATCAAGCTCTACGCCGATGCCGTAAAGGCCGTGGCCGAGAAACGGGCGATCGCGTTCGTGGACCTGTTTAGTTCAACCCAGAACAATTTTACCGACAAGGGCGCCGGACTGCGTTACACAAACGACGGCTCGCACCTCAACGAGGTCGGCGATAAATTGGTCGCCGCACGCCTTGCAATCGACTTGCTTGGGAAAAGCCAGAGGCCCAGCAGCGTCACAACCGAACAGCACGAGAAGCTCCGTGCCGCAGTCAACGACAAGTCGTTCGTGCATCAGCAGGATTACCGCATGGTGAACGGCTGGTACGTGTATGGCGGCCGTCGCACCTTCGACACCGAGACCTTCCCCCGCGAATACGTCAAGCTCCGCGCCATGGCCGCGGTTCGCGATCGCTACATCTGGGACATCGCCCAGGGAAAGAAAGTCGCGGATAAGCCGGACGATTCGAAGACTGGCGAACTGTTCGTCCCGCCGACGCGGTTCGGCAACCCTGGACAGAAGTACTCCGAGGCCAAGGAACTTCGTTACCTTTCGCCGGACGAGTTCATCAAGAGTTGCACCGTGCCGCCGGGCCTGGAAATCAAGCTGTTCGCGGACGAGACAATGTTCCCGGAACTGGCGAAACCGGTGCAGATGAACTTCGACAACAAGGGGCGGCTGTGGGTGTCGTGCATGCCGAACTACCCGCAATGGAAGCCGGGCGACCCGCCGCCCAACGACCGCCTGCTCATCCTCGAAGACACCAACGGCGACGGCAAGGCGGACAAATGCACGACGTTCTACGACAAGCTGCACTGCCCGACCGGCTTCGAATTCTGGAACGGCGGCGTGCTGGTCATGAGCCAGCCGCGGATTCTCTGGCTCAAGGACAACAACGGCGACGACAAGGCCGATCAGGTCGAGTGCGTCTTCGACGGCTGGGCGACCGACGACACGCACCACCGCGGCGGCTGGGAATTCAGCCCCGGCGGGCAGCTTCACTTGCTCGAAGGCATCTCCACGAGCACGACGCTGGAGACGCCGTGGGGCCCGCATCGCAGCCAGGGCACCGGCGGCGCCTACGTCATCGATCCGCGGACCCTAAAGGTCAAGCAGTTCGCGCTGCCCGGCATGTACAACATGTGGTGTTACCACTTCGACGAATGGGGCCAGGGGTTCGTCGGCGACGGCACCACGCCCAACCAGGCCTGGGACGTGCCGCTTTCCGGCAAGCAGTTCCGCGGCCGCAAGGGGCTCAACTTCCTCTTCGATCGCGGCGAACGCCCCAACCTCGGCAGCGAACGGCTCATCTCCCGCAATCTCCCCGATGAAGTGCAGGGGCAGTTCGTCTATGCGTCCGTCATCACCATGAACGGCTTGCCGCGGTTCACCTTCCACGACGACGGGGCCGGCTTCCGCGGCGAACGGATCATGAAGAACGGCAAGCCGGACGACCTGATCCGTTCCACGGACAAGCACTTCCGCCCGGCCGACCCGCAGATCGGCCCGGACGGCGCCCTCTGGTTCGGCGACTGGGCCAACGCCCTGATCGGCCACATGCAGTATTCGCAGCGCGACCCGAACCGCGACCACGTCCACGGCCGCGTCTATCGCCTGGTCGGCAAGGACAGGCCGCTGGTGAAGCCCGTCACGCAGTTCGGCAAGACGGTGCCGGAGTTACTCGAACAGTTGAAGGAATACGAATGGCGGACGCGGTACCGGGCGCGGCGGGAGATTCACGATCGCAAGGCGGGCGATGTGCTGCCGGAAGTGAAGAAGTGGGCGACGGACATCCTGGCGAGCGGGGGACGTAAGTCCCCTGATTCTCCGGCCGTTTCAAAGAATCAGGGGGCTGACGCCCCCCGCTCGCCGGCGCGACTGCTTTGCGAAGCGCTCTGGATTCAACAGAGTTTCCACGCGGTGGATGCCGCACTCTTGAAGGCCGTGCTCGCGTCGCCGATTCCTCAGGCCCGCGCCGCGGCGGTTCACGTACTCACCGAGGAACGCGACCGCATCCCCGGGGCCTTCGAAATGCTCAAGAAATCCGCGGTAGACCCACACCCGCGGGTTCGCACCGAAGCCATTCGCGGCCTCAGCTTCTTCAACAGCCCCGAAGCGATCGATGCCCTGATCGCCGCATCCAGGTTGCCGCTCGATTACTGGACCAACTACACCCTGGAAGCGGCATTCGGCGCCAATGAGGAAGCGTGGCGGCCGGCCTTCCTCGCCGGCAAGCTCGGCAAGGACCACCCGGAAGCCGACAAGATCATGAGCACGGTGCTCGCTTCCTCCAAGTCCGGCGCCGAAGCCACTCCGCACCTGCGCCTCTTGCTCGGCACCGACCCCCAATCGCCCGAGACCAAGAACAAGGTGATGGGCCAACTGGCGAAGCTTCGCGGCAACGGCAACAACGGCCGGGCCGTGTTCGTCCGCAGTTGCACGGCCTGCCACCGCGTGGGCAACGGTGAAGGGGCGGAGTACGGCCCCAACCTCAAGGAAGTCGCCACCAGGTCCAAGACCCGCGTCAAGATCATCGAATCGATCATCGACCCCAATGCCGAGGTGGAGCAGAAGTACGCCTCGACCCGCATCGTCACCGTCGACGGCAAGACCGTGGTCGGTCTGGTCGTCTCCGAGACCAAGCAGGAAGTTGTGATCTTCGACGGCAAGGAGAAGAAGACCGTGAAGCTCGAAGACATCGAGACGCGCTCGGTCCTGAAGCAATCGAGCATGCCGGAGGGACAGGCGGCGGCGATGTCGCCGGCGGAGTTCCTCGACCTCGTGGAGTACTTATCGAGTTTGAAGTAGATTAGCTGCGAGGCGAAGCCGAGCGCGGCGCATGGCAAACTCCCCAGGACATGAACCGGATTTGCGGGTACAATTCCCACCTGGGACCGTAGCTCAATCGGTTAGAGCAGGGGACTTGACGGCCGCGACCTAAACGGGATCGCCCGCACGGTCGGGGCCACACGGGTTGCTGGCGACGTTCACGGCGCCAGTAGAATCTGCCAAACTCGGGGAACGCTACCGCTCGCGAGAGCCACGCCAATCCCGAACCAAGCCGCCGCGGGCGGAAGGCGTAGAGACTAGACGGCAGACGCCAACAGCGAAGGTATAGTCCAGACCACGAACCCGAAAGGGGCGGCGAAAGCCGAAGTGGTAAGCATAATCCCTTGGTTCTCGGTTCGAGTCCGAGCGGTCCCACTGAATCGACAATGTCGAATGACGAATTGCCGTGAGTTATCCTCATTCGATATTCTTGTTTTTCTCTGTGCTCTCGGTGTCTCTGTGGTTAATCTTCCTTTCTGCACATGCATACTCGCCTGACGCACTTCCGCGAGATTCTCCGCTACGTGCCGCGGTTCCGCGACCGCGTGTTCGTCATCGCCATCGACGGCGCCGTCGTCGAGGACGAGAACTTCCCCAATTTGCTGCTCGACATCGCCCTGCTGCGCAGCCTGAGCATCCAGGTCGTCCTCGTTCACGGGGCGGCCCATCAGGTCAAGCGCTACGCGGAAATGCTTCACCTGGCCCCGTCGGACCTGGACGGTCTCGGCATCACGGACAAGGAAACGCTGCAGGTCGCCATCACGGCGGCCAACCGCGTGACCCACGAAATCCTCGAGGGGTTGCTGGCCAACGACCTGCGCGCCGCCGGGCCGAACGCCGTCGTCGCCCACCCCAAAGGAATCCTGGGCGGCATCGATCACCTGTTCACTGGCCGCGTCGAGCGCATCGACGTCGGCTTCCTGCAAACGCTCCTGGAAAAGGACATTATCCCGGTGATACCGCCGCTCGGCTGCGACGGCGTCGGCAACTCGTATCGCCTCAATTCGGATGCCGTGGCCGTCGAAGTGGCCAAGGCCCTCCGCGCCATCAAACTGATCTACCTCACGACCGAAGGCGGCGTTCGCGGCCCCAAGGGCGATGTCATCCGCCAAATGACCGTGCAGGAAGCCGAGGCGTTTCTCAAGAAGCAGCGCGGCAACCTCCCCCGCGAGGCCGTCACCAAACTCGATCACGCCATCCGCGCCGGCAAGGAAGGCGTCGAACGCATCCACATCATCGACGGCGGCGAACAGGAAGGGCTCCTGGGCGAGGTCTTTTCCAACGAAGGAATCGGCACCCTCGTTTACGCCAACGAGTACCAATCGATCCGCCCGGCCCAGAAGAAGGATGTCCGCGCCGTCTTCAGCCTCATCCAGCAGGGCGTCAAGGCGGACGAACTCATCAAGCGAACGCGGGTGGACCTGGAAAAGCAGATCGGCGACTTCTTCGTTTTCGAAGTCGATCGCAACCCGGTGGCCTGCGCCGCCATGCACCAGTACCCGGATCAGGGGAAGGCGGAGCTGGCCAGCGTGTTCGTCGACGATCGCTACGCCAACCAGGGGATCGGCGGCAAGCTGATTTCGTACATCGAGAATCAGGCGCGGAACAAGAAGTTCGCGGAAGTTTTTTGCCTCTCGACGCAGGCGGTGAACTACTTCGTGCAGAAGGCGGGCTATCGGCTGGGAACTCCGGACGACTTGCCGCCGCTCCGCCGCGAGCGCTACGAACAGAACGGCCGCCGCTCGCAAGTGCTCGTCAAGGCGGTGCAGTGAGCGCATTTCCATAGAATCACGGCGCCGATGCTTCTTTTGGGAGTCTCACCATGTCGCGTCTCGGCTTTGCCCTGGCGTTGTTTGCTCTCTCCATGCCGGCGGCCTTGGCCGACTGGAAGCCGGCGCCGGCGCCGCTCATGACCAGGTGGGGAAAGCAGGTGACCCAACGGAACGCCTGGCAGGAGTATCCCCGGCCGCAACTGGTCCGCAAGGACTGGCAGAACCTCAACGGTCTCTGGGATTACGCGATCACGGCAAAAGACGGCCCGAAGCCGCAGAAATCGGACGGACAAATCCTGGTGCCGTTCGGCATCGAGTCGGCCCTCTCCGGCGTCGGCAAGCACGTCACCAAGGATCAGAATCTCTGGTATCGCCGCAACTTTTCGATTCCCTCCGGCTGGCAAGGGAAACGGGTTCTTCTGCACTTTGAAGCGGTCGACTGGGAAGCGACGGTGTTCGTCAACGGCAAGGAGTTCGCCACCCATCGCGGCGGCTCGACGCCGTTCGAGTTCGACGTCACCGATGCGTTAAGAGAAGGCGACAACGAACTGATCGTGAAGGTGTGGGATCCGACGGATGCCGCCGCCCAGCCGCGCGGCAAGCAGGTCTCGAAGCCCGGCGGCATCTGGTACACCCCCGTCAGCGGCATCTGGCAAACCGTGTGGCTGGAACCCGTCTTCGAACATATGCACGTGAAGCGAGTGCTGTTTACGCCGGACATCGCCAAATCGGAAGTCGAAGTGGTGGTCGAAATTGCCGATCCGACTCCTGCGGTTTGGGCCGAGATCTCCGGCCCCGGCCTGAAGGGCGAGACGATCCAAACCGGCGCGAAGTATCGCTTGAAAGTGCCGAACCCGCATTTGTGGACGCCCGACGATCCGCATCTTTATCCGGTTCACGTCCACCTGACCAAGGAATTGCCCGGCGGCGCGCGCATCACCAACGGCGAGGACGTGGACACGTACTTCGCCATGCGGACGAGCACGGTGGCCAGGGATGATAAGGGCATTCCGCGGCTAATGCTCAACGGGAAGCCGTATTTCCAGATCGGGCCGCTGGATCAGGGGTGGTGGCCGGATGGGTTGCTCACGCCGCCATCGGATGCGGCCATGAAATACGATCTCGAAGTGCTCAAGAAGCTCGGCTTCAACATGCTTCGCAAGCACATCAAGGTCGAACCGGCCCGCTATTACCACCACTGCGACAAGCTCGGGCTGCTCGTCTGGCAAGACATGCCGAGCGGTGGCGTGCCAAGTCGCGGCCAACTGATTCCGCCGAACGCCAAGCAGGACGCCAAGTTCACGGATGCCGAGAAGAAGCAGTTCCGCGCCGAACTGAAAGCGATGATCGATCATCTGCGGTTCTTCCCGTGCATCGCGGTGTGGGTGCCGTTCAACGAGGGATGGGGCCAGCACGACACCAACGACATCCTGGGATGGGTGAAGAAATACGATCCCACTCGACTGGTGGACGGCCCGAGCGGCTGGGCCGACCGCGGCTTCGGCGACATGAAGGACATGCACAACTACCCCGGCCCCGGCATGTTCCTGCCGATGCCCGAGCGGGCCAGCGTGCTCGGGGAATACGGCGGCCTCGGCCTCCCCCTCCCTGGCCACCTCTGGAAGGAAACGAATAACTGGGGTTACCGCACCTTCAAAACCACCGAGGACCTGCGGCACAATTATCACTTACTCACGCGCCGCTTGCACCCGCTCATCGGCAAGGGGCTCTGCGCCGCGGTCTACACGCAAACGACCGATGTCGAAGTGGAAGTGAACGGCCTGATGACCTACGACCGCGACGTGATCAAACTCGATCCCAAGGAAACGGCGAAGTGGCATGCGGCGCTGTTCGGCCCGCCGCCGGAATTCCGCGAAGTCGTGCCGACCTCGGAGAAGACGGGCCAGAAATGGTTCTACATCACCGGAGTCCCCGGAGAAGGATGGGAAAAGCCGGACTTCGTTCCGGCCAAGTGGGAGCAGGCCGAGGGCGGATTCGGCACGAAGGGGACGCCGGGCGCCGTCGTTCGCACTGAATGGAAGAGCCCGGACATTCGCATTCTTCGCGCCTTCGACCTGAAGGAAGTCCCGAAGGGCGAAGTGATGGTGCGGATCCATCACGACGAAGACGCCGTGGTCTACATCAATGGCGTACTCGCTGCGAAGCTAACGGGATTCACGACGGACTACACGGAAGTGCCGATTTCGGCCGCGGCCCAGAAAGCCCTGAAACCGGGGAAGAATACCATTGCGGTGCATTGCCATCAGACCGGGGGCGGCCAGTACATCGATGTGGGCCTGGTGGAAGTGAAATGAACACGTAGGTGGCACAGGCATTCCTGCCTGTGCAATAGCTCGCACAGGTAAGAATGCCCAATGACACCGACTTTGGTAGATGAGGATTCGACGTCTTTTGAGCCGCTAGAACGTGTCGTATTACCCGGTTTGGGTCCCGAAGGGGCAACCGTTAATAGCCAGGGGTGGAGCGAGCGTCAGCGAGCGGAACCCCTGGATAATGAAACCATAAAACTGTATCTGTGGAAGAGCCCCGAAGGGGCGAAAGGCTCTGTCGCCCCTTCGGGGCTCGGCCGACGGCAGGTTCATTGGATTCACCTTCCCAGGGGTTCCGCTCGCTGACGCTCGCTCCACCCCTGGCTATTAACGGTGGCCCCTTCGGGGCCTTGAAATGGCCTCCTGCCTGTGCAATAGCTCGCACAGGCAAGAATGCCTGTGCCACCAAGATTCAAACCGACCCATTAACCCCGACATTGCCGCCATGAATGGCTTCAATTCCGAAGAGGCGGCGGCGTGCCGGCGACTTGTCGAGATGGCCCTTGCCGAAGACCTCGGCGTTGCCGGCGACCGCACCAGTCGAGCGCTGATTCCGGCGGAGCAGCTCGGCCAGGCCGCATTCGTCGCGCGATCGGCGGGCATCGTTGCCGGCCTTCCCGCCGCGGCGATGGTGTGCGAGATGCTCCCCGGAGCGAACCTAACCTTCACGGCGCGCCTTGCCGACGGCACGTCGGTTCAACCCGGAACCGTGCTGGCAACGGTATCGGGCGCACTTCGCGGCATCCTCGCCGCCGAGCGAACGGCCCTGAACTTCCTGCAGCGGCTCAGCGGCATCGCCACCCTGACGCACCATTACGTGGCGGCCGCGGCCGGCTTCCCGGCCCGGATCCTCGATACCCGAAAAACGACCCCCGGTTGGCGATTGCTCGAAAAGTACGCGGTGCGCCAGGGCGGCGGCCATAACCATCGCATCGGTCTCTTCGATGGCATCCTCATCAAGGACAATCACCTCGCCGGCCTCCGCGGCGATGTCCAACTGGCCATCGAAACGGCACGCTCCGCCCGCGGCAACGACTGGCTCCCCGTCGAAGTGGAAGTGGATACGCTCGAACAACTCGAAGCGGCCCTGGCCGCCAAGGCGGACATCGTGCTGCTGGATAACATGGGCCCCGAGATGATGCGAACGGCGGTGGCGCGACGAAACGCCGCTTCACCCGATACGAAGTTGGAGGCTTCCGGCGGCGTGACGTTATCGACCATCCGCGCGATTGCGGCGACCGGCGTCGATCGCATCTCGGTCGGCGCCATCACCCATTCGGCGCCGGCGCTCGATATTGCGCTGGACTATCAGAGCCGCGACCGTTAGGGAGCGGGCGTCTTGGTGAAACAGTCGCTCGCTAACGCTCGCGGCTCGGTTGAGAACTCACTTCTTCTTCGGCACGTACTTCGGCGGTTCGGGTTCGCTGACGACCTTAAGCAATTCCAGCACGATGTCGTCGCTCGATTTCCCTTCGGCTTGCGCCTGAAAATTCGCGCTGACGCGATGCCGCAACACGGGAATCGCGGCCTTCTTGATGTCGTCGATAGCGACGCTCGGCCGGCCGTCCATCGCCGCGAACGCCTGCCCGGCCTTCGCCAGGAACTGCCCGGCCCGCGGCCCCGCCCCCCAGTCCACCAGCCGCTTCACCACGTCCGGGGCGGTCGGGTCCTTCGGCCGGGTCGCCCGGACCAGCCGCACGATAAAGTCGGTCACGAATCCCGGCACCTCCACCTTCTGCACCAGCTTCTGCCAGGCCATGATCCGCTCGCCGGTGAGCACCTTCGCCAGGTCCGGCTTGTCCCCCCGGGTGGTCATGGCCACGATCTGCCGCTCCTCGTCGGCCGTCGGGTAGTCCACCTTGATCGTGAACATGAACCGGTCGAGCTGGGCCTCGGGCAGCGGGTACGTCCCCTCTTGTTCGATCGGGTTCTGGGTGGCA
>DATNBQ010000173.1:0-3696 GCA_035571955.1 Urbifossiella sp. | reverse complement strand
CCGGGGCCGCGCCGTTCGCCAGCGCCGCCTGCTTCATGCCGCCGTGTGCCGCCAGCGCCTTCATCAACAGCGGGCTGGCGGCGGGGTCGCTTTTCTTCACCTGCCCCACGGCGGCCTTCAAGTTAAATCGGGTCAAGGCCGGATCGTTGACCGGCCCGCCGCAGGCCATTTTGAATGCACCCGCATAGCTCGGTTTGCCGTGGCAATCGGCGCACAGGTTCACCAGCACCGGTTGCACATGCGCCGTGAAGGCCTTGATTGCCTCGGCAGGAATGTCCGGTTCGGGCTCGATCGCTTGCGGCAGCAGCGTCGCAGTCGGCTTCGGCGAAACGTCGATCTTCGGCGTCCCGTCGTCGTTGAAGAGCCGCAGCGACTCCTCCATGGTGCGGGCCAGCTCGATCGCGGGCGTATAGTTCGCCTGCAACTTCACCACGGCCTTGGCCTCGGTGAGCGCCTGTTCCCTCATGCCGCTATACATGCACCAGCGGGCCAGCTTGTACCGGCCGGGGGCGTCGTCCGCCTTTACCTGTCCGAGTTTGAACCGGTAGCACTCGTCCTTCGATTTGCCGATGAACTGCACTTCGCTCTTGTCGAACTCGCGATGGCTGGTCCCGCGCTGGACGATCACGCGCGTCCCCGAGTGCGAGGCGGCCCCTTCGACCATTTTGCCGTCTTTGAGAAGCACGACGCTGCCGACGGTGGCCGGGGCCGGCGGCACGAGGCGAGTCGGCGGGGCCAATGGCATTGGCTGCGGTTCCTTGACCACGTTCTGGATCGGTTGAACGATTGCCAGTGGCAACTTCAAGGGCAGCGGCGGATCTTTCGGCGCCTTGGGAATTGGCCGCACGATGGGCACGATGGGCAAAGGCAACGGCGGCGGCGGATCCTTCGGCACTTTCACGGAGACGGCGGTCACCGGCGATTCGTTCGGCGGCGTGACGATCGATGGCAGCACCCAGACGCGCGTCTCCTTCTCGGCGGGCGTCGAAGCCGACAGCATCGGCGCGGACGGCCAGGCGTAAACTCCCCCCGCCGCCGCGGCACAGGCCGCGGCTGCCGCCGCGAAATAGATTTTCTTCATAGTGCCCCGGCACATACCGAAGGGAATGCCGCGAATCAAGGCTGATTTTGAGCTCTATCCGTATCGCAGGTGGGCTTTTCTTTGCCGGCGAATGCCGACTATACTCCGGGGCGAATGGACCCGGCTACCCGGCAGGATGCCCTCATGGCCACCGCTCCGAGCGCCAACGACCTTACTCGCCAGCAACTGGATGAACTGGATGCACTGTTGCAGCGCATGCTGACGCTACCGAACGCGGCGCCGGATGCGAACGCCTATACGCCGGCGCCGGTGAATCGCCGACCCGAGCCGCCCCAATTGGCGGTGTTCCCGCGCCCGGAACCATTCCCGGCGCCCGTAATGCCGTTCCCCGAGCCGTCCGTGCCGGTGGAAGTGCGAACGACCGTCATTCCCGCTCCGCCCGCCGAACCGCGAACGCCCCCGCCACCAACGGCGCCTTCCATCAATGCGCCCAACTCGGTTCCCGTGGTTCTTTGGCCGCTGACCGCGTTCAACTGGTCCATCGATACGGTGCTCGGCTCGCTCGGGCCGCCGGGGCGATTCCTGCGCTCGGGCTTCGGTAAGAACCTGCTCGGCCTCGCCGGCTTGCTGCTGCTGGCTTACACGACCGCTCACATTGCCAGCGAACTCGGTTGGCTATCGCTGCCCACGCCGCTGCCGTGGCCGAAGTGAGCCGCCGCGCCACTTTCAAATTGCTATAATCACGAAATGTTGGCCGCCCGCCGGCGAATCTTCCGGCGGGTTGGCTTTTGGGGATTTGCACCGGCTGCAAGGCAGTGCCACCCAAAAACGGGAATGAGACACCGCTGATGGCTTCCGATACTCCGTTCCCGCCCTCGCCTCCGTCGCCGGCCGGAACGCCTCCCGTCGCTTCCATAGCCAGTCCCACGCTTCCCACTCCGGCCGCCGTTCCCCTGCCTGCTCCGGCGCAGGCCCCCGTGCCGTCCCGCGAGCCGAAGGAAGAAGAACTCCCGCCGCTGCCGCCCGTCAAGCACGACTGGACAGCGGCGATCATGAGCTACTTGATTCCCGGTCTGGGGCAGGTGTATCAGGGGCGGATCGGCAAGGGGCTGCTGTTCTTCTTCGGCCTGTACGTGCTCTTCTTTTACGGCATGTGGATGGGGGAATGGCAGAACGTGTGGCTGCCGGACGTGTCGCAATTGCAGCCGCTGGAAGTGGCGGGGAACAGGCTGCCCGGCGTGCCGAGCGCGGTCTATTATCGGCCCCAGTTTCTCGGCCAGTTCTGGATCGGCGTCGCGGCATGGCCCGCCGTGCTCCAGTACATCGAGTACGATCGGGCCAAGCCGGCCGGCCCGGTGTTTGGCGTCTTTCAACGCATGCCCGACGAAGAGACGCTCAACGACTTGCAGCGCAAGGGGAACAAACGCTGGGACCTGGGTTGGGTCTACACGGTGATCGCGGGCGTGCTGAATTTGCTGGTGATTTACGATGCCCTGGCCGGCCCGATGTTCCGCGAACCGCCGCCCGGTTGGGGTAAAAAAGAAGGCGAGCCGGCCCCGCAGTAGTTGCTTCCTCACTTCCTCGGCAAGTTAAAGCGGGCGAGTTGTTCCTCCACGTCGCGCACGAGCTTGGGATCGGTGCGGCGGAGTGAATCGATAAACGACTTCGCTTCTTCGTTCGGGCAAGTCAGAGCATAGCGGACAATGCTTCTCCGCACGATCGGGGCGGCATGGGTCGGCTTGCCGAATTGCGCGAGCACCTCGGCTGTAAAGTCCCAATAACCCCAGCGGCGAAGATCTTCCACGGCCTGATCGGCGAGGTCGCCGTGAGGCAGCAAGGCGGCACAGCACTTGAGCACCTCGGACTTGCTCTCGGCGGTTCGTGTGGCTTGAAAGAAGCGAACGGTGCCGATTGCGGCGAGTCGGTCGGAGAAGCCGCGCTTCTCGTCGGCGAGGATCGATGCCGTCAGCGGCCACCCTTCCTTTGGGTCGAGGAGGATGTAGCCGGCGAGGAACCCGCCGAAGGCGGCCGCGGTCCGCTCGGGCAAAGGATACTGCTTCACGAGGTCGGCGAGGAAGCGGGCATCGGCGGGTTTGCCGCAGACCCCCAGCAGGAACGCATAAACGCTGAGGCGTTCGGCCGGCGAGTTAGGGTCGGCGATGAGCGCGCGAAGTTTTCCGGCATCGAGTTGCCCCGCGGCTTTGAGGATTTCCGCATCGGAAGCGCGGGCGAACTCGAGAAAGGCATCGGCGGCCACGGAAGCATCCGCGGAATCGAGATGCTTGAAGAAGAAGCCGAGTTTCTTGGCGGGGTCGTCGTCGGTGATGGCGGCGGCCGCCTTGAGATAGTCGACGAGCGCGGGGCGGCTGGGCATTCCCGGCAGGGCGTCGAGTTTGCCGTCGATCACATCGCAGAAGAGCAGGTAATCCGGCGGCGTGTCGCCGATGACGGGCAAGTATTTCGGCAGTGTGATGGTCTTTGTTTGGCCGCGAGCGGGGTGGTCTTTCAGAATGGCGCCGAAGTGGAAGTCGGTGTAGCCGCGATCGGTTTGCGGATCGAAGCGCGGGTTCTTGAGCGTGCCCTGGGCAACGATCTTGGCGACAGAGTAGCGGGAGCGCAGCGTCGGTTGGGCGCGAATTGGCCCCGAGCAGAAG
>DATNBQ010000172.1:0-3546 GCA_035571955.1 Urbifossiella sp. | reverse complement strand
GTTCGGCCCGGCGCTCCACCACGTCGGCCCTTGCGTCGGGTTGCGGCTGCCGGACCACTCCGGATCGAGGAAGAACGGCGTGCCGCCGGCGCCGACGTAGGCGAATGCCGCGAAGTCGATCCACTTGGCGCGGTCGTTGCTGACCGGGCTCGGTTCGTGGAAGGTGCCGACCCCGGCGAACGGCGGCGATTGCCCCGGCAGCCGCGTGTACATCGACGCCATCAGGCTGTGCCCGCGCAGCCCGCTGATCTGGCCGTTCACCGCGAAGTTCGGCACGTCGAAAAGCATTTGGGCGAGCGCCTCGTTGGCCGCGTCGATGGCCGATTGATCGAGAGCGGCGGCGTCGTTGCCGTTGTAGCTTTCCGCTTCGCGCATGATCCGGGCGTTGGTCGCCTCGGCGTCCGCGAAGAAGACGAAGAACAGCGCGATGACGGCGAACAGCGCGAGCAGGGCGAGCACGACGATCAGAATGGTCCCGCGGCGAGCGGGCCGAGACGCCGGTGATGGGAGCGGCCGAAACATGACGCGATCTCCGGAAAAAGCGGGCCAGCCGGCGACGAGAGCCGCCGGAGTGCTTTACAGGTCTTGAACGATGGTGATCTGGCGACCGGTCTGGACTTTGGGATCGTAAACGCGGATGCGAATTTGCACGGAGCGAACGCTGACGCCGAGCCCTTTCGAGGAATCGAAGGTGGAGGTCGTCGTGGGGCCAGGGCCGATGGGAATCGTCAGGTTGCCGAACGGTGCATCGGTGTTGCCGGCCCCAAATGAGGCCGCCAGGGAATGATTCACTTTCACTTCGAAGGAGATGACGTTCGAAAGAAGGATGTCGTCGCCGGTGCCGAGCGACCCCGCGGCGGAGCGATTGCCGGCGACGGACTGCATCGTATTGGCCGATGTCGGAGTCAAGGCGCTGATGACATTCGGGGCATTCACGGGATCGAGGATGAACGCGTTATTGAGTCGCCCTTGGTCACCCAAGGTTTTGGCGACGAGCCATTGCCGGCGGTGCAGGTCGAACAGCGGAGTGCCGTTCGGCAACGACATCCCGGCGCCCGAGGGCACGAGGAAGTAGGCGATCTCGGCGGCGGGGCTCGTGAAAGTTTGCCCGGCAACGATCGCCGTGTAATTATCTTTCTCCAGGATGCCCGGCAAGACATTCGTGAACTGCATCGAGTGGTTGGTTGCGGTGGTCGAAGCAAAGTTGTTGTTATCGAAGCCTTCGACGAATGAGGTCGGGCTGGTAATCACGAGATAGCCGCCCGCGGTCGTCGGCGTTCCGGGCACTTGCGACCAGTCGCTCATCCGCAGGCCGTAGTTGGTGATGCCGAGGGAGTTCTCGTCCGGGGAGAAGAAGTTGCCGCCATCGCGGCCGAGATCGCGCTGGATGACGCCGCCGACGGCGCGGAGTTGGTCCGCCATTTCCGCCTGCGAGCGGACCTGACGCATCGTGTCGAGCGCCATCTGGAAGACGGTGGCCAGGATCGTCATGATGACGATCGACACGGCGGCGGCCACCATCAGTTCCACCAAGGTAAACGCGCGACGCGCTTGTGCTTGCAATTTCATGATCGCTCCCCTGCACCGATTTACACCGCTCCCTAACGGTCGCGGCTCGGTAAATCAGCAATCACTGGTTCTCCAAATTGGGACGCACGAACACTTCGGACACGTTGGCCATCACAACCCAGGTCCGCGATTCGGAGGGCAAGGGGCTCGCCGCGGTGTCCTGGATCGGCTGCTGCAGTTCGACATCGACGGTGACGCCGTTATCGGTAACGCTGACGACGCGGTAGAAGTTAGCGTTGAGAACGGTGCCTCTCCCACCCGCGACATTGGGGGGAAGTACGGTCATGTCGGCGATCCAGCCGCCCTTTTGCACACCCAGTTGGGTGCCGGTCGGAAAACTCACCGAGGTGCTCCCCGCTCCGCCGTTGCCATTGGCTGCTGGGGTCAAGGACGTGAATGCGTTTTCCGCGCCCGGCGGCACGTAAATGAACGACCGCTTGTCGAATACCACAATCGTCATGGATGCCGTGTTCTCCGTGGGGAGCGTTCCCTGCGGCCGTTGCAGTACCCAGAGCCAGTTGTAGCGCAGTTCGCGATCGATCACGTTGGCCGCGCCGTTGTTCGCGTTGTAATCCATGCCGTCCATGATGCTGCAGGTTCGCAGCGGGCTGGCGATGTTGATGAGCGGCCGCCGCGGCACGTTGACGTTGCCGACCCAGAACTGGAACGACGGGCTGGTGTTCGGGCCCCACGACGAGGCGTACCCCATCGGATCGAAGACGACGGGATAACTCGGCGATCCTGGCGGGGTGGGGGGCAAGCCATGCGGATTGCCGCCCGAACCGGCATCCGGATTGAAGAACGCGCAGCCGGGATTGGTGAAATCCATATTGGCGTCGCCCGGCGCCTGCTTCTGCACGACGAACTGCTTCCAGTAGGCCCGCATGAAGGAATCGGCCTGGGCGGCGCACTGGGCCGTGCGATCGTCCTTCAAGGCCTGGCCGATCTGCAGCATGCCGACGGGGAAGAGCGTGAGAATGGCGATGACGCCGAGGGCCATGATGAACAAGGCCACCAGCACCTCGGCCATCGACATGCCGCGCCGCGCACCGTGAATCGGAGAAACACTCATTGCGATCTCTCCTGCTCAGCTCCGCGCTCCCCGTTGGGTCGCGGCTAAACGAGCTAGACGGCGGTATCCGCCGACGCCTCGATGATCTTGTTCACACTGTTATGGTCGAACCACACCGGGATGCCGCCCGGAGCAATGAACACCGCAATTCCCTCGCGGAACACGACCGATCGCGGCGCATCGACCTCGAACCGGCTGCCGCCATTCAACTCCACAGTGAAAAGGCGGAACGGTCGCCGGGACATTAGCGATTCCAATATCCGATCGAAATTCTCGGCCGTCATGATCCACCATTCGTTATTGCGGGGCCGTCGCGCCTTGCAGGGCGAACTGAAACGGCGCGCTCGGCGGCCAGGCGATCGGGAACGCCCCCAACGCGCCCGACTTCAACTTCAACGCGACCACCTGCTGCTCGCCGCCCTGCGGGAAGATTCCCGCGGCGCCGCCATTCTTCGTGTAGTCGCGCACCCACAGGAATAACTGATTGATGCCGCCGGCGCTGCAACTCGGATCGACCTGCCCGTTCGGCAAAAAGATAATGTCGAAATCGCTGGCGGACGGCAGGCCGCTCGACGGCAGATCGATGCAAATGTTCCCAGGCAGTTGCACCAGCGGTTCGCCCAGGAGTTGCCGCGGCGGCGTCGCGATCCCGAACTGGAACGACTCGTAAATCGGCATGTTCGTTTGCCCCGGCACTCCGGCGGCGCCCAACTGAGGCGTCGGGAAGTTATCCACGGACACAACGAGCATGACCGTCGGTTGCGGCGCGGTCGAGTTCGAGCCGGGCCCCGAACTGATGATCGACGTGAGCCGCGTCGAGAATCCCAGGCTGAACAGGCTCAAGAGGCCGCCCGTGGGTGAAATCGGCGGGATCGCCGCCGTGATTATCGCGGCATCTCCCGGCG
>DATNBQ010000171.1:0-14504 GCA_035571955.1 Urbifossiella sp. | reverse complement strand
GTCGTCAACACCCAGGTCTCGTCGGGCTGGCGGACGAACCGCTCGATGCACATTCGATCCTGGCTGACCAGAATGTACTCCATCACCGAGGCGAGTTTTTGGAAGTGGCGAAACTTGGTGCCGCGATCGTATCGCTCCGTCGATTCCGAAAGGATTTCGATGACAATCTTGGGATTCAACAAAGTTTCAACGCCCTGGATGCGCTCGAATTCCTGAGGTTCGCAAGCGATGACGATATCGGGATAAGTGTAAAGCCCGGTGCGCTCGACCTTCACGCGCATGTCGGCGGAATAAGTGCGGCACGGACCGTCCAAAAGTCGGCGGCCGATTGCAACGACGAGGTTGTCTTTCAGACCGTTGTGAGTGCGGCTCGCACCGGCCATGGCGAACGTCTCGCCGGCGTGGTACTCACTCTTGAATTCCGCTCGGCTTTCGATCGCGAGATATTCGGCCGCGGTTAGCTGGTTCTTCGTCTTGGGAACGGCGGACATGGTCTATCTCCGGAGGGCTGAGTGCTCATTGTAGTCGCGCGCGCGTCCAATTGCCCTTGACGGCGCTTTGCTCCGCACAGTTTACTCTGGGCAAGATTCCTCATCGCCTCCAGGATTCGCTCATGGCCACGGCACTGGCCGACACGTTTTCGACGCGACCCGACCATCGCCAGCGGCTGTGGCAAGTGCCGCTCTTCCTCGTCGGCGTTGCGGCGTTCGTCGGAACTTACCAGGGATGGTTGCCGCTCGCGTCGCGCGATCCATCGAGCGCGTTTCGCCGCGATCTGGCCGAGCTCCACCGCGTCCTCGGCAAGCAAAGCCCCGATTTGAATTCCATCAAGGCCCACCTGGAGCAGGTGGCCGGCGAGGTGAAGGAGTTCCCGGAACAAGCGGCGGCGGCCCACTTCGCCCTCGGCACCGGTTACATGCGCCTCGCCGAACTCAGCGCCGATCCCGCGGAGTCATTGAATTACTGGATGCTGACGAAGCAACACTTCGACGAGGTTCGTCCGGACCAATTGGCCGACCCCGCCGATGGAGCGCGTTTGAGATTCCGGGCGGCGAAGGCGCGAGCGGCGACGCCCTGGTCCAAAGCGGCGCAAGCGGAACTGGATGCCACCCGACGCATTCTGCTGACACCGCCCTACGGTGAGGAATCGGGGGAAGGGCATCGGCTCGCCGCCGAACTGGGGCTCCGCCTCGTGCCGCCCGACTTGACCCAAGCCAAAACTTCGTTCACGGCGTATATCGCCGATTCGGGGATTGCCACGCCGCCGGCTTCGATCGCCCGCGCCAAATTGCGGCTCAGCGAAGTCTATCGCCAGCTCGGCAACGTCGAGGAGGCCAAGAAATGGCTCGCCCAGATCGGCACCGATGCCCCGACGGACGTGCTCCGCATCACCAAGGCGCAACTCGCGCGGATCCGCATGGACGAAGGCGATTTCCCCGGCGCCCGCCGCGAATGGGAAGTGCTGCTCGCCTTGCCCGGATTGCCGAACGACCTGAAGCGCTCAGCCACTTATCACGTCGGCGTCTGCCTCCTCTCGAACAAGCCGCCCGATCCGGTCGGGGCCACGCGCCGCTTCGAAGAGGCCGTGCAAACGGAGGGCGTGGAGCGGGCTGCCGCGGCGGTGCGCTTGGCCGATCTCCGCCTGCACGAAGATTCCGCTGCGCGGCGGAAGGACGCCGCGGGCTTGCTTGCCCTGGCCGTCAAGGGAATCACCGGACCGGGCGAGTATCCGAAGAACGCCTTGATACCGATCCACGACGTTCAAGCGGAATTTGAAGCGGCCATTCAGGCGTTGACGGCGGAGGGAGCATTCGAAGAGGCCGCCGCGGTGGCGGAGGCGTATCAATCCGTGGCGGCGGCCGGACGGAACAAGGAGAAGCGGGCGGAGGTGTTCACGGCGTGGGGCGTTGCCCTCAAGAAGAGCAAGGGCGACGCGGCGCCGAAGTTCATGGCCGCCGCCGCCGAGTATGCCGCCCTCGCCGCGCTTCGCAGCGCCGAAACCGACAAGGCAGATCTCTTTCGCAAGGCGGCGGAACTGCATCGCCAGGCCGGCGACGTTCACGGCGCCGTTGCCGCCTTGGAACAGATCGTCAAGTTGCCCAAGCTGCCGGACGACGTTTCGGGGCCATTCTGGATTCAATTCGCCGAAGCGCTTTTGGCCGTGAACCGACCGGACGACGCATTGATCGCCTTCCAAAAGGCGATTCTGACCAACAGTTCCGCCGCCATTGCGGCCCGCTACCGCGTCGCCCGGCACATGATCGAAAGCCGCGACGACAAGAAGATTGAGTTCGGAATCGCCTTGATGGATCAGGTGGCGAAGCTGGAAAAGGTCGCGACTCCGGCCGAACAAGCCATGCACGAACGGGCGCTGGTCGATGTGGCTCATGCCTACATTCAACAGGCCAAATTCGCCGAGGCCGAGGCCAGACTTTCCAAGCAGATCAACCTATATCCGATCGGCGACGAGGCCGGGTTGGGCAAACTGCTCCTCGGCGTCTGCCTGTTGCAGCGGGCCGACCCGCGGGCCAAGCCGCAGGCCGCCGACCCTAAGAAGAACCGCGACGACGCCTTGCGGCTCTTCCAGGAAGTCGTGGATGGCGTCAAGAAGCGCGCCGAGGCCAAACGCTCCGCCGACCGCGATCTGTGGCTGCGCACGCAGGCCAGCCTCCGCATCCTGCAATGCTACCAGCAGATGTCCCGCCCTTACGACGTGCTCAAGGACGGCGAGGCGATGCGCCGCGAATTCGCCGGCACGGCCAACGAACTCATCGTCCTCAGCCTCATGTACCACGCGTTCAAACTGCTCGATAAGCCGGAGAGCGTCCTCGGCATCCACGCGCAGATGCGCGAGGTGTTCGACAAGATCAAGGAGAAGCCGGGCGTCTTCTGGCAGCCGGTGGGCGAGTACAGCCGCGAATACTGGGAGAAAACCTGGTTCCAGCCGCCGGACGAGCCCAAGAAGAAGTGACGTTAATGTTCGGGCAGCGCGATCGTTACCAGCAGCGACGCATTCTCGATTCCCTTGACGGAGTGCGGTTCGCCCTTGGCCAGGTAAAGCAACGTCCCCGCTTCGAGCGTCTGCGTCTTCCCGTCGCTCGTGAAAGCGACTTTCCCTTCCAGGCAATGAACGACGACCTCGCCCTTCGCCTTGTGCTCGGCGATTTCCTTCCCGGTCGGAACGACCATGCGGATCACTTCGAGATGTTCGGCGCGAACGAGAGCATGAGTTTGCGCCGAGGCCAGCCCCGCGCCGAGGGGCCGAACGTCGAGAATGTCGCCGGGCTTCGCGTGCGGAATGGCCATTGCGGTTCCTCCGGTGCTCGGGCGAAGTGATCTCCGAGGCCATTCTACGCGCGGAGGGTTATTAATCGACGGGGCCGCCGCCGATGCGCCGCCAGCCGTCGGCCGTCCACTCGAAGATCACTTCGTCGCGGCCGCGCCAGGCCACGCAGTATGTGCCGGCGATCGCGTTCACCGACCAGCCGTGGCGTCGGAGCAGTTCGAAGTTCGGTTCGCTGTCGGAAGCGAATAGCGGGAAGAGCGGTTGCATGATTGGTTCCCCCAGGCAGGAAGCGGTCGGGGATAATCAACTCTAGGACGAACCGGGGCGAACGATTTGCGCGGGGTCGAGCATCAGTTTGGTGGCACAGGCATTCTTGCCTGTGCAGAAACATTGCACCGGCAAGAATGCCTGTGCCACCAAGACGCAATTTCGCTTACCTCTCAATATCGACCGCCGATGGAATTCCGATTCAGGCGCTTTTCGGCGAAACGCAATGCCGGTCGCGATACTCGCTGGAGCGACCGGTGTTTAGTGCACTAGAGGGCGATCGGTCAAAGCCGCATTCCCGGTTATGCCGAGGATGCTGGCGGGAATCACGGGCGGCAAGGGCGACAGCGGCGCCGGCCCCCCGACGGGAAAGAACTGCTCCTGCGAGGTCGCGGCCGGAGCAGTGGGTTTGTCCGGCGTTCCGAAGATCGTCAGCGGGAAGGTCGGCAGCGGTTCACCGGCGAGTTCCGTCCGTTTGCGGATCGTGCCATGCGAGAACGGCCCGGCCCCAAATACCCAGGTATCGTGGGCCCGGCTGATCGCTTCCACCGTTCCCGATTGCCACAGGGCGCGGCCGGTGATGCGGTTGTACGCGAACACGCCGAGCTTCGCGACGCCCCGCTGATCGCTCTTCTTCATCAAGGCGATCTCGGGAATGCTGGTGAGCGGCAAGCCGGGAACGATGCCCGGCAGCGTGACCGCCGGCGTGCCCACCAGCAAGCTGTGGCGATCCGTGCCCATCGCCCCGGAGCGGACCTCGACGACGTAAATGGCGCGGAACCGTTCTTCTTGCAGCAAGGCGCCCGCGGCCAGTAGTTGTTGCCGGATTACGCTGACGAGGTAGCCGCGATCCGAGCTATCCTTGTCCAGGGCCGTGACATCGAGGTAAACCGGTTGGGCGGCGAGCGGCGAAAAGTCAATCTGCGCCACGGCGTGATCGACGGCCTGGGAAACCAGGAGCATCTCGCTGGCGGCGCGGGCGGAGTCCGTTGAACGCGTGGTGCCGCAACCGACCGTGCCGCACAAGAGCGCGGCAACAACGACGGCTCGGCCTCGCGGGCTCGGACAACGCATGACGGATTCGCTCGCACTGTGAGGACCGCAACGATAGCGAGGCCGCCGAGGGGATCAAGGGGAATTCGTTTGGTGGCACAGGCATTCTTGCCTGTGCAAGGCGCACAGGCACAGGTATGCCTGTGCCACCAATGACGCAAAAACCTGGTTCCAACGGAGTCGATCCGCGGTTCGAAAAAAAGCGAAGTGGTCGCCGGGCAATCACGATGCTCGGCGGCCTCGCAAGCGGATGATTTCACGAATGAGGCTTGCTTTTGTGGGATTTGCCAACGCCCGGACGATGCTCGGAATGCGGCATGGTGATTGCTTTGCGATGACCGACACACTGAGGACGCAATGACATCGCCTCGCTTCGTCCTGGCTTTCCTTCCCGCCCTGGCCATCGCCGCCGTCGGCTTTTCGGACGACAAGAAACCGGATCCGAAATCGGCCTTGAAGGGACAAGCGGCGGAGGATGTCGTTCGCCTGAAGCGCGAGGTGGATGCACTCGAAACGATTTACCATTTGGAGGCGACGACGGCGCAACTAAACGGCTTGCTCGCCCTGGCTCAGAAGACGGCCGCCAAGCCCGCCGCTGCGAAGACGGCATCGGCATCCGCCGATTACCGCAAGATGCTCCAGGAGCTTCGCGCAGCGCTGGTCAAGAACGACGAAGCCAAGGCCCCGACGCTCTTTCAGAAGTTATCCGAACTCGAAGAGAGCGACCCGACCGAAATCGAGGACGAGTTCGACCTGACCGACGCGGCGATCAAGGCAGCCCCGCAGGCCTTGAAGCTCGTGACGGCGGCCCAGATTGTCTCGTACCTGGCGGCGATGGAAAACGAAGTGCCCGACCCGGTCGAGCGCGTCGCGGCGACGCTAATTGAAGGCGAGGAGTTGCCGGCCGACGAGTGGAAGTCGCTCCGCGATGAAACGGCTTCGGAAATCGCCTGGCTGATGCACGGGTTCAATTCGCCGGCCGAGAAGGGCACCGTGAAATCCGTGACGGCGTTACTCGATCGCGGCCACGCCTTCAAGGGCGAGAACCTCGCGAAGGAACTTCCCGGTCTGGAGGCCGCGGCGAAGAAACTCGTCGGCGGCGTCGGCCCAATCGTCGTGCTGCAACATTACATGGAACGCGAACTGGCGGAATTCTTGTCCAACCCCCGGGCGGTCGTCGCCCTGAAAGCCCGCATCGAACAGCTCAAGAGAGAATGAACTGTGCTGTGTCGGCGCCCCGCGGAGGATCGTGCATCATGAACGCATTCCGATTATGGATGGCGCTTGCGGCCGCGGCGATCGCTCCCGCGGCGGCGCGAGCGAACCTCGGCCCCGCCGCTGCGGCACTGCGCCATTCGGCGACAACTGCCGTGGTTCTCGTTGGCGACACCGGAGAAGTCGCCGCCAGGCGCGGCGCCAAACACGTGTCTCACCCGCGCAAGAGCCCGCATCGTTCCGCCCCGCGGCATCGCACCGTCGTCAAGCACACGGCCAAGCCGCGAACGGTCCACCGCACGGCCGTTCGCCACACCACCCGCGCCTTCCGGCCGCGAACCACCACGGTCAATCGCAGCACCACGGTGAACAAGAACACCACGGTTTTCGCGAGTCGCGGTTACGCTCGCCGGGGCCACTCGCGCACCAGCCGCTACTCCGTCCGCCACTCGTACACCGCCGGCCGCTACGCGCACCGGTCGAGCCGCTACTCGCGGCGCCACGTTCGCCGCCGCACGCAGTCCACGCAATCCGTCGTCCAGGGCATCGTCGACAGCACTTCCGGGGCGGCCGGCAACGGCGCCGTGCAAGTGAAACTCGTGCCCGCGTCCACCAATCGCTTCCAGTACGGTGTGGCGGTGAATGCGCCGAACAACGCCAAGATTCGCAATTACTCGGTTAACAACAATACGCGCTACATGCAGGTGACGAATGCCCGCGGCGGCATGAAGGCGAGTTCGTTCAAGCAACTGGCGCCGGGCCAACCTGTTCTCATCATGGCCCCGCAGGGAAACAACGCCGCCGCCGGCAACCTGTTCGCCCAGGCCATCGAGATCTTCCCCTTGAAGTGATCATCCCTTGTTCCGCAGCACGCCCGGTGCGGCGGTGCGCGAGTGGTCGTGGCCGGCATAGGCCCCGAAATCGTTGAAAAAGAACCGCTTCGCCAGGCGATAGAATGGGTTCTTCTCGGGAATCTCGGCGCCGGGGCTGTACTGCGACGTGCGGACCTGCATGGCGTCGAGTTCCGCGCGGGCGGTTTGCCGGGCCGTGGCATCCTTGGCCCCATAGGCGTCGACCAGCTTCGTCAGCAAGTCGGGGCGTTCGAGGACGATGCAGCCGCGCGTCGTCTCCGCCGCCAGCTTGCGGAAGTCCGCCAGGAACCCCGAGCGCAGGAACTTCTCCTTGAGCGGCCGCGAATCGGCTTCACTCGAGTGGATCGATTCCGTGGAGAACTGCACGATGGGGCACGGTTCAATGCCGCCCCACGGGTTGATGTGGTGACTGATGCCCGTCGCCGCCGGGCAGAGTGCCTTCCCTTCGCCATCGTGATAGGCATCGACGATGACGATCGGCTTCTTGGCCCGCATCTCGACGACGAATCGCCGCGCCCGCAGCGACTGTTCCGGCGTCAGGCACAAGTCCGGATTCGGGTTCGGGCCCATCGGCCGGTAAACGTGGAACCAGGTGTACATCACGCCCATGTCGATGAGCCGGTCGATCCATTCCTCACGGAGCAGGTCGTCGATATTCGTGCGGCACAGGCTGGTGCATACGCCGGTGAAGACGCCGGAATCGAGGGCGTTGTGGATGCCCTGCATCGTCTTCGAAAGCACGTTGCTTCTACCGCGGCGTTCGTCCGACACGATTTCGGTGCCCTCGACGGAAATGAGCGGCGTGACGTTGCCGAGCTGCCACATCCGCCGCGCCCGCTGCGGCGTGATGAAGTGGCCGTTGGTAAAGACCTGGAAGTAGCAATCCGGGTGCTCGGCGAGCATGTCGAGCAGGTGCGGGTGCATGAACGGTTCGCCGCCGACGATGCCGAAGAAGACGTTGCCGGCGGCCTTCGCTTCGCGCACCAGCTTGTGGAACGCCTCCGGCTGAATGATCTCCTGCTTGTGGGCCACATCCACCCAGCACCCCTGGCAGCGGAGGTTGCACGTATTGATGATCGAGACGTACAGGAACGGCGGGAAAACCTGGCCCTGTTTGAGGCGGAGCTTGTGCCGGTGCACCGACAGGGCGCCCTTGAAGCCCATCGTGTACGCCAGTTTCCAGAGCAGCCGCTTGTCGGCGCGCAGCAACCGCTTGGCCATTTTCCAGTACACGGGACTACCTCGGAGTGTGTGTGCATCGTGATTCTACAGCTCGTCGGCTGGCCGCGTAGCCGACGGTAATTCCAGAAGCGCAAGCAAGGGATAGTGCTTCTACCCTCGCTCGCGCTGCGGGCTTTGAGTTCTTGAATTCTCTCAAGTTTTCGCTTGATTGCGCCGCACGCGCCGCTATGGTCCGTCTCTTCCCGACCCAAGGAGGCGGTCATGGTTCGCCGATTCCTGGCAATGCTGGCGGTTCTCGCAATGGCGTCTAGCGGGTTCGCCGAGCAACCGCCAGCCCCCGCACCGTCCAACCAGTGCATCGTCTATGAGATCCGCGTCGTCGCCATCCCCGCGGGCGCCGAGTTCGACGGGGTGCCCGCCAAGGAGGGCGAGGTTGCGCTTTTAACCGATGCCCAGCTAAAAGCGGCCATGACAGAACTCGAACGGGAGCGGCAGGTCGACATCATGCAGGCACCGAAGCTGACCGCGGAGCCCGGCAAGGAAGCGGTCGTGCGTATCGGCGAACAGCAATTCTTCGTGGACAGCCTTCACGCCGTAAAGGTGAATGGAGAGGCCGTTGTCGTCGGCAAGACTTCGGCCGTCGAATTGGGCACCACGCTCATGCTCAATGGGCGAATCGCCGCGGACGGGAAGCACGTGGCCGCGGATGTCGAGTACAGGTTCAAGCGCGTCCGGGGGCCGGTCGAAATGATTCCCGTAACGATCAAGAACGGCAAAGGGACGTCGATCACACAATACCTACAAGTTCCGGAATTCGAAACGCATACCATCGCGAAGAAGGGGCTGGCGCTCACGGAAGGTCAATCGGCAGTCATCGGGGGGCCGCAATTCATCCGGGAAAACCGGAGCGAGTTCAGCGTACCTGTGTTGTCGGGGATTCCCGTCGTCGGCCGGATGTTCCGCACCGTGGGAATCTCCCAGACACCGATGCGAAAGCTGCTGATCGTCTCGGCGTCCGTCATTGAGTTGAAGGATTAACTGCCGCTTATCCAGGTTGCCGGGGTTATCCCGGTAACCCACTCTGCGTTTCCTTTTTTCCCGACCTTGTTGCCTCAAAAAGGTGGCCCCCCGATTGCCGACTTCTAGAATGCCGCCACGGTTGATCCGCGGATCACGTCGCCATCGCCCCGAGCCCCTCGCCCAAAGAAAACCTGTCGCCCAACTGGTCGTTCTGGAGGCTCCATGCCTGCCGCCCCCCTAACTGGCCTTCCCGCGTGGAAGGCGCTGCAAGCGCATCACGCCGATTTATCGCGGTGGAACCTTCGGCAGCTGTTCGCCGGCGACCCCGGCCGCGGCGGCCGCCTCACCGTTGAAGCCGCCGGCATCTTCCTCGATTATTCCAAGAATCGCGTCACCGGCGACACCATCAAGTTGCTCGTCCAGCTCGCCAACGAACGAAACTTGCGCGACCGCATCGACGCCATGTTTCGCGGCGACAAGATCAACTCCACCGAGCAGCGCGCCGTACTCCACACTGCGCTGCGCGCCCCGCGCGGCGCGAGCATCACCGTCGATGGCAAGAACGTCGTCCCGGACGTGCAGGCCGTGCTCGATCGCATGGCCGATTTCGCCAATCGCGTTCGCTCCGGCGCCTGGACCGGCTTCACCGGCAAACGCATCCGCACCGTCGTGAACATCGGCATCGGCGGCTCGGATCTCGGCCCCGTGATGGCTTACGAAGCCCTCAAACACTATTCCCAGCGCGACCTGGCCTGCCGCTTCCTCTCCAACATCGACGGCACCGATTTCGTTGAAACGACCCGCGACCTCGAGCCCGCCGAGACGCTCTTCATCGACTGTTCCAAGACGTTCACGACGCTGGAAACGATGACCAACGCCGAGACCGCGAAGGCGTGGCTACTGGCGGCTCTAGGCGATCCCGCGGCCGTGGCCAAGCACTTCGTCGCCGTCAGCACCAACGCCAAGGCCGTGCAAGCCTTCGGCATCGATACCGCCAACATGTTCGGCTTCTGGGATTGGGTCGGCGGGCGTTATTCAATGGATTCGGCCATCGGCCTGTCGACGATGCTGGCCATCGGGCCGGAAGCGTTCCGCGAGATGCTCGCCGGCTTCCATGCCATCGACGAGCACTTCCGCACCACGCCGTTCGAACGCAACCTGCCGGCGCTGCTCGGCCTCTTGACCGTGTGGAACGTCGACTTCTTCGGCGCCGGATCGATTGCCGTGCTGCCTTACGATCAGTATCTGAAGCGCTTCCCGGCCTATTTGCAGCAATTGACGATGGAGAGCAACGGCAAACGCGTGACGCTGAATGGAACCAAGGTCGATTACGCAACCGGGCCGGTTTATTGGGGTGAACCGGGGACCAACGGCCAACACAGCTTTTACCAGCTTATCCACCAAGGAACGGCGGTGATACCTTGCCACTTCATCGCGTTCGCCAAGTCGCTGAACCCCATCGGGCGGCATCACGACCTGCTCATGGCCAACGTGTTCGCACAAGCCGAGGCCCTGGCCTTCGGCAAAAGCGCCGACGATGTGAAGGCCGAGGGCGTCCCGGATGCGCTCGTGCCGCACAAGACTTTCCCCGGCAACCGCCCCTCCAACACCTTGCTCCTCGAGAAACTGACCCCGGCGGCGCTCGGCAAACTCGTCGCCCTTTACGAGCACAGCACATTCACCCAGGGCGCGATCTGGGACATCGACTCGTTCGATCAGTGGGGCGTGGAGCTCGGCAAGGTGCTGGCCCAGCGGATCGTGCCGGAATTGGAAGCGCCCAGCGAACCGGCCCTCCACCACGACACCTCGACGAACTCGCTGATCCGCCGCTACCGTTCCATGAAGTGAGTTAAAGCCTCGCTCGGCAATGCCTCGCGGCGTTCCACTTTTCTCAATCACTTCGTGAAAAAGCGCGACGCGCCGGGCCGCCTCCGCGGAGTACACTGCGGAGTAGGAGGCACGATGATCGGCCGGCCCGCGGAGATCCTTCGCCATCTCGAACCCGGGGCGGCCACCGATGCGGAACTGCTCGCGCGGTTCCTGCGCCGCGATGAAGACGCGTTCCCGTTGCTGGTGCGCCGCCACGGGCCCACGATTCTCGCCGTCTGCCGCCGCATCACGCGGCACAATCAGGACGCCGAGGATGCCTTTCAGGCGGCCTTCCTGGTTCTGGCGAAGAAGGCGGCGGCGATTCGCGATCCGCAGCGGCTCGGCAACTGGCTCTACGGCGTGGCGGTCCGCGTGTCCCGGCGAGCCCGCCATGCCGCGCTCCGCCGCCGGGCCCGCGAGGTTCCCTCCGTGAACGTCCCCGAACCGCCCGCGCGCGGCAGCGAACCGGACAGCGAACTCGGCGCGATTCTGCACGAGGAACTGGCGAAGTTGCCGGCGCTCTATCGGGAAGCGATTTTGCTCTGCGATTTGCGCGGGGCGACGCGGGCCGAGGCCGCCAAAGCGCTCGGCATCGCCGAAGGGACGCTGTCCAGCCGGCTGGCGGCAGGGCGGCAAAAACTGGCTGAGCGACTGAGCCGGCGCGGCGTGGCCCTGGCGGCTTCGGCGATTCCCGCGGCCCTGGCCGACGGTGCGTCCGCCGCGCTTCCCGATTCTCTACTGGCAAAAACTTGCACCCTGGTGGCCGGCTGGCAAGCGGGAGCAACAATCCCGGCCGCCGTGCTCCGATTGACACGAGGAGGGTTCTCGATGCGTCTGACAATTCTCGCCGGCGCGATGACTGCGGCGTTCGCGGCGACGGGCCTCGTCATGGCCAGCTTGCCGCAGGACTCGCCGCCGAGCGACCCGCCGAAACCGCAAGCCGCGGCGAAAGCGACTCCCGTGGCCGCCGCGCCGGAGACCGTGGGACCGCGCTTCACGACGGAGCCCCGGCTCAGCCACGCGGTCGATTTCCCGATCAAGGATGTGGAAGGCATCGTCTGGAGCCAAGCCGGGGATGCCGTTGCACTTCAAGGATGGAAGGAAAAGGTTCGGACCGTGGGAGCGAATAGACAACAGTATGGAGGGCCCGAAGCGATTATCTACCGGATCGGCGATAAGAAAACGCTCTTCAGCGAGATACAACCCGGCGCGCCGTTCGCACTGCTCGGCTTCACCTCGAACGGCAAGGAAGTCATCACCGCCTTCAACGAGGACGACCTCATCAGCGGCCGGCATCAGTTGCAATACTGGAAGCTCACTCATGGCGCTTACGCCGAGCTCCAACTCGATCGAAGCGTCGATTTGCGCGTCGAACATCTTCAGAACTATGCCTTCGCGGCCAATGGCAAGAGCTTCCGAACATCCTCAAATGTGAGTCCCCAATCGGATGGCGGCTGCCCGATCCAGGTGCGAGAAATCAGCACGGAAACCGGCAAGACGGTGCGGACAGTTTTGAAGACCAAGGAGCCGTACGAGTACTACCAACTGGCGGCGAACGGGAAGCGGCTGGCGGCGGTTGATGCCGAGGGCGGCATCGATGTCTGGGACCTCGGCACGGGGATGAAGGAATCGACGCCGCGCACCCGGGCCGACGTCAAGTCTTTCCTTAAAGACCGGCCGGCATCGAACAAGAAAGATGGCGGCGTTCCCTGGACGCTCTTGCAGTTCTCGCCGGATTCGCGCTTGTTGCTCATCGTCGATTTCCAGGGAGCGCGGATTTACGATACCGAAAAGCGAGAGTTCACTCCGAAATTGGAGGGCAGTTCTTTACTTCGCCCATCCATGGATGTCGTGAGCATCTCGACGAACAACCAATTGCTTGCCATAAATGCCAGTTACGGCCCGGATTCCAATCAAGAACCGCCCGGATTGTCGATCTGGGATCTGAAGACCGGCAAGTTGCTCAAGCAATGGGGCCGGTCGGCAACCTTTGCCTGGAGTCCGACGGCGCCCGTGCTGGCTATCCTCGAAGCCAACGGTCAGAACACTCGCCTCGGCCTGTGGGACTTCGCCGCCGAGTAGCCGAAGAAGACCGGCACGGTTCGTTAAACGAGCGCACTGGCGAGCGGAGGGCGTAAGCCCCCTGATTCTTGCGCGTCCACAGAATCAGGGGGCTTACGCCCCCCGCTCGCCAGGTTCAGAGAATCAGGGGCTTACGCCCCCCCGGCTCGGGCATCTCGCGGTATTGATTGGGCGGCTCTCCTGCGTATCGTTGGCAGTACGCCGCGCGATCGTTCCTCACTCCGCGAGAGTTCCATGCGCCCCAATCCGATCAAGAAGCTGCTCCGGGAAGGCAAGCCAGCCGTCGGCACGTGGTTGACGCTCGGCAACGTGCTCGCCGCCCGCTTCCTGGCCCGCGCCGGCTGGGACTGGCTCACCGTCGATACCGAGCACAACGCCATCGGCATCGAAACGGCCGCCGATTCGTTCGCGGCCATCGCCGACGCCGGCTGCCCCGCCTTGGCCCGCGTGCCGTGCAATCGCCACGACCACATCAAGCGCGTTCTCGATACGGGCGCCCACGGCGTCGTGGTGCCGATGGTCAACACGCGGCAAGAAGCATTCGACGCCGTGTCGGCCTGCCTCTATCCACCGGCGGGCACGCGCAGCGTCGGCGGCGCCGCCCACGCCCTCAACTTCGCCGCCACCCCGACCGAATACTACGCTCGCGCCAATCAAGAGGTTCTCATCGTCCTCCAGTGCGAACACATCGACCCGGTGCGGAACTTCGACGACGTTTACTCCGTCCCTGGAATTGACGCGGTCTTCGTCGGCCCCAACGACCTGGCGGCGAGCATGCGCGGGCCGGACGGCAAGCCGCCCCATCCGGACGCCTTCAAGCAAGCCCTGGCGGACATCCTGGCCGGATGCAAGCGCAACAAGGTCGCCGCCGGCATCCACACCTTCGGACCGGAAGAAGCCCGCATGCGCATTGAGGAAGGATGGCAGTTCATCGCCGTCGGCAGCGAACTGAAGATGCTCCTCGATGCATCGAAGCGAACGACCGACGCCATTGGCCTCGGCAAAGGCGGCGGCGAAATGGCCAAGTATTGAACCGCAAGTAGGGCATCAGATTGGTGGCAGAGGCATTCTTGCCTGTGCCAAAAACTCGCACAGGCAAGAATGCCTGTGCCACCAAGAGACGCTTCTTTAATTGCGACATGCAATGTTTCTCGGCATTGAAATCGGCGGCACGAAACTGCAACTCGGCCTGGGCGAGGGCGACGGCCGATTGCTTCGCCTGTGGCGGGGGAACGTCGATGCCGCGGCGGGCGGCGAAGGGATTCGCCAGGCGATCGTCCGCGCGGTTCCCGAGCTACTGGGCGAGGCCGGCATCGCCCGCGAACAACTCCGCGGCATCGGCGTCGGCTTCGGCGGCCCCACCGACGACGCCACTCAATCCGTTATCAAGTCCCATCACATTGCCGGCTGGCACGGCTTCCCGCTTGCGAAATGGCTTGAGGAACTCTTCGGCGTCCCCGCCGTAATATGCAACGATGCCGATGTTGCCGGCCTCGCCGAAGCTGTTCTCGGCGCGGGGCAGGGGCTGTCGCCGATCTTTTACATGACGATCGGCACCGGCATCGGCGGCGGCCTGATTATTGACGGCGAGATCTATCGCGGCGTGGGGCAAGGGGCCGGCGAGGTCGGCCACCTGCTCATTCGCGGCGACGCGATCC
>DATNBQ010000170.1:0-5001 GCA_035571955.1 Urbifossiella sp. | reverse complement strand
TGGCGCGGAAGCGAGGGGTCATGGCCCATGCCCCCACGATGGCTTTTTCGTAAGTGACGCCGCCGGCCCGGTCGTCGGCGACGATCACGTCGCGCAGTTGATGGCGGGCGCGGTTCAAGATCGCCGCGGGAATCGTGGCGCCATCGATGACCAGCGGGCTCAAATCCGAAGGCGGATCGAACCAGCCGGGTGGCGGCGGCTGTGGGGCGGCCTTCTCCCCGATTCCTTCGGCCAACGCCCACAACTGGCCGATCGTTGTCGGCACCGATTCCCCGCTAAAGCCGAACCGCTGTTCCACCTGCAGCGAGACTTCCATGGCATCGAGGCTGTCCATGCCAAGTTGCGCGAATGTGGTGGCTGCCGCGTTCTCACTGGCATCGAGCGGCCGCTTGATCTTCTCTTCAATGAATTGCGCCACGGCTTGCTTGGTGGCGGGTTTGACCTTGGAAACGTCGACTTCGGCTTCCGCTGGCCGCTGCGGGAATTCGATGGTGGATGGTCCGAAGAGAAAGTGATGCGGCACATAGGTGGGCGTTTCGACGCCGCCGTGCAGGTCCGCGTTGTACCAGTCTTCGAGCCAGCGGTTGACGGCTTCCCGCGTCGGTTCGGGCCGCTCATCGGCTTCGAAGGCTTGAAGTGTAACAGAGACGTTCCGTCGCGGCGCCAAGACGAGCAAGTTGGCCAGCCAGAGCAACAAGCCGCGGACGATCACCTTCAGGACGGGAAGTTTGCGTTCGCTGGTGGCAGCGTAGCTGGTCATGCTTCCCCACAGCCCGCGCGTGCGAACCAAAACCGCGGTCGCGCTCGGCACGGCGGCGAGCACGTCGGCGACGGTGCGGGCCCCGCCGAGATGCTCCTTCCCATCGCGGCTGAGTCGCCCGCTCGGCCACACGATCACGTTTTCCCCGGCCTGGAGTGCCGCCACTACAGCTTGTGCGGCGGCCTCGGCCCGTTGCCGCGCTTCGGCGCTGGCCTTGTCGGTATCCGGTACGCGAATGCCGCGCAGGATCCACGCGAACGGGGCCATCACCGAGTTCTGGAAGTTGGTTTCCAAGAAGACCGGCCGCATTTTGAAGTACGGAAAGAGGCGCGCTAGCAGGTTCGGCGGGTCGGCATAAGCCGGATGGTTCGGCAGGATGAGATACGGCCCGGGGCGCTTGAGCACCTCGGCGAGTCCGTTCAACTTCAGGCGGTAGCGCTGGGCGAGAATCACTCGCAACGCGATCCAGACGATCCATCGAATTAGCCGCCGCATGGCGATTCTTCCTGGCGAGCCGGGATTTGAGCGACCACTCATACTCCCGGCTCGAAATATCGATCGCAAGAAGATAAGCTATGGACTGATTCGGCACGACGGCGTACCGGATGCTGGAGCAAAGGGAATTTCAGGCCCAGAGTCGATTGACGGCTTGCTGGCGCTGCCTGGGCAGATTCATGCTGCCGAGGGATGGGCTGCGCTGCGCGCGGCGTTGGACGCCGGGCAGAGCGGCACCATCGACGGCGCCTGGGGCTCCGCGGCGGCGCTGGCCGTCGCCGCTTTGGCCGCCGACGCGCCGAATGCGCTGCTCGCGGTCGTGCCCGGCGCCGCCGACTTGCCGTCTTTCGTCGAGGATCTCGCCAGTTTCACCGGCATCCGCCCCGCAATCCTTGAGGCGTGGGAAAGTTGGCCGCCGACCACCCACAAGGGGAAGCTCGACCCGGCGACCACATCGCGGTTGCGGCTGCTGCAAATCCTCTCCGTGGAACCGCCGCGGCTGATCGTGGCGACGATGGCCGCACTCTTGCAACCGGTCCCGGCGCGCGATTCCCTGGCTGGCCGCGGCCGCAAACTCGCCGTCGGCGAAGTGGTCGACCCTACGGCGCTGGCCGGCTGGCTCGTCGACAACGGCTACAAGCGCGTCGAGGCCGTCGAATATCCAGGCGAATTCAGTCGCCGCGGCGGCATCTGCGACATCTTCCCGCCGGACGCAACGGATCCCGTCCGCCTCGAATTCTTCGGCGACGAAGTCGAATCGATCCGCACCTTCGCCACCGGCTCGCAACGCAGTTTGGAAACCAAGCAAAGCATCCAATTGCTCGAGGTTAGCCGCGACGCGGAGTCCGCGGAGCGGAGCGCGCTGCCCACGGGTTTCTTCACCGACTATTTGCCACGAGAAGCGCGGATCGCGCTTTATGAACCGGGTGACCTCAAGGAAAGCGCCGCGCTCTTCTTCGAACGGATCGCCGACTCCTCCGGCCTATTCACCACGGAAAGCGCGTTCGCGCATTTGATGCAGTTCCCGACGATCGCCATTTCGATGATGCCGCGGCCATCGGTGGAAGCGTCGGTGCATTTGCGCGTCGAATCGGTCGAACGCTTCAGCGGCAACGTCCACCGCGTGCGCGATGAACTCGATGCCGTGGCTTCGAGCGACGATGCCCGGGCACTCATCGTTTGCCAGACGGACGCCGAGTGTCACCGCTTGACGGAGGTGCTGGCGGCGGGGAAATTGGCGCAATCGCATCGCTTGCAACTGGTGACCGGCCACGTGCGCGCCGGGTTCCGACTGGTCGATGCCGGCATCGTGGTGCTCGGCAGCCACGAACTGTTCCACAAGGATTTGCTGCCGCCGGGGACGAAGCCGCGCGGCCGCGCCTCCAGCCGCAAGATCGAATCCCGCGCCATCGATACTTTTCTCGACTTGAACGAAGGCGATTACGTCGTCCACGTCAACCACGGCATCGGCCGCTTCCGCGGCATGAGAATGCTCGAAAAAACGCGGAATGCGGAACTCGAAATTCGGAATGAAGACGATCCGGATGACTCTCTGGATTCCGCATTCCCCACTCCGCATTCCGCATTTGAAGAGAACCTCATCCTGGAGTTCCGCGAGGGCGTCTTTCTTTACGTTCCGGCAACGCGGATCGACCTGGTGCAGCGCTATGTCGGGGGTGCGCACGCCGAGCCGGAACTCTCCAAGCTGGGCGGATTGTCGTGGGGCCGCCGCAAGGATCGCGTCGACGAAGCCGTCCGCGACATGGCCGCCGAGATGATCCAGATGCAAGCGGTGCGGCAAGCCGTTCCCGGCCACGCCTTCCCACCGGATACCGACTGGCAGCGCGAATTCGAGGACGCTTTCCCCTACGTCGAAACGCCCGACCAGATGGCCGCCATCGTCGAGACCAAGGCCGACCTGGAAAAACCCAAGCCGACCGATCGGCTCATTTGCGGCGACGTCGGCTACGGCAAAACCGAGGTCGCCATTCGTGCCGCCTTCAAGGCCATCGATAACGGCAAGCAGGTCGCCATTCTCGTTCCCACGACGGTACTGGCCGAACAGCATTACCGCACCTTCACGCAGCGCTTCGCGGAATATCCGTTCAACGTGGAAGTCGTCAGCCGCTTCAAAACCGGCGGCAAGCAGAAGCAAGTCTTGAAGAAAGTCGCCGACGGGGAGGTCGATGTCGTCATCGGCACGCACCGGCTCTTGAGCGCCGACGTCAAGTTCAAGGATCTCGGCCTCGTGATTATCGACGAGGAGCAGCGGTTCGGCGTCGAACACAAGGAGAAGCTCAAACGCCTGCGGGCCACGGTGCACGTGCTCACCATGACGGCGACGCCGATCCCGCGGACGCTGCATTCGGCCCTGCTCGGGATCCGTGAAATCTCGAACCTCGAAACGCCGCCCGCCGACCGCCAACCCGTGGAAACGCGGATCATTCGCTGGGACGACCAGCTCATCAAACACGCGATCCTGCGCGAAATGAACCGCGGCGGCCAGGTTTACTTCGTCCACAACCGCGTTCACGACATCCACGACATCGCGGCCAAGGTGCAGTGGATCGTGCCGGATGCGAAACTCGTCATCGGCCATGGCCAGATGCACGCCGACGAACTCGAAAAGGCGATGGTGAAGTTCGTCCGCAAGGAAGCGGACATCCTCGTCGCCACGACGATCATCGAGAGCGGCCTCGACATTCCCAATGCGAACACCATTTTCATCGACGACGCGGACATGTATGGTCTGGCGGATTTGCACCAACTGCGCGGCCGGGTCGGCCGTTCCAAGACCCGCGCTTATGCCTACCTGATTGTCAATCCGATCAAGCTATTGTCGCCGACGGCGCAAAAACGCCTCAAGGCCATCGAGGAATTCACGGAACTGGGATCGGGGTTCAAGATCGCGATGCGCGACCTGGAAATCCGCGGGGCGGGGAACATCCTCGGCGGCGAGCAGAGCGGCCATATCGCGGCCATCGGCTACGAACTTTATTGCCAGCTACTGGAAAACGCCGTGCGGGCCTTGAAGCAACTGCCGCCGCGCGCTGCCGTGGAGGTGAACGTCGACTTGCCGTGGCCGGCCTTCTTGCCCCGCGACTACGTCCCCGGCCAGAAACTCCGCATCGAGGTCTATCGCCGCCTGGCCCGCCTCCGCGAGCCCGGCACCCTCGCCGACTTCCGCCAGGAACTCCGCGACCGCTACGGCCCACACCCCGAACCGGTGGAATGGCTGCTCCGCACCACCGAGGTGCGTTTGCTCTGCGTGAAGTGGCAGATCGCCGGCATCCACCGCAACGGACCCGATTTGGTGTTCAGTTATCGCAATGCGGAACTGGCGAATGAACTGGCGGCGAAGAGCCGCGGCCGCGTCAAGGTGATCGACGAGAAGAGCCTTTACCTGCGATTGCGAAATGAAGAGGAGCCGGAAGCAATGTATCGGCTCCTCATCGGTGTACTCGCTTGAGCCGCGTTCCCCTTCGCGGCTACCCTACCGTGATGTCCCGGTGATCGAGATGGCCTTCTCCGTGGTGAGGGGGCGGTCGCCGAGGGCGTCGGCGGTCAACTTCACCTTGAACCACGCCTGAGCGCTCTGCTTGGCCTCGTACGTGATCGTGTAGACCGCTTCGCCGTACGCTGCGATGCTCGACGGGCCGTAGTTCAAGCGCCCGGCGGCGGCCCGAATGTCCGGCGTGCTTTGCTTCAAAATGACCTCGGGCGGCAATTCGATTTCCAGGCGCACG
>DATNBQ010000169.1:0-2713 GCA_035571955.1 Urbifossiella sp. | reverse complement strand
GCAAAGGGCCGAGGGAAGCGGCTTGCGCCCCGCTTGCTCGGACCACCGCGGCGCGTTCGCTTCCAATAGATGCTGCAGTTTCGGATCGCTTGCGACGGTGTGAAGTTGCGACGAGCCGCGATGGTGGCAGGTCATGTCCCGGCAAACGCGCACTTCAATCGCGGCGGGGCGGTCGCGCTCTTGCCGGAAGCCGGGAAAGAAGCTGGCGACTTCCTCGATGCGGGCCTGGGCGACGCCGCTGTCGCGCGCGAGCCGCACGAGCTCCGCATCCGGCAAGTAGCCGAACCGGTTCTGAATCGCCCGCAGTTGTTGAACGAGCATAGATTCTGGTAGCACAGGCATTCTTGCCTGTGTTCTGAGTTGCGCACAGGCAAGAATGCCTGTGCCACCGGGCAAGAGGTTTAATGGTTGACGGCGAATTCCATGGATGCCATAAGCGCCCAGGCCAGTTTGCCAATCGCCTCGGCCTTCTCGGTCGGCTCCTTGGCCAGCACCTTCGCCACGGTGGCCGATTCCTCGGAACTCGGCCGCCGCGTCAAGATCGCCAGGTAAAGTTCCTCCGCGATTCGCTCGTTAGGCAGCTTGCTTAATCGGTCGACGAGATTTCCCGGCGCCGGCTTCACGAGCGCCAACACCGATTCGTCGTGGAGGATGAAGAGTGCTGCTCGCAGCGACGGTGCGATTTCGTCCTCCGGTTCGCGCGCTTGGTTGGCGAATGCCTTGATAAACTTCGGCCGCAACGCTTCCACCGTCTTCGGCAATGCAGCCGTGGCAATCGCCGTACTCTGGAGCAACTGCTCGGCGCTGAGCCGCCGTTCCAGGGCCAGCGCGAAAAGCCGCGGGTCAGGCGGTTCCTTCCCGGCCGGCCACTGGCTCGATCGCTGGTACGTCTTCGTTCTGGCCAACTCG
Organism: Urbifossiella sp.; assembly: GCA_035571955.1. Taxonomy (GTDB): domain Bacteria; phylum Planctomycetota; class Planctomycetia; order Gemmatales; family Gemmataceae; genus Urbifossiella. Next base: position 1,804 of record DATNBQ010000169.1, on the reverse strand, counting down.
CTGAGCAGCCACTTCACGTCGAACTGGTGCTCGGTGAATTCCTTGGCCAGAAGACCGAGCAGTTCCGGATGCGAGCCAAGGTTCTTTGAATGGTGCAGGTCGAGCGGCTGCACGATGCCGCGGCCCATCAGCGCTGCCCAAAGCCGGTTGGCCATGTTTCGCGCGAAATCCTTGTTCTCCGCTCGCGGCAACTGTTCGCTGAGCGCCGCCAGAGTGCTGAACTTGGGCACGCCGGGGGAACCCGTCTTGCGGTCCGGCGGCTCCGCGTATTCCATTCCCTTGGCGAACTTCGGGATCTCGAGCATCATCATGCCCGGCAACGCCGGCCCGGTGCTCATCGCCACTTTCGTGAACACGGAGGCGAAGCTCGTCTTCTCGCCGAGCGGCTTTTCGCCGACCTGCAGCTTCGCAAGATTCACGAGTGCGGCGTTCTTGAAAAAGGCCTGCAATCCCTGGAAGTGCTGCTGCTTGTAATCGTCGACGAAGAGGTGATCGTGGCACTCGCAGCACTGGAGGTTTTTGCCGAGGAAGAGGCGGCCGACGTCGCGGGTGAGGCCCGAGTAATCGACTGGGTTCTGGCCGTAGTGATCGAGCCTTTTGGCCAAGAAGAAAGCGGCCCCACGGTTGGCCGTATCCTTCGAATCGGCGCGAAGAATCTCGCGCGCCATCCGGTCCCACGGCTTATTCTTCGCGAACGACGCTTGCAGATACTTGGTCCAGTCGGGATGTTCGCCGAGCCGCTCCATCAGCATGACGTTGAACGCATCGGCCATGCGCGTGGCATATTCCGGAGCGCCGAGGAGGCGGTCGATCAGCAGCATGCGCTTCTGGGGATCCGGATCGGCGACGAACTGGCGAACGGCCGCGGCGGTGGGAATCTTGCCCGCGAAATCGAGGGAGGCGCGGCGAAGAAACTCGGCATCGTCGGTCGGCGGGGCCAGTGGAACGTTCTCACTCCGGGCCTTGGCCTCGATCATCCGATCGATGCGCACGGCCAGCGGTTCCGCGGCCTGGGCCGATATCGACATCGCGGTGAGGACGAAGATCGCGGGAACGAAACGGATCACGACGAAGCTCCGTGGATTCGCTTCAGTTTATCCGCGACCAGGGGCCAGTGCGAGCATTTCGACAGCCGGATTCCGTGCTACTTGCCGCTGCCGTAAACGTCGTCCCATTCCTCGTACCAGGCCATCTGGATCGCTTCGAGGAGCTTCTCGTTCGAACCGTCGGGCTTTCCTTCGAAACCCTCCAGATTCAACACGGACTTGTGCAAGTCCGTGAAGCGCACGGTCAGCGGGTTGAGGGTGTCGTATTGCTCGAACAGTTTCTCGCCGATGTCGCGGGCATCGTACCAGTTCACGATGGTTCCCCCTTGAGTGCCGCTTCGCTGGTTCCGGCCAGCGATTGCTTCACCACTTCGTTCATGAGCGAGGTGGCCAGCGGGTTGGTGGCGGCTGCGAAGGCGTCGATCGCTTTTTGCAAAGTTCCCAGATCGCTGCCGGCAATTGCGCTTCGCAAGGCGCCGTCTGCGCCGTCGATGGCCGTGCGCTCGCTCGCCGAGAGCCGATTTCCCGCTTGCGCCAGGGCCTTTTCGGTGTGTCGCAGGTCGGCCTCCGCCTTGTTCTTCAGCTCGATGAAGCGCCGCGCCGCGAAGTCTTCCCGTGCGTTCTCAATGCTGTCGTTCACCAGTTGCTCGACTTCGGCATTCGTCAACCCGTGGGCCGGTTGCACCGTGACCTGGGCGTGCGCTCCGCTTCGCAGTTCCTTCGCCGACACGGTTAACTGGCCATTCTGATCGACGAGG
>DATNBQ010000168.1:0-5357 GCA_035571955.1 Urbifossiella sp. | reverse complement strand
CGGGAACGCTGCCGCCGGTCATCCTGCCGTTCGATCCCACCTCCACCTCGCCGGCATGCCTGATCGCCTTGAACAGCCGGACGCAGAGCGAGGCGGCCCTGTACGATTGCGGCCGCTACGAAGTGCGGATGATGATCATGGCGTCGCGCGGCTCCAACGCCCCCGTCGTCTATGGCGGCCGCATGCGGACGATTCTCACGTACCTGAATCGCCAGGCCCTGCAGGCTCGCGGTCTGTCGCCCATCGACGTCATGAACGCCCTCGACAAGTCGAACATCTTCCTCCCCGCCGGCGACGCCAAGTTCGGTTGGCAAGACTACGCCCTCGATTCCAACTCCATGTACGAACTCGTCGATCGCATGGGCGAAATCCCGATCAAGACCGATCCGGCGACCGGCAAGATGATTTACTTGAAGGACGTGGCGGCGCCGCGCGACGCCAGCTTGATGCAGACGAATATCGTGCGGGTGGACGGCCGCCGCCAGGTTTATATTCCCGTCTTCCGCCAGCAAGGGGCGAGCACGCTCAGCGTTGTCAACGACCTTCGCGACAAGCTGCCCGATATGAAGGCCCGCCTGACGACTCCCGACGTCGACTTGAAGATGGTCATGGATCAATCGGTGTACGTGCGGAGTTCCATCAAGTCGCTGGAAAACGAAGGGGCGCTCGGGGCGATCCTGTGCGCCATGGTCATTCTCGTATTCCTCGGTGAATGGCGGATGACGGCCATTGCCGTGTTGACGATTCCCATCGCCGTTCTCGGGGCGATCGCGGCCCTGTTCGGCATGAACCAGACGATCAACTTGATGACACTGGCCGGGCTGGCTTTGGCGATCGGGCCGCTGGTCGATACGGCGATCGTGGTGCTCGAGAACACGCACCGGCACCTGGGGCTCGGAGCCGAACCGAGCGAAGCGGCCTTCCTCGGGGCCAAGGAGGTCGGCATGCCGGCCCTCACGGCCAGCCTGTGCACGCTGCTCGTGCTCTTGCCGCTGACGTTCATGCCCGGCCTCGGCGTCTTCCTGTTCCGGCCGCTCTTCTTTTCCGTGGCGTTCGCGATGGCCATCGCGTTCATCCTGTCGCAGACATTCGTGCCGTCGCGGTGCGCCGCCTGGCTCCGCGGCCACAGCCACGGCAAGACAAAAGCCTCGATGTTCGCCAAGTGGGAAGGCTTCATCGATGCCGGCATCCAGGGCTATACGAAGCTGCTGGGCCGCGTCCTGAAAATCCGCCGCACCGTCATCGCCGCCGCCTTCGGCATTCTCGCTCTCGTGCTCGTCGTCTTCGGCTTGCAACTGCGCCAGGAGTTCTTCCCAGAAGTGGATGCCGGCGCCTTCGAGGTCTACGTTCGCACCAAGTCCGGCACCCGCATCGAAGTGACCGAGGGGTATATCGAAGCCGTCGAATCGTACATCAAGAAGAAGCTCGGAACCGATCTTGAAATCGTCATCAGCGAGATCGGCTTGACGGCGGACTGGTCGGCGGCGTTCACGCCCAATGCCGGGCCGATGGACACGGTGATGAAGGTGCAGCTGACGGCGAATCGGAAGCTGTCCGCACAGGACGCCGTGCACGTTCTTCGCCGCGGCGTGGTCGACGACCTGGAGTTCCAGCAACTTCTCGACGAAGTTTATCAGCGGCGGATGCGGAAGCCTCGGAACGAAGAGGAACGCCTGACGCCGGACACACCGGCCTTCTCGCGCACCAATCTCGAGTTCTCCTTCGACGCCGGCGGCATGATTCGCTCGGCCATGAACGAGGGGCGTTCCACGCCGATCAACGTCCGCATCACCACGAAGGATCTCGTCAAGGCGCGGAAGGTCGCCGACCGCATTCTCGCCGACGTGAAAAAGATCGACGGCGTGGTCGATGCCCGCATCCTCCAGCGCCTCGATTATCCCCAGTACGTCATTGAAGTGGATCAATCCAAGGCATCGTCGATGCAATTGACGCAGACCGACGTGATGCGGAACATTATCGCGGCGTTCAATAGTTCCGTGCAGTTCAACAAGCGGAACTTCTGGATCGATCCCAAGAGCCACAACCAGTACTTCGTCGGCGTGCAGTACCCCGAGGGCGACATCAAGGACATGGATAGCCTGATGAACATCCCGATCACCAGCCCGAATCAGAAGCAATCGATTCCGCTGCGGAACGTCGCGGTGGTCCGCAAGCAGGAGGTTCCTTCCGAGGTGGTGCATACGAACTTGCAGCCGACGATGGACCTGACGATGGGGATTCACAAGCGCGACCTGGGGCACGTGGCCGCGGACGTGGAGCGGGTGGTCGCCGCGTATGGCGTCGAGCGCGACGATGGCGGCTGGGCCCCTTACGACCCGGATTCCAAGGACCGCCGGCCGATGGAAGGAGCCAAGATTACGCTCAGCGGCGAATACGAAAAGATGAACAGCACGTTCATGTTCCAGGCGCTCGGCATGATCTTCGCCATCGTGCTGATTTACTTCCTGATGGTCACGCTGGTGCGTTCGTACATCGCCCCGCTGGTCGTGCTGTCGGCGGTGCCGGTCGGCGTGGTCGGCGTGGTGCTCGTGCTCTACTTCACGGGAACCGCGATCAACATCCAGTCGCTGCTCGGCGTCATCTTCATGATCGGCATCGTGGTTTCCAACACCGTGCTGCTGACGGATTTCGCCGAGAACTTGCGGAAGGAACAGCGCTTGACGCCGATGGAAGCGATCCGCCAGGCGGCGGCAATCCGCGTGCGTCCCGTCGTGATGACGGCCCTGGCGACGTTCTTCGCGCTCATTCCGATGGCGCTCGGCTTGGAGCGCGGCAGCGAGGCGAACGTGCCGCTCGGCCGGGCCGTGCTCGGCGGCCTGATCGCCGGCCTGTGCACGACGTTGTTCGTGGTGCCGTGCATCTATTCGCTGGTGGTGCCGAACCGATTCGAGCCGCCGGAAGAGCCGCTGCCGGGCGAACCGAACTACGCTCCTCACGACGCGACGTGAGCGCTTCCGCTCACCGCAGTAGCCCATAGCCGACGAGCGTCTGGCGGACTTTCGCTTCACCCGCGGAATCCAGCGCGCACATCGGCAGGCGGAGTTCGCCGCTGCCGCGACCCAAGAGCTTCATGGCCGCCTTGACGGGAATTGGGTTCGTTGCCACGCCGAGCATGTCGCGGCAAAGCGGGAAGAGCTTGCGGTGCCACGCCTGGGCGTCGGCGACTTTCCCGGCGGCGAAGGCCTGCACGAGCGCCATCATGTCGCGCGGCACAATGTTCCCCACCACGCTCACCACGCCCTTGGCTCCGACGCTCATCATCGGCAGCGTGAGGCTGTCGTCGCCGCTCAGGATCGTCAGGTCGGTAGACGCTGCGATCTGCGAGGCCATGTCCAGTTTGCCGGTCGCTTCCTTGACGCCGACGATGGACGGATAATGCTCGGCGAGGCGGGCGATGGTCTCGGCGGCGATTTCCGAACCGGTGCGGCCGGGAATGTTGTAAAGCACCTGCGGCAAGTCGCACGCCTCGGCGATCGCCCCGAAGTGGCGGAAGTAGCCTTCTTGCGTCGGCTTGTTGTAATACGGCCCGACTTGCAGCGTACCGTGGGCGCCGGCCTTCTTCGCGGCCTTGGTCATGCGGATCGCTTCGCGGGTGCTGTTCGACCCAGTTCCGGCCATGACTTTCAGTTTCCCGCAGGCGCGTTCGCAGACGAAGGCGACGACGCGCTCGTGTTCCTCGTGATCGAGCGTCGGCGACTCGCCCGTGGTGCCGCACGGGGCCAGCCCGTCCGTGCGTTGTTCGACGTGCCAGTCGACGAGCCGGCCGAGGTCGTCCCAGTCGATGTCGCCATTCTTGAAGGGGGTGACGAGAGCGACGGTGACGCCGGCGAACTGTTCGCCGCGAGTGGCTGCCATGGCTGAACCTCGAAGATGCAAACGAATGGATAATGTAGGCGAGGGCGGCCGAGCAACAAGCGAAAGGAAACGACTTGCCCGAACTGTGCCGATTAACAAAGATGCCGCGAATCGCGGGAATTGTTCATTCTGCCGGGCCTGCCGGAACGATCATTACCGATGGATATCCCCTGGGTCCGCACGGACGAGGCCCCATGCACGGTCCGGGTCAATGGTTGGCCGCCCTCTTCGCATTGTGGTTGGCAATCGGGGCGGCCGCGGCGCAACAACCCGAGCCGATGCCCGCTCCGCCCGCGCCGGCCGTGATGCCTGGCCCCCGGCCGCCCGCCCATCGCATCGTCCTTTCCGAGGTCGTCGATCCCCGCTACCGGGAGGCCGTGCTCGCCGTCGCCCGCAAACCGACGCTCGCCAGCCGCGCCGCTTACCCCGAGTTCGTCGGCACCTCGGCGTTTTATGACTGGCTGCTCGACCACCCCGATCGCGTGTCGATGGCCTGGCAACGGCGCAAAGTGCCCTGCGTCGCCATCTCTGACCGCGGCAACGGCACCTTCTCGTGGGACGACGGCGAGGGAAGCATGCTGACCTGGCAAACGGTCGGCCGCTTCGCGGACGGCCTCGTTTGGTATGCGACCGGCAAAGTCAAAGCGTCGGCCATCACGCCTTCGGTTCCTGTGAAGGCCGTGGTCGTGATGGTCCATCCCAAAAAAACGCTCGGCAACGGGACGGTGTCGATTACGCCAATGGCCCAGGTTTACCTGCAAACGGACAGCAAGGCCGCCAAGATCGTGCTCAAACTGCTCGGCCCGTCCGCTCCGCAGCTGGCCGAACAAGGCGTGGAACAACTGCTCTTCTTCTTTGCCGGCATCGCGCAGTACGCGCAGAAGCATCCGGATAAGAGCGACGCCTTGCTGGCCCCCGCGCGGAAGTAGCCGGTCTGGTCTTGGTGGCACAGGTATCCTTGCCTGTGCGAGTCGATTGCACAGGCAAGAATGCCTGTGCCGGGTAAGCAGCTGGAAAGTGGGTGAGTTTTATCCGCCCAGCAGATCGAGCCGAATTCATCGTTCCTGGAACCGCCAGTCAAGCCGATTCTCGGCCGTAAATGGCCGCTAACTACCCCCTCTCTGCGGAAATCCTCGATCTTTTCGCGGCAATTAAAAATTGGAGGCCGCTTTTTTTGTTTCGAGGCAGTCGCGCATTTGCCGTAAGTGCCATGATGCCTGTGCCTTTCGCGACTTTCTTCGTTTCGCCGCAGCGCGGCCGCGCGGCCATCATTCACCTTCCAATTTTGACGCAACTGGCGATCTCGCATCGATTTCCGACTTGAACCGATCGAGGCCGCTTTGCGGCCGAAAGCCGGCCTTTGGGTGGGTCGCTTGCATGACGATGCTCCTTCCGAGAAATTGAGCCGTAAAAAGCGTAACATTCCCGCAAGAATGGTCAACCGAATGCACGCCGAGCATCGCTCGACGGTCCGAGGCTGA
>DATNBQ010000167.1:0-2563 GCA_035571955.1 Urbifossiella sp. | reverse complement strand
CCCCACGGTTCGAGAAAAGCGCCATTGTAATGGTAGTTCGGCGTGTTCTTGAACTCGCCCGGCGTGCGGCCCTCGATTGTCAGTTCCACGCCGCGCTTCCGCTGGTGGGCGTTCCACACCGCGTTGTCGAAGCGAAACTGCACTTCCTGTTCCACGTAACCGGGGAAGTTGTCCGGCGTCACCCAGCTGGTATGAATGTCGAACGCGGCTTCGCGCTGGTCCGGATGGCGGTAGATGATTTGCAGTTGCACCGAATCCCAGGTGTTGCCGTCGGCGGGTCCGACGAGGCCGCGCTGGCCCGTGGCCGAAATGCGGTCGAGCGACCAGGCGGGGCCAAAAGTGAAGTCGATCAGTTTCAAGTAATGCACGGCGACATAAGTGGCCGGGTTCCGCCCGGCGATCCATTCCGCGAATTGCCCGCCGGCGATCGACTTCGGTTCCAACAGCGAACAGTAGCCGTTGTTCACGTGCCGGAGCACGCCATCGGCGACAAGGGTCCGCAACTTCTTGTGGTCGGGGTCGGCCAGCTTGTGGTAGACGACCTTGGCGAGGACGCCGCGCTCGGTGGCGAGTTTCGTCAGTTCATCCAGCCGGTCGAGGGAGAGAACGGATGGCTTTTCGATGAGGACGTGCTTGCCGGCGCGGAGGGCGGCCCGGGCCGGTTCGAAATGGCGATCATCCGGCGTCGCGATGCAGACGACATCCACGCCGGACGCCAGCAGTTTGTCGGTTGCCTCCGGGCCGGAGAAGTTTTCGAAGGGAGCGGAAGCGCGAGCGAGGTAGGCACCGGCGCGGCTGCCGGTGCGGCTGGCGGCCGCGGCCAGGTCGACGCGGACGGGACCGGTCTCGGGTGAGTAAAGCGGCGACCGGGACGCGGCTTCGAAGAACGGCCGATAGGTGTCGTCGAAGATCATCCCGAAGCCGACCATGCCGGCGCGAAGGGTATGTGGCGAGTTCATGGGAATAATTCCGGATTCAGGACGGACAGTCCTTCCGACGATGCGACACCGGAGAGCGACCGATCCGAAGTAACGAAAAGGAGAGGGTTCGACTCGTTAAGGACCAGAGCGATCGCAAGCTGTATGGCATCCAGGGTGCGGAGGTTGAGACGAACGCCGAGCCTTCGAATGCATTCTTCCGCTCGACGGAAGTGCGGGACGAGAACGCGGACCACTTCAAACCGTTTGTCCTTGACATCGGCTCGGAACCGGGCCGTCAATACGTCGAACTCTCGGAGCGTAACCAAGCCTGTGCGAACCAACTTCGCCAAGGCCGAATGGAATTCGACCACGGCCAGGCGAGAGATGAAATGCCGATGATTCGGATTGGCGAGAAGGGCGTCGAGGACATCCGTTCCCGCTTCCATTCGGTAATGCTTGGCCAGAGCGCTGGTGTCGAGGAAATGATCGGCCATCACCGTTCATCCCGATCCGCGATGATCGATTCCGCAAGACTGCCGGGCAACTTCGCGAGTATAGCTCGAACTTCAGCCAACGACGGCACGTCATTCGATTCAGTAGAGCACTCGGCGTGGTAGTCGCGGTCCAGCAGACCTCCGAGAGCAGGGGCAAGTTCCGCCTCCAAGAGGCGGATCGCGAGGTCTTCAACGGAGGTGCTCTCCTTGATCGCCCGGTCGGCGAGCAAGCTGCGAATCGACTCGGGTATGGTGAGCGTCGGCATCGTTATTTCTCCCAGGCGTATCATATCCGGCCGGCCGCTGGTAGAGATATTTCCCAACAGTACATAACGAACATTATCGGCCGCTGCAGGACGAGCCGCACGGGCGCGGCCTGGTTCTGGGTTCGCCCGGCAACGTCCGATAATGTCTCTTATGTATCGTTAGCCGTTATTCGCCGAAATCCGCGTTTCGCACCATAAAACAGGGCGTTTCACGCATACACGCCCATCGCGCGGAACTTGGCGTAACGCTTCGCCAGGAGGGAATCAAGAGGCTGCTGCGTGAGGTCGCGGAGTTGCCGGACGAGGTAGGTTTTCAAGGTGCTGGCCATGTCGCGCGGGGCGCGGTGGGCGCCGCCGAGCGGTTCGGGGATCACGTCGTCGATCACGCCGAGGCGGTGCAAGTCCGGGGCGGTGAGCTTCAGGGCGCCGGCCGCCTTCGGCTTGGTCGTCTCGGTCGCCACCTTCCAGAGAATGCCCGCGCACCCCTCCGGGCTGATGACCGAGTAGTAGGCGTGCTGCAACATGCTGACGCGGTCGCCGACGCCGATGCCCAGTGCCCCGCCGGACCCTCCTTCCCCGATCACGACGCAAACCATCGGCGTGGCGACGCGGAACATCTCGAGGATGCTGACGGCGATGAGTTGGGCCTGCCCGCGCTCCTCGGCCCCGATGCCGGGATACGCGCCCGGCGTGTCGATGAAGCTGACGACCGGCAGGCCGTACTTCGCGGCCAGTTTCATTTTGCCGAGCGCCTTGCGGTACCCTTCCGGGTGGGCGCAGCCGTAGAAGCACTGGAGGCGTTCGGGAGTGGTGTGGCCCTTTTGGTGGCCGACGAGCATGACTTTGAAGTCGCCGATGCGAGCGAAGCCGGTGCGAATGGCCC
>DATNBQ010000166.1:0-16868 GCA_035571955.1 Urbifossiella sp. | reverse complement strand
AGCCCGGAGGATCGCGATAAGATCGCCGCTGTTTTTGGATTGACCCGCGATCAAATCGCCTGGGGGCACAAGACGCCGATCCAGCACATCTACGGCCAGGGGCCGGCGTGAGGGCCGCGATGCGTCTCTCCGTTGCGCTGTGCACCTTCAACGGCCAGGAATATCTGGCGGCCCAGCTCGCCTCGATTGCCGAACAAACGCGATTGCCGGATGAACTGGTCACCTGTGAGGATTGTTCCACGGATGGCACCGCAGAGATTTTGCAGCGCTACGCGCTCGGCTCCGCGGACTCCGCCTCGCGGCTAATCGTTAATGAAACCACGCTCGGTTCGACCGCCAACTTCGAACAGGCCATCGCTGCCTGCACCGGCGACGTGGTTTTTCTTTGCGATCAAGACGACGTGTGGGACCGCGACAAGTTGGCCCGCTTCGCGGCGATCTTCGCGGCCGAGCCGCACACGGGCCTCGTTGCGTCGGACCTGGAGGTGATCGATTCCCAGGGAAAGGCCGTGGGGCGGCGGGTGTGGCGAACGCTGGGATTCTCGCGGCGGCAACAAGCCGCGGTGGAAGCGGGACGCGGGCCGCGGTTCTGGCTCCGCGCCAACACACTCACCGGCGCCGCCATGGCCTTCCGCGCTGATCTTCGCGAAATTCTCTTGCCGATTCCTGCGGGTTGGGTTCACGACGCCTGGATCGCATTCATCGCCGGCGCGGTCGCGCCCATTCGCCTGATCCGCGAACCGCTGACGCGCTACCGTTCCCATTCGGGACAGCAAATCGGTTCCGCGCCGCGCGGCCCGTGGAGGCTATTGCAGGATGCTCGGAGGCGCGATGCCGCGTATTTCGGCCGTGTCGCCGAAAACTTCGAGGCGGCCGCCCGGCGATTGGAATCCTTTTCACACGACGTGTTCGATCCCCAGTTGATCCGCTTGACCCACCAGAAGGCGGCGTTCGCGCGGGGTCAGCAACGAATGCGCGAGGGCAACCGCCTCGCGCGGATTGTGCCCGCTGTGCGCGAACTGGCTTCGGGCCGCTATCATCGCTTCGCGCGCGATTTAGGAGCATTCGCCGCCGACCTGTTCCTCTAATGAGATCGCAAGTTACTTTCTCTCTTCCACTTGCATCGCGCGGATTATCGTTGAATTTCGCCCCAAAATATGCGAATCTACTATTAATGCAGCCGAGTCCCGCGGCACAACGCGGGAGCGGGGGACCCAACGGGAGCAACGAGAGATGCTCCCTGGGGCGCAGGTGAGGTTTCCTCACCGGGGCACGTTCAAGCCCTAGCCCGTCAGCTAACCTCGCAGGCCGGCGCCGAGACGGACTCGACGCCACTGAACGGGCACCCTCGTCGAATCATCTCGGACGACTGCGCCCTGTCTTCCACTCCCGGTTTCCCATGTTCGCCTCGTTCGATTGGTCCGAGCCATTGGTCAGCTATGCCGTCATCGCCGCCGTTGCCTTCTTCGTGCTGCTCATCGCCTGGTGGCTGACGGTGCGCGTGATTCCCAACGACAAGGTCGGCGTCGTCGAGAAACTGTGGTCCGTGCGCGGTTCCGTCTCCGACGGCCGCATTATCGCCCTGAACCACGAAGCGGGCTACCAAGCGGAACTGCTCCGCGGCGGCCTCCACTTCGGCTACTGGCGCTGGCAATACCGCGTCCACGTCGTCCCGCTGGTGACCGTTCCGCAGGGGCAGATCGGCTATGTTTATGCCCGCGACGGCGAGCCACTGCCGCCGAGCCAAACGCTCGGCCGCGTCGCCGAGTGCAACAACTTCCAGGATGCCCGCGCCTTCCTCGACCGCACCGGCGATGAAGCCGACTTCGGCCAGCGCGGCCGCCAGCGAGCCATCCTCCGTGAAGGCGTTTATGCCATCAATCCCGCGGTTTTCGTCGTCATGACCGTAAGCCGCGCTTACACGCTCGACCATCTGCTCGACCAACACGAGACGACCTCGGTGCAAGCCTGGCATCAGCAATTGTCCCAAAACGACGGCTTCAACCCCGTGGTGATCGGCGGCTCGAATCGCAGTGGCGAAACCGAAGTGCACGATGACCTGATCGGCGTGGCGACGGTGCACGACGGCCCGAGCTTGCCGCCGGGCGAGATCATCGCGCCGGCCGTGGGCACCGAACCCGATGGCGCCAGCTACCACAACAACTTCCAGGATCCCGAGGCGTTCCTCGCCGCCGGCGGCCGCCGCGGCCGGCAATACGCCGTTCAAACCGACGGCACTTACTTCATCAACCGCTGGTTCGCGTCAATTGAAAAGGTCGCCAAGACCGTGGTGTCGATCGGCCACGTCGGCGTGGTGGTGAGCTACGTCGGCCGGGCCGGCCGCGACGTTTCCGGCACCGCCTTCCGCCACGGCGAACGCGTGCAAGAAGGCGAACGCGGTGTCTGGGAACGCCCGCTCGGCCCCGGCAAATACCCCTTCAACGTCTACGCCGGCCAGGTCATCCTCGTGCCGACCACCAACTTCGTTCTCCACTGGATCACGGGGAGAACCGAGTCCCACAAGTTCGACGAAGGGCTCCGTTCCATCGATCTCGTCACCCGCGATGCTTACGAACCGCTCCTGCCGCTCTCGGTGGTCGTTCACATCGATTACCAGCGGGCGCCGAGCGTCATCCAGCGATTCGGCGACGTCAAGAAGCTCATCACGCAGACCATCGATCCGATGCTCAGCGCGTACTTTCGCGACATCGCCCACAAGAAGACGATGCTGCAACTGCTGCACGAGCGCGACGAGATTCAGGCGGAAGCCCGGACGGAACTGCGCGACCGCTTCCGCGGCTTCGACATCGAATGCGTCGACGTGCTGATCGGCAAACCAGTCGCCCAGGAGAAAGACACCAAGATCGAGACGCTTCTGGAACAGCTGCGGCTGCGGCAACTTTCCATCGAGCAACTGGAAACGTTCGAACGGCAGCGGGCCGCTTCCGAGAAGTTGAAGTCGCTGAACGAAGCGCAGGCCCAGGCCGCGGTACAGGTGCAGTTGACCAATGCCAAGGCCGAGGTGCAGATCGCCGAGAGCCGGGGCGAGGCGGAACTGGCCCGGGCCCGCAAGCAGTCGGAGCAAATGGTCGTGACGGCGGAAGGCGAACTGGCGCGAGCGCGGCGTCAGGCCGAGCAGACCGTAATGACGGCCGAGGCGCACGCTAAGGAGAAGGCGCTGGCCGGCCGCGGCGACGGCCAAAAGGCCTTGCAAGTGGGCCTTTCCGAGGCGGCCGTGGTCATGAAAAAGGTCGCGGCCTACGGCGACCCGCGCCTCTACGCCGCATCGCTTCTGGCCGAACGCCTCGCCGCGAGCGCTCAGCCGCTCGTGCCGCAGCGGATGTTCATCAATGGAGCGAACGGCGACAGCGGCGCCCTGGCTGGCGGACCGCTCGGCTTGCTCCTGAACCTTCTCGTGAGTGAAAAGCTCGGCATCGGTTCGCTGGCGGATTCACCCGAATCCGAGGAACTGAAAGCGGAGTGCGATAAACTTTCCCGCGATGCGATGGCCACCCTGGCCGTTTCGTAATGGATCGGCTTTCTGAGTTTCCAGATCAGTCGCGAATGCCGCTTGCGGCTTCGCGACGAACGCCCCAGCACTGTAAGCTGATAGCAGCAAACCGCTCGCCCCAGGAGCCAAGCATGGCTGGTCGACACGTCGAAGTCGTCGAGATGTCCGGGCACATCATCGATTCGCTCCTCTTGCCCAAGGTGCTCGATGCCATCATGACGCGCGGCGCCGAGTACGAGGTACAAGAATTCCGCGTCGGCAAGCGGCAAAACGATCCCTCGTATGCCCGGATCGAAGTACGGGCCCCCACCGCCGAAGACCTGGAACGCATCCTGACGGAGCTTCATTCGCATGGGGCCGTCCCGGTTCACTCCACCGATTGCCATCTGGCCGCCGCGGACGTGCCCGGGGCGTTCCCGGAAGGGTTCTACTGCACCACGAACTTTCGCACCGAGGTTCGCTTGAAGGGGCAGTGGATCGAGGTTGCCGATCAGGAGATGGATTGCGGCATCGCCGTTGATGCTGAGAAGCGCACGGCTCGTTGCCTGCCGATGGTTCACGTGAAGCTCGGCGAGAGCATCGTCGTCGGCCGCGCGGGCATCCGGGTGTTTCCCATCGAGGCGGCTTCCAAAAAGCACGAACTGTTCGAGTTCATGACCAGTGCCGTTTCCAGCGAGAAGCCGAAGGCCGTGAGCGTTCGCGAGATTGCCCAGGCGATGAAGCGGTGCAAGGCGGCGGGCGAAAAGATTCTCGCGGTGCTCGGCCCCGCCGTCGTGCACACCGGCGGCGGCGACATCGTGGCCAGGCTCATCCGCGAGGGCTACCTTCACGTCCTCTTCGCCGGCAACGCCCTCGCCACCCACGACATGGAACAGGCCTTTTATGGCACCAGTCTCGGCGTTTCCCTGGAGAAAGGCCTGCCGACAGCTGAAGGGCACGAACATCACCTGCGGACGATCAATGCGATCCGCCGACTCGGAGGAATCGCGAAGGCCGTGGAGGCGGGCCGGCTCACCGGCGGCATCATGTACGAATGCGTCAAGGCCGGCGTGCCGTTCGTGCTGGCCGGCAGCATCCGCGACGACGGACCGTTGCCCGAAGTCGTCACCGATACGCTCGAAGCCCAGGACGCAATGCGCCGCCTGCTTCCCGGCGTCGGCTTCTGCCTGATGGTCGCCACTACTTTGCACAGCATCGCGGTCGGCAACCTGCTGCCGGCCTCGGTGAAAGTCGCCTGCGTGGACATTAGCCCGGCCACGGTCACGAAATTGATGGACCGAGGCAGCACGCAAACGGTGGGAATCGTCTCCGATGCCGAGCCTTTTTTGAGGGCGTTGATGACGGAACTGGAGAAGGCCGTTTAATCGATCTCAGTTTCGATATGATTTGGAAAACCAATCCGAGCGGATGAAAACGGATTTTCGTGGTGTTACAGGGTTGAACAATAAGATCCGCTCTTCAGGCGGAAGCGATTTCTTCTCGGAGGATGAGGCGCGTTTTCTCCGGTTCCAAGAGGCACCTCATCATGATCGGGGATACATCCTCGCCAACAACCTCGATAAGAAGTTTATATGAGCATGCCGAAGGAACCTGCGGTATCCACTCCCTACCAATGATCTCTAACACAGGAGAACCGCCGACCTTGATACGGGCTAAATCGAAATATCGGCTCTCGCCTGGCGCTATGTCGATCGGCTCAGAGGGGCGAATTTGGTGCATCACGTGGATTGGCAGTGGGAGGTTGGGAATTTCCGGGGAAGAGTCAAGTAAGCTCAGAACGCACTTTTTAACCGTCTTTACGCTGATGTTTTTCACAATGACCCTGTAGTGCAGGTCTCCGCCTGCCTCATCGTCGTTTTTAAATCCTACAAAACTTAACTTGATTGCGGAGGCACGGGCGAAAGCAAATCCCGCGCACGCGGAGAACCATACTCCAAGTACCGCTATGGCAGTGTACTGAATGATTGTCATAGACAAGAGGTTCGTTCGCGAACCTGTTTCAATGATTAAAGTTGGGCTGAATGGGTCCCCAGTAAGCGACGGGACAATGGAAGCTGACACACTCACAATGAGACCGATGATCTTGTATACACGCAGCGCACCTGAAACTGAACTTCTCCAGAACTCGGTAAGCCAACTTCGCCACCAAGCACGTTTCCAGATAAATTCCATTGAGATATACTAACCATGCATAACCGCCGTGTCTAGCATTCGTCTAATGAATCAAAGGTTAAATCGATTAACTATTGCGTCGGCGAATCACGCACCGATTCGCCGGCAGCCTCCGGTCGCTGACGCGCGCCACGTCATCCCTTTGCTTGGCTTACCACGCTCTTCGCGCGGGCCACGGAGTCGGCGATCGCTTTGTCCGCTTCGTCGCCGTAGAGCTCCACGATGTCGCGGCAATCGGCGCGGAGGATCTTCCATTCGATCGCCGTGGCCAGTTTGTTCATCTGCAAGGCATGCAACCGCTTCTCGGCGCTATCGACGAGTCCCCGGACGAACAGCGGCCGGTTGATCCGCTTGTCCTTCAATTGAGCGCGGTGCTCGCCGGCCAAGAGTTGCAAGGCCCCGGTATCCGGCTCGTTGTCGGGAAGATCGATCAGCGTTTCCCAGGTGCGGGCGGCCTTGTCGGGGTCGCCGATCTTTTCCAGCCGCCGCGCGCGAATGGCCAGCGAACGGGCGCTCGATGGATCGAAAGCGATCGGCTTCTCGATATTGCGATCCTCGGCAATCGAGCGATCGAGTTCCGCCTGGCGCTTGGCCACGTCGTCGACGTCGCGGATGCGCTGTTCCCCAAGCCAGCCCCACAGGGCCTTCCGCAAGGAATCGTCGTTGAGGGAACCACCCATGAACGGGTGCGGCAACTTGGCCTGGTCGGGGAAGACGGCCTGCACTTGCGTCCACAGATTGCGGGCGTTGGCGAGACGGCCGTCTTTTTCGGCCTGGATCGCGCTCATGGCGAGCTGGTACGCCGTGGGGTCGTCCTTCTCTTCGGGGGCGTCGCGCCACTTGGCGACGCCATAGCGGCGGCTGAGTTGTCTCTCGCGCTCGCGGACCTTGGCGTCGCGAAACACGCGGGCAGCCCGGTCGGTCGCTTCGCACGGTGCATCGCCGTAGATTTCCAGGTATTTCTCGGCGGCGGCGAGGCGTTCGGGATCGGTCTCGGCCTTGTCGATTTGCGCCGCGAGTTTCTCGGCGGACGGCGGCCGCGTCGCCAGCCACACGCCCAGCACGATGGCCAGCAGCAAACCGGACAACACCGAAGCCTTCACCCATTTTCGCTGGTGCCAGGGGAGATAGCGCTTCTTCTTTTTCTTCTTCTTGATCCCTTTGAGGGCGCGGGCCGCGTCGCGGTCAGCTTCATCCAGAACCGGGGCGTCGCCGCGGCGATCGACGCGCCGGGAATTCACGGCGTCCAGCCCGGCGCTCTTCCGCGCGAACTGATCGTCCTCCACCTCCGCAAGCATCCGCACCACCCAGGCCGCATCCATCGGCCGCTGATCCTTGTCCTTTTCCATCAGTTGCAGAATGAGCCCTTCCAGCTTTTGCGGCATCTCGGGGACGAGTTTGCCGAGCCGCGGCGGCGGTTCGTTCACGTGCTTCAGGAACATGTCGACCGTCGTCTCGGCGATGAACGGCTTCCGCCCCGTCAATAGCTCGAAGAGCACGATGCCGAGCGAGTACAGGTCCGATTTGTTGGTGAGGTGCTTGTCGCCCTTGCACTGTTCCGGGGACATGTACGCCGCTGTGCCGATGGTGCTTTGCGCCCCGGTCAATGCCGTCACGTCCATGTCTTTGGCGATGCCGAAGTCGGTGAGCTTGAGCGTGCCATCCGTGGTAATCATGAGGTTGGAAGGCTTCAGGTCGCGGTGGATGATTCCCTTGTCGTGGGCGTATTGCAGGGCTTCGCACAGTTGCTTGGCGTGGGCGACGACGGCTTCCCAGGTCAGTTTGCCGCGGCGAGCGAGCACCCGGTCGAGCGCCTCGCCGTCGATGAACTCCATGGCGATGAACGGCTGCTTCTGGTAGCGACCGACGGCTTCCAGATGGACGATGTGCTTGTGGCGAAGTTGCTTGAGGATGCTGGCTTCGCGGTCGAAGCGGGCCATGGCCGATTCGTTGCCTAGCAGGCCGAGGGCCACGAACTTGAGGGCGACCAGCTTCTTTTCGTCGTTCTTGAAGAACGTGGCGCGATAGACGGTGCCCATGGCGCCGCTGCCGAGTTCGCGATCGATCTTGAAGCGGTACGCGCCGCTGCCGATGGTCTGCCCGATCATGGCCGCTCCTGGCGGTATTGTAAGCGCTTCCGGGCCGAAGGAGCACCAACGGAACGCCTTTCGCCGCGTAACGGGATGTAACGGGCCGTGAAAGCTCTTCGCGGCAAGAACGAATTGGATTAGAATGGCTTGTGTGTAAAGTCGCAAGCCCACCCGTTGCAACGGGTGGGCTTTGCGAGAGCGGAGAGACGACCATGGCTGCGATTCTCGAGAAGCCCGCCCCCGCCGAGAAGTTCGCCTCCGAGGTGGAGGAGCAACTGGCCCAGGCCACGCAGCGCATTCGCTCTCACGATCTCGCCTTCGGCGGCCTCGTTCTCGCCGCCATGCTCCTCGTCTACGCCACCGTGATGATCCTGGTCGATAAGTACGCCGTGCTGCCAGAATGGGTGCGGCAGGCCGGATTGCTCGGGTTCATTGTCGCGGCCGGGGCGGTCGCCTACGGAACGATCGTTCGGCCGCTCCGCCGCCGCGTCAACCCGCTCTACGCCGCCGTGCAGGTCGAGAAGACCATCGACGATTCCAAGAACAGCGTCGCCGGCTACGTTTCGGTTCAGGAGAAGGGCGAAGTGCACCCGGCGGTGAAGGCCGCGATGGGGGCCCGCGCCGCCCGCAGCGTCGGCGAGGCCGATATCAACCGCGCCGTCGACCACCGTAGCCTCATCTATGCCGGGGCGGTCGCCGTCGTGTTCTTTCTTGTTCTGATCGCGCTCTTCTTCGTCTTTCGCCCCGCGCAGTTCCGCTCGCTTGCATCGCGCGCCTTCGTTCCCTTCACCGCGGACCCGATTGCCTCGCGGACGCAACTGACGCTCCTGGAGCCCGAAACCGGCGACGCCGCCATCACCGTTGGGCAATCGATCACCGTGAAGGTCAACGTGGGCGGCAAAGTGCCCTCGGCCACTAGCCCGGAGCGAGTCCGCATCCAGATTCGCCACAACCCGGCCGCCCCGGACTTCGAGGAACTGCCGCTTTCCCAGGGCGACACGTCGCGCGAATGGCAAATCCGCGTCCCCGATTACCTCGTCCGCAACGGCTTCTGGTATCGCGTCGTTGGCGGCGACGCCGAGACCCCCGAATACCGCGTCACCGTGCGGTCGCTGCCGCTTTTCACCGAATACGAAGTGACCTACGACTACCCGGCCTACACGCGCCTGAAGCCGGAAACGACGCACGAACCGTTCATTCGCGGCATCCGCGGCACCAAGGTCGCCATCGTCGGCAAGACCAATCGCACCGTCAAGGATGGCAAACTCACCTTCGACCCACCGCTCCGCGACCCGCTCAAGGGCACAGTTCCCGAGGACAAGCCGGACAGCATTCGCTTCCAGTTCACGCTGACCGAGAGCGGCCTCTATCGCATGACGTTCACTTCGAAGGAAGGGGAACGCAGCCCGGAACCGCCGCCATCCAAAATCACGGTGGATGAGGATCAGCCGCCGAGCATCACGATCGTCAAGCCCGAGGAGAAGGAGATCACACTGCCGGCCAATGGGCAGTTGGCAGTGGATGCCGCGATTGCCGACGACATCGGCATCGACAAGGCCGCGATGAAACTGCGAATCGTGGAGCCGGCGCCGCGCGACCTCGCCGGCCGCCCCTTCCAGAACGGCAAATCGTTCCGCCGCGCTGAAAAAGACGGCATGGTTTCCTGGCCCACCAACCTCGATTACAAGGACTCCATCGACCTGGCAAAGTTGACGGACGCCGCCGGAGTGCCGGTCGAACTCAAGGAAGGGATGGTTCTCGAATACTGGCTCGAAGCGGCGGATAACCGCACCAAGCCCGGCGCGAACGGCCCCGAACCCGATCCGAATCTCGGCAAGTCCGAGGTTCGCCGCGTTCGCATTGCCGCACCCATTATGGCCAAGGACGAGCAGCAGAACCTGAACCAGGAGAAGAAGCAGCGGGAGAAGGAAGAGCAGGCCAACAACCAGATGCAGCAGAAGCGGCTCGATGCGGAGAAGCGCGAACCGAACCAGCCGAACCAGCCGAACCAGCCACAACCTCCTCAATCGCCGATGGGTGCCGAGCCGCCGATGCCGCCCGAGAATCCGATGGGCGATCCCCCGCCGATGATGCCGCCCATGGCCAAGAACGGCATGGAGCCCATGACCAAGAATGGCATGGAGCCCATGCCCAAAAACGGCATGGAGCCGATGGGCAACCCGCCCATGATGCCGCCGAACAAAAACGGCATGGAGCCGATGAATCCGGAGACCGCGCCGCCGCCGAGCGAAAAGCAACCAGACCAAACCAAACAAGAAGCCGAGCGAATTCAAGAACAGATCAACAAGAACAAGGAAGGCGGCTCGGCGAAGAGCGGCCCGTCCAACCCGGGCGAGCGCGCCAATCCCAGCGAACCGAAGCCGAAGCCGATGAATGGCGAGATGAGCGATCCGCCGCCCGAGGCCAACCCGAAGCAAGAGCGGCAGCCGAATCCCGGCAACCCCATGTCCGGTTCCAACGACCGCAGCGAAACCAAGCCGATGGGCAAGCGGCCGCAGCCCGAAGAGCCGGCTTCCACCAAGCCCGAAAACGCGCCGATGAACCCGATGAGCGACAAGCCGCCGTCGGAGACCAAGCCCGCCCCGAAGAGCGGCGACCCCATGGAAGGCGCGTCCGGCATGGACAAGATGCCGCCGAAGGGTCAGCCGGAGGAGAAGCCGAGCGGTATGGCCAAGCCGGCCTCGCAGCAGAAGCCGGACGAGAAGAACCCCGGCCAGGGGGCCGCGCAACCGAAGCCGATGCCGAATTCCGACCCCGGCCGCGAAAAGCCCGAACCGAAGCCGCAGCCGCAACCGATGACCGGCGGCGCCCAGGAATCGAACGGCCAGCCCGGCAGCGAGCAAGAGAGCGGTTCGGCCAAGCCGCAATCCGGTCCGCCGCCCGCCGGAGCCAAGGCGTCCCCCAAGAACGCCAACCCCATGAACGGCGAGGAATCGAGCGAGCCGAAGCCGGGCACGCCCGAAATGGGCGCGACGGGTTCCACCAAACCCGCAGGCAAGCCGCCCATGGATGGCTTGAGCGGAGACAAGTCCGCCCCCGACCAGAACCCGCAACAGGGTACCGGAAGCAATCCGAAGAATGCCAAACCGACGCCCGAACAGCAGAAGGAATTGGAGAACGCCGTCAAAGACCTCGGCAGCGACGACCCCGCCAAGCAGAAGGCCGCCCAGGATAAGCTCGACAAGATGGTCGGCGAAAAGAACCGCAAGGAGATCGAGAAGAAATCTCAGGAATTCAAGAACGACGTCAAGGACCTCGCCGGCAACGACCCCGCCAAGCAGAAGGCCGCCCAGGATAAGCTCGACAAGTCCATCGGCGAAAAGAACCGCAAGGACATCGAGAAGGGAATCAAGGACTTCGAAAAGTCCGTCCAGGACTTGAACTCCAAGGACGACAAGACCCGTCAGGAGGCCCAGAGGAACCTCGACAAAACCGTCGGCGAGGAAAACCGCAAGAAGATCGAGGAGATCCAGAACGGAATGAATTCGAACGATCCAAAAGAAAAGGCCGCGGCGCAAGACAAGCTCAAGAACCTCCAGGCGCAAGCCGGCGCCCAGGGGAAGGAACCGAAACCCGAACAGCCAAAGGGCGGGATCGGCGCCGAGAACCCGAAGCTCGATCCGAAGGAACTCGCCGACGCCATGAAGGATCTTGGAAGCCCGGACAAGGCCAAGCGCGACGCCGCCAAGGAAAAGCTCGACAAGGCACTGGGCCAAGGCGCCGGTGACAAGGCCGAGCAACTCCAGAACGATCTCAAGTCCGACGACGCCAAGAAACGCGCCGCCGCCCAGAAGGAAATCGACGACCTCAAGAAGCAGGCCAGAGAGTTCGCCAAGAACAATCCGCCGGAGAAGGAAAACGGCCCTGGCGGCGCCAAGGCCGACCCAATGAAAGTGGAGCAAGCCCTCGACGACCTCAATAGCGACGACGCGGCCAAGCGCCAGCAGGCCAAGAAAGACCTCGACGACATGCTCGGCAAAGGGGCCGGCGACAAGGCCGAACAGTTCAACAAGATGGCCCAATCGGACGATCCGAACAAGCAAGCCGAAGGACGCAAAGGCCGCGACGATCTCTTGAAACAGGCCGACCAGATGGCCAAGAAAGGGCAGCAGCAGACGAAGGGGCCGCCGCCTTCCAAGGAACAAATCGAGCAACTGGCCAAGAAGATGAGCGACTTGCAAAGCCAAGACGAAGGCAAGCGCAAGGCCGCCGAGCAAGACCTCGACAAGCAGATCGGCGAACCGGCCCGCAGGGCGCTCCAGGAAGCCATGAAGGATCCGAAGAAAGCCGCCGACCTCAAGCAGAAGATGCAGGACCTGGGCCACGGCGGCGGCGACCCGACCGCCCCCTTGCTCGAAGCCATGAAGGAGGACGCCCGCAATCGCGCCAAGTCCGCCGAGCTTCAACTCGAGCAGTTCGAGAAGAACAAGACCAACGACAAACTGCTCAAGGACCTCGGCATGACTCCCGAGGAATACGCTCGCTTCCTGGACGACTTCAAGAAGGAAACCGCCAAGCTGAAGAAATCGGCCGACGATCTGGACAAGCTCGAGAACATGACGCTCAAGGGGCCGGCATTGGAGAACGTGAGTCAGGGCGGCAAGCGCGACTCGCGCAACGGCGCGAGCGTCGGCGCCGCCGCCGGACCTTCCGTCGCCGCCCCCGGCTACGCCGACGCCCTCAAGGCCTTCCAGGAGCGTGCCCAAAAGGCCCAGCCGAAGAAATAGGCCGTTAGTTCAACACTTCGGCGATGACGTGGCCATGAACATCGGTGAGGCGGCGGTCGATGCCGTTGTGCCGCACCGTCAACTTGGTGTGATCGATGCCAAGCAGGTGCAAGATGGTGGCATGTACGTCGTACACTTCGGTAAAATGCTTGCGGTCGGCGGGCTTGTAACCGAAGTCGTCGCTCGGCCCGTGGATGGCCCCGGGCTTGATGCCGCCGCCGCACAGCCAGTTCGTGAAGCAATACGGATTGTGGTCGCGTCCCTTGCCCCCCTGCGAACTCGGCATCCGCCCGAATTCCGTCGTCCACAGCACGATGGTGTCGTGGAGGAGTCCGAGCCGCTTCAAGTCGGCGATGAGTGCCGCGGCGCCGCGAGCCATGCCGTACGCCAGCGGCCCATGGTCGCGCTTCACGTCCTCGTGGCTATCCCAGTTGCGGCGCGGGAAGCCATTGTCGTTGCCGCTCCAGATTTGCACGAAGCGGACGCCGCGCTCCAGCAGACGCCTCGCAACCATGCACTTCCGACCGAAGTAATCGGTCTCCTCAATCGGATTGATCTCTTTGTCGAACGCGGTCTTGCCGTGATCGAGGCCGTATAGCTTCAAGACGTGAGCCGGTTCCCTGGCGATGTCGAGCGCCTCGGGGGCGGCGAGTTGCATGCGAGCGGCGAGTTCGTAGCTCTTGATGCGGGCATCGAGGCGGGCGTCGCCAGGACGAGTCGCCGCGTGGCCGCGGTTTAATTCCGATACCAGATCGATGCCGGCCCGGTCGCTGGCCTTGGTGATGAACTTGGCCCGCTCGTCCGGGAACAGATCGTCAATGGGGTTTCTGGCGCCGGGATAAATGGCGGCCCCTTGATGCTGGGCGGGAAGGAACGCCGAGTCCCAGTTCTTGGTGCCGTTCGAGGCGAGGCCGCGGTGGTCCGGCAGCACGACGAAGGTCGGCAAGTTGTCGTTGGCGGACCCGAGGCCGTAACTGACCCAGCAGCCCATGCCGGGGAAGCCGGGGCGATTGAAACCCGTCGTCTGCAGGAGCGTGCCTTGCGAATGCACGCCGGTCTTGCCGACCACGTTGTGAATGAAGGCGAGGTCATCGGCGACGGCGCCGAGCGGGGCGACCGGCTCGCCGAGTTGCTTGCCCGTTTGCCCGTACGGCTTGAATTCCCAGAAGGGGCGGAGCCACGGACCGAGCCCGTTCTGGAACGCCTCGACGCGTTCGCCGAAGTTCGCCGGCTGGCCGTGGCGCTTGATGAGTTCGGGCTTGAAGTCGAAGAGATCGACGTGGCTGGCGCCGCCGGCCATGAAGAGTTGGACAACGCGTTTGGCCCGGGGGGCGTGGTGAAGACCGCCATCCGGGCGCGGCTTCCCCGCATCGGCGAGAAGACGTTCGCGGCCGAGGAGCGAGGCGAGCGCGACGCCGCCGAGCCCGCCGCCCGAGTGGAACAGGAACTCACGACGATCCATGACGGCCTCCCACGGCTCAGCATATCACCGAGCGAACCCGATGCGAAGCAGGATGGTTGATGAGCGCGGGGATGCAACGATTCTCGGAGTTCAAGAACGTCGGGCACAGCCCGACCTACAAAACCCCGCCTTGTAGGTCGGGCTGTGCCCGACATCCACCTACTGCGCCTCTAAGAATGGTTGGCGCCCCCAAACCGCGGCTGGACTTGACCCATTGCGGCAAGGCGGATAAACGCCGCGACATGAGCCGGGTTTCAGGCCACCTCCGATTGTATGCGATGAGCGATTCGGCGGAAGCGCCGCCCTTGCCGGTGCGGCCGCCGGCCAACCCCGCCAGCGCCGCCGATCGCGCCAACCGCGAACTGATTCGCCCGGCGTCTTACCGCCGCGGCCACTCCCGACTCGAACCCCATTCGAACGCCTGGCTCGACGAACTCGAACACAAACGCTATTCGCGGCACGGCGCCTGGCTTCCCAAAGCGCTCGAATTCGGCCGCCATCCCGGCGAATCGATCCTCCTCATCAATCCCGGCCTCGGCAGCGACGCTATCCGCTTCCTCAACAACGGCAGCGAAGTTTCCCTGGCCCTTACCGATGCCGATGATCCCGTATTGATTCGCGCGAACCTGGCGCGACACGGTTGGATGGCGCCCATCGTGACCCTGGCGGGGTCGCACCTGCCATTCGCCGACGGGGCCTTCGATATCGTCGTGCTCAACGCCCTGTATGAAACGGTCGAAGTGGCGAAGTTCAGCGAGGAACTGTTCCGCGTGTTGAAGTGCGGCGGCAAAGTGATCGGTCTCTTCCCGGCCCGCTTCGATGCCGGGCTCTGGCAAGACCTGCTCCTGCCGTATCAGCACTGGTACTGGCGGAGGCCGGCGGATCCGACGGCGGCGCCGAAAACCACGGCCAGGCGGCTGCGCCGCGCCTTCGCTCAATTCGAGGAACACAAGGCGTACAAGCGGCATCTGCGCCGCTCGGAGTTGCCGCACATCTGCCGCGTGCTGCCGTTGGTGGTGCTGGAACGGCTGTTCGGCCGCGTGCTGGTCTTCAAGGCAATGAAACCGATCAGCGCGGCCCGTGCCGCACTGTCGGTTCCGGATAATTTGGCGGCGTAGCGCGCTCCCCGACGGGTCGCGGCTAATCCGGGTTCACGCGAACTTGTAGATGCCGGGCATCGGCGTGTTGAAAACCGGCGGGGCGGCGGCCATTTCGTACTTCGCCGGGCCCAGGTTCTGCTTCGATTCCATCATCTGCTTCCACGTCAACCGCTTGCCGCTATAGGCCGCCTCGCGAGCCATCAGTGCGGTCATCGTGCTGTAAGCTGCCGACTCGCCGTCGTTGATCAGCTTGCCCGAACGGATGCCGGCGAACAGCTCGTCGTGCTCCACCTGGTACATGTCCTTGTAGTGTTCGTCGCCGAGTTCCCAGCCGGGGCCGCCGGTCGGCGTCACGGTGTGCTTCATCAACTGGGCCGACCCCTTGGTGCCCATGACGTGGTCGTTGACGTCGCCGGGGCAGCCGCCCATTTGCCGGCAGGTGGAGAACAGCTTCTTGCCGTCCTTGTACTCGAATGCCACCGAGAAGTGGTCGAAGATGTGGCCGAACTTCGGATCGGTGCGGACCTGGCGGCCGCCGACGCCGGTGCACGCGATCGGCATCTCCCCCTTGAGCACCCACGACGCCTTGTCGAAGTTGTGGCAGTGCTGCTCGACGATGAAATCGCCCGAGAGCCAGGTGAAGTAATACCAGTTGCGCATCTGGTATTCCATCGGGGTCCACTGCGGGCTGGAACCGCGGTGCCAGAGCGGGCTGGTGAGGTAAGTGATGTGCATGGCGACCACATCGCCGATCATGCCGTCGTGGATGCGCTTCACCGTCTCGCGCTTGCCGAGGTCGTAGCGGTAGCAGAAGCCGGAACAAATGCTGAGGTTCCGTTCCTTGGCGAGGCGGGCGGTGGCGATAACCGAACGGGCTCCCGTGGCATCGACGGCGACCGGCTTCTCGCAGAAGACGTGTTTGCCGGCCTCGATGGCGGCCCTGAGGTGAATCGGCCGGAAGCCGGGCGGCGTGCACAGCAGCACGACATCGACGCCGCTGCCGAGCAGCTTTTGGTAGCCGTCGAAGCGGCGTTCCGCCGGCACATCGATCTTGGATGCGATGTCCTTGATGTTCTTCAGTTCGGAAAGGCTTCCTTCGAGGCGATCCATGAAGGCGTCGCACATGGCGACGAGTTTGACGTTGGGGTCGGCGCGGAGGGCTTGCTTGGCGGCGCCGGTGCCGCGGCCGCCGCAGCCGACCAGGCCGACGCGGAGCAGGTCGCTGCCGGCGGCATACGCACCGGGAAGAACCGCTGAGGAAGCCGCCACCGCAGCCGCGGAGGATGCGAGAAACGTACGGCGGGAAGAGGTCGCGGAACTCATGGATCGGCCCCTGGGAAAGGTTGCAGGTGTGGCACCACTATTGTGCGCGAACGCGGCGGGTTTTGCCACGGCGAAACTGGGCTATTAGGTGTGTAAGCGATTCTTGGGTCTACAGTAGGTGGGTTTCGGGCACAGCCCGACCTACAAGGCGCCTCGTGGGTCGGGCTGTGCCCGACGATCTTCTACTTCAAGAAAAGTTGGCATTCCCAATTTACCGTTCGTTTACCCGCGCCGGGTAAGCAGCTGGAAAGTGGGTGGGTTTTATCCGCCCAGCAGATCGAGCCGAATTCATCGTTCCTGGAACCGCCAGTCAAGCCGATTCTCGGCCGTAATGGCCGCTAACACTCCCTCTTTGCGGAAATCCTCGATCTTTCGCGGCAATTAAAAATTGGAGGCCGCTTTTTTTGTTTCGAGGCAGTCGCGCATTTGCCGTAAGTGCCATGATGCCTGTGCCTTTCGCGA
>DATNBQ010000165.1:0-3364 GCA_035571955.1 Urbifossiella sp. | reverse complement strand
TTCGGAGCCATTTCGCCCTGTGTTACACCTAAAAACGGATGAGCCATAAATCGGCCGCGAGATCGTTGAGATAGCGATGGCGGAATAGTATGTGATGCGATCCTTCGTGGGCCAGGCCGCTGAGGCGATGTTGCCCGGCGCCGACCAGCACGATGGCCGTCAGCGCCGCCGGCACGCTCCACCACCATTCGCAGTTCTCGAAGACCCACACGGCCAGGCCGATGACGACCGCGAGGTAGAGATAGACGCCGGCCAGATGGAACCAGTTGGTGAGATTGTCCGTGCGGCGAAGCTCTTGCAGCAGCGTCTTGAGTGCGGGGTCGGTCAGCGATTTTGGTGCGGTCGACATTTCGAGATTCACCGCCAAGACTTTCATCTCACACAAAGCATATCGACAAAAACCGTGGAGGGCATCCTCGTCGCGAATCCTCTCGGAACAGCGGCCGAATATGACGGCTTTGCGGATTTTGAAGTTCGAGGGATTGTCCCGACTCGACGCTCTCAGGCGGTCGTAAGCCTGATGCTAGTCGACGGTATCCTCCTGCGCCGCCGACTGTCTCCGGCGGCGCGTTCCAGGTCCATCCCATGCTCACTCTTTATCCAGGCGCCGATCGCGGCCGGACGCGGTTGGCGTGGCTCGATAGCCGCCACACTTTTTCGTTCGGCGATTACCACGACCCGAGCCGCCACAATTTCCGCGCGCTTCGCGTCATCAACGACGATCGCATCGCGGCCGGCGGCGGCTTCGGCAGCCACCCGCACCGCGATATGGAAATCATCACTTATGTGATGAGTGGTCAACTCGAACACGAGGATAGCATGGGCCACGGCGAGATCATGAACGCGGGGGAATGGCAGGCCATGCATGCCGGCACTGGGCTTTACCACAGCGAGTTCAATCCCTCGGCTGACGAGTCCGTTCACTTGCTGCAGATCTGGCTCTTCCCGGATCGCAGGGGGTATGAGCCGGGTTATCAGCAGAAGCGCTTCGATGGTGCTTCATCCGGACCATGGCGGTTAATCGCGTCGCGCGATGGCCGCGACGGATCGCTCGTCGTCCACCAGGACGCAGAGTTGGTCCTGGCGAAACTGGAGGCGGGGCAGAAGGCCAATTATGCGTTGCCGGCATCGCGGGGCGCCTTCCTGCATGTGGGGACGGGAGCGGCTCGCGTGAACGGGCATTCACTCGTGGCCGGCGACGGCCTGGCCATGGAAGACGAATCCAAGATCGTCGTGGAGACCGCGGCGCCCGGCGAATTGCTGCTCTTCGATTTAGCCTGATGACAGGCCCTTTCGCTTCGCGTAATATGTCCGGCGCGATTGGCCCGCTCTCTCCGGCGCGGGAATCGCTCCGGAGCACATCATGTTTCGCCTCGTCCTCGCGTTGCTCTTCGCGACCGGTTCATTCGCCGCAGCGCAAACCGAACCGAAGAGCAAACCCGCCGCACAGCCGAAGCCCGCCGCCAAAGCTCAGCCCAAAAAGAAGGGCCTGAGCGGGCCGGCCCCCACCCAGGCCAACGTCCCCTACGGCAAGCACCCGCGCCAGGTACTCGACTTCTACCAGGCCAAGTCCGATTCCCCCACGCCGGTCGTCTTCGCCATCCACGGCGGCGGCTGGGTCAACGGCAGCAAGGACGGCTATCGCGGCAGCGCCAAGCGCTTCAACGAGGCCGGCATCTCGCTCATCGCCATCAATTATCGCATGGTGCCGGACGCGACCGAGAACGGCATCGAGCCGCCGGTGAAGTGGCCGCTTTCGGATGCCGCCCGGGCCTTGCAGTTCGTCCGCAGCAAGGCGAAGGAATGGAAC
The DNA here is from genome assembly GCA_035571955.1 of Urbifossiella sp. Classification (GTDB taxonomy): domain Bacteria; phylum Planctomycetota; class Planctomycetia; order Gemmatales; family Gemmataceae; genus Urbifossiella. The sequence continues at coordinate 1,554 of DATNBQ010000165.1, read as the reverse complement.
CTCGACAAGACGCGGATCGGCGCGACGGGCGGTTCGGCCGGCGGTTGCTCATCACTTTGGCTCGCCTTCCACGACGACCTGGCCGACCCGAAGAGCGACGACCCCATCGCCCGCGAATCGACTCGCCTGTTCTGCGCCGCGGTCAATGGCCCGCAAACGACGCTCGACCCCAAACCCCTTCGCGAATGGATGCCCAACTATGGTTACGGCGGCCACGCCTTCAAGGTGAAGACCGGCATCAGCAAGGACGGTTCCTTCAATTCGCTCATGCAGCATCGCGAAGAACTCATGCCGTGGATCAAGGAATACTCGCCCCTGACTCACGTGAACGCCGGCGATCCGCCGATCTTTATGGAGTTCCCGAGTCAGAAAGTCCCGCCGGTGAAGGGCGAGAAACAAGCCGACCCGACGCATTCGGCCCTCCTCGGCATGATTCTCTTGGAGAAGTTGAACGACGCGAAGATCGAGGGGATCATCGTTTACCCCGGCCATCCGCACGAGAAGTACAAGGGGTCCGTGGACTACTTGATCGACCGCCTCAAGGCCGGAAAGTGAAAACCCGTGGTTACCGACCATCGGGTAATAAATGACATCAGACCGGCCACCGTTTCTGACCCTCTCCCCGTTGGGGAGAGGGTGGTTTGTGAGCGCAGCGAACAAACCGGGTGAGGGGCCGATATTGTTCATCAAGACCCCTCACCCGCCATCTCGCTGTCGCGAGATGGCGGCCTCTCCCCAGCGGGGAGAGGCATGGGTCTGGTTGGCTCGATGTCATTGCTTTCCTGACTGTCAATAGCCGCGACGCGGAGCGCTCACGCGGAATCGCGGCTATCCGGCATCGCGTTCCGATTTCAAGAATCTCCGCGGATTGTTCGTTGCGACTCAGGCGTGGCCGGGGTAGACTGAACTTCGGCCACAGTCCGCTCGTTGCCTCCCACCTGCCTCCCTCTGGAGACCGGCTATGCTCGTAATTCCCGGCGCCGCTTCCCGCGACACCTGCGATGGCCTCACGCGCCGCGATCTGCTCCGCGTCGGCGGTTCCGGCATTCTCGGCGTCAGCCTGGGCCAGATGTTCGCCTTGCAAAACGCCTCGGCCGCGGCGCAAACCACCGCCGGCGGTCCCGGCTTCGGCAAGGCGAAGAGCGTCATCTTCATCTACCTCCAGGGCGGCCCCAGCCACCTCGACCTCTGGGATCCCAAGGACAACGTTCCCGATAAGGTCCGCAGCGTCTTCAAGGCGATTCCCACGAAGCTCAACGGCGTGAAGGTCCAGGAGACGTTGCCGAAGATCGCGCAAATCCTCGACAAGACAACGCTCATTCGCTCGATGAGCTACACGCCCAACGGCCTGTTCAATCACACGGCCGCCATTTACCAGATGCACACCGGCTACACGACGGACAAGGTGAGCCCGTCCGGGCAACTCGAACCGCCGAGCCCCAAGGATTTCCCCACGCTGGGGGCGAACATCATCAAGTTCAAGCCGCCGACCGTGCCGATGCTGCCATTCGTCATGATGCCGCGGCCGCTGCAAGAATCGAACGTGGTGGGCAA
>DATNBQ010000164.1:0-3773 GCA_035571955.1 Urbifossiella sp. | reverse complement strand
CCAGCGGCAAACCGGCGGCGACCTCGCCGAAATCCTCGACCGCATCGGCCACGTCATCCGCGAACGCTTCAAGATTCTCGGCCAGGTCAAAGCGCTGACGGCCGAAGGCCGGCTCTCCGGCGTCGTTCTCATCGCCCTTCCGATCGGCCTGTTCCTCATGATGATGTACATGAAGCCGGACTACATCGAACTGCTGTGGAAGGATCCGATGGGCGTGAAGATGTCCATCGGGGCCGTGGTGCTGATGCTGCTGGGCTCGTTCGCCATCAAGAAGATCGTCGACATCAAAGTGTGAGAGTGTCGGTCGGGCTGTGCCCGACATCGAGAGTCGGGCTGTGCCCGACACCACCAGAAGGCCGTGAGTCGGGACACCCCCGACGTGGAGACTGTCGGGCGCCGCCCGATCGAGTTCGAGAAGGCGATGTCGGGCACAGCCCGACCTACCGGAGAAATCACCGTGAACCTGTTTGCGTTCCTCACGCTCGACGAGATGACGCCGCTGTTCGTGTTCGCCGCGATCGTTGCCGGCACTTTCTGGGTGCTGTCGATGATCTCGAGCCGCAACAGCCAGGCGGAAGAGCGCCTGGAGCGGATCGGGCGGCCGAAGTCGCTCGTCGAGATCGAGATGTCGCAGATGGACAACAAGAATAAGTACGCCGGTTTGAAGGATATGTTCTCGAACCTGGGCGGCGCGATGGAGCCGCAGAGCGAACTTGAGAAAAACTCGATAAGAATCAAACTGGCCAACGCCGGCTTCCGCAGCGAACAAGCAGCCGGCGTATTCGCCGGAATCCGTGTAGTTTGCCTAGTCGGGTCACTCCTTCCAGCCCTTTTCTTCTTCATCCTCAAAGACGGCTTCACGGTGAAGTCGATTGAGTACACCGTGGCGTTCGCGGGGTTCGGGTTCTACTTGCCCCAGATCGTGCTGTGGCGACTGCGATCCCAGCGGCAAAAGGAAATCTTCCTGACGCTGCCGGACGCCCTCGACCTCCTGGTGGTTTGCGTGGAATCCGGGCTCGGCCTGGATGCCGCCCTCCGCAAGGTGACCGAGGAGATGAAGAACCACGCGAAGACGATCTGTGAGGAGTTCCAGTTGGCGAACTTGCAGTTGCAGATGGGCCGCCCGCGCCGCGAAGTGCTTCACGATCTCGGCGTGCGAACGGGCGTGGACGATGTCCGCAGCTTGGCCGCGATCCTGATTCAGGCCGATCGGTTCGGCTCCAGTATCGCCCAGGCCTTGCGGGTGCAGTCGGATTCGATGCGAACGCGGCGGCGGCAACTGGCCGAGGAGAAGGCGGCGAAGACGGCGGTCCAGCTGATTTTCCCGCTGGTCCTCTTCATCTTCCCGGCCATCTTCGTCGTCCTGGTCGGCCCCGCGGCGATCCAGATTCAGAAGAACTTGTTGAAGGGCTAACACCGGCCGACGGCCGGATCTCTCAAGGAGGAGAGTCATGAACCGAGTCGTGCGAGCCGCCGCGGCTGCCGCCGTGGCGGCCGGTGGATCAGGAACTATCGGGTGCGTTCACGGAAACGGACCCAGCGACAGCGCGATGGGAGGCGGGGCCGTTTACCGCCAGTTCGTCGATACCTGTTATCCCGAACGCTACAACATGACCGCGCGGTACGAAACGCTCGCCCCGTTCGCCGCCCAGGTCAATAACGGCAACGTGCTGAACCAGACGATCTGGAACTGGTACTTCGAACCGGGCACGGATGTGTTGACGCCTGCCGGCCACATGAAACTCGATTCGCTGGCCCAGACGCGGCCGGCGCCGGATGCGCGGATTTACCTGCAGGCGGCCCGCGACGTGGCGGTGACGACGGAGAACGTGGACCGTGCCGGCCAGGCGCGCGAGAACCTGACCACGCGCCGCGCCGCCGCGATCCAGCGTTATATGGGCACGCAGCCGGTGATTGGCGGCAACGCCGTGGCGTACGAAATCTACGTCCACGACCCGGTCACTCTCGGTATGCCGGCCGACTTCGCGGCGTATGCGTTCCGCAGCCAGTTCCGCGGTTATCGCGGCGGCATCGGCGGCCAGCAGGGTGCGATCAACGCCACTGGAGGCGGGGCGGCCCCGGCTAGCGGTATGGGCGGCGGGGGTGGCGGAACCAGCGGCCCGAGCGCCGGACCGAGTGCCCCCGGCCCGAACCCGAACGCCGGTAACCCGGCCCCGGGCATGTAAGTTGTGCGTTTGGATCTTGGTGGCCCAGGTATTCTTGGCTGTGCAGGTCTTGCACAGGCAGGAATGCCTGTGCCACCAATCTCACCACGATTGACACCATGAACTCGCTGTCCTTACGCCGGTTCGCTTTCGTCGCGGGTGCGCTCGCCATCACGGCCGCACCCGCGTTCGCCCTTTGCGAAGCATCTCCCGTCACCCCCCTCTTTGGCGGCTACTGGGCCGATTTCCTCAAACACTGGACCGGCGTCGTCAAGCAGCAGAACGGCGTCATCATGGTGGCGCTCGGCCTCGGCGCCATCTCGCTGTTCATCATTACCCGCGGGAAGTGGAAGAAATAGCAGTAAGTGATGAGTGATGAAGTGATGAGTGATGAGTGATGAAGTGATGAGTGATGAAGTGATGAGTGATAAGTGATGAGTGATGACTCATCACTTATCACTCATCACTGACTCTATCGAGGATTCACCGATGTCATTGAGCCGTCATGCCGTGGTCGATTGGGAGGCGAATCCCGCGCCGGAGGCGCCGCTGGCGCCCGAGTCGCTCAAGGAAGCCGGCCTTTCCGTCGGCTTCCTCAACGAAATGATCCTCCGTGCGATCTATACGCGCGGGGCCATGATCGGCCGCGACCTCGCCCAGCTTCTCTGTCTGCCGTTTAAGGTTATTCGCGAACCGCTCCGCTTCCTCAAGGACGAAAAGTGCATCCAGGTCGATGGCGGCGATCTCGTCGGCGAAGTGAGCTACAAGTTCAGCCTGACGGACCTGGGCCGCAAGCGAGCTCAGGACGCAATGGAACAGTGCGCCTACGTCGGCCCGGCTCCCGTGCCGCTCGAAGATTACGTCGAACAGTGCTACCGCCAAACTGTTACCGGCTTGCAGTGTTATCCGGAGGCATTGCGGGCGCCGTTTGGCCATCTCGTGTTAAAAGAGGATATGTTCACGGCACTCGGGCCGGCGATCATCAGCGGTCGAAGCGTCTTCATTTACGGCCCGCCCGGCAACGGCAAGACGGCCATGGCCCGCGCCATCGGCGACTTCATGAATACCACCGGCGGGTCGATTTACATTCCTTATGCCTTCGTCGCCGACGGCAATATCATCACGGTCTACGATCCCTCGCTCCACGTCATTGACGATGCAATCGACGACACCGGGGAAGAGGCGGATGCGACGGTCCGCAAGCTGCTCAGCACCGGTTCGATGGATCAGCGCTGGGTGCGCATCCGCCGTCCCGTCATCGTGACCGGCGGCGAATTGAACCTTTCAATGCTCGACCTCCGCTACAACGCCGAGGCCAACTTCTATCAAGCCCCGATTCACTTCAAGGCGAACGGCGGCGTCTTCCTCATCGACGACTTCGGCCGCCAGCAGTGCAGCCCGAAGGAACTCCTCAACCGCTGGATTCTGCCCCTCGAAGATCGCCACGACTTCCTCACGGTCGCGAGCGGTAAAAAATTCCAGGTGCCGTTCGAGCAACTGATCATCTTCAGCACGAACCTCGATCCGAAGTCGCTGGTGGATGACGCGTTCTTGCGGCGGATCCGGCACAAGGTGGGCGTGCTGGCGCCGCCGCGGGACGTGTACGAG
>DATNBQ010000163.1:0-2837 GCA_035571955.1 Urbifossiella sp. | reverse complement strand
TCCCGGCGGAGTAGTATCCGGCCGCCTGCGCGAGCCGGACCGCCGAGGCGCACAGCTCCTCGCGCACCTCGTTCGGCAGGTTCGGGGCCGGCGACTCCTCGACGAGCTTCTGGTGCCGCCGCTGCAGCGAGCAGTCGCGCTCGAAGAGGTGGACGACGTTGCCGTGCTGGTCGCCGAGCAGTTGCACTTCGATGTGGCGCGGCCGGTCGAGGTATTTTTCGAGGTAAATGCTTCCGTCCTTGAAGGCGGCCTCGGCCTCGGCGCGGGCCGAAGTGAGCCCGGCAATCAGCGAGGCGTCATCGCGGGCCACGCGCATGCCGCGACCGCCGCCCCCCGCCGCGGCCTTAATCAAGATCGGGTAGCCGGCCTTCTTGGCGAATGCCAAGGCATCACCCTCGGCCGTGATGAGGCCGTCCGAGCCGGGAACGATTGGAACTTTGGCTTGCTTGGCGAGTTGCTTGGCCTCGTTCTTGTTGCCGAGGCGGTGCATGGCGTCCGCCGGCGGGCCGATGAACTCGAAGCCGTTCTCGCGGCACATGGAGGCGAACGCCGAATTCTCGGAAAGGAACCCATAGCCCGGATGTATGGCGTCCGCATTAGCTCCTTCCGCCGCGGCAATAATCCGCGCCGGCTTCAAATAGCTCTCCGTGGCGATCGGCGGGCCGATGCAAATTGCCTGGTCCGCCAACTTCAGGTACGGAGCGTCCTTGTCCGCAACCGAATACACGACGGCGACCTCGACCCCGAGATCGCGGCACGCCCGAATCACCCGCAGGGCGATCTCCCCGCGGTTGGCAACCAGTATGCGATGAAACATCGGATTGTGAACCACAGAGGCACAGAGAACACAGAGAAGAAAAGAAAAAAGAGAGATTGAATTGAATTACCGTCTTCGCTCCGCTTTGTTTCTTATTGTCCTGTGTTTTCTCTGTGTTCTCTGTGCCTCTGCGGTTAGGTTCTTTTATCTTCAGCTGGGGTTAACGCGGAAGAGCACGGTGCCGTAATCGACGAACTCGTCGTTCTTGGCAACCACTTCAACGATGGTGCCCTTGATGCCCGCACGGACTTCGTTGTTCAGTTTCATGGCGCTGACGTAGCAAACGACGGTATCGGCCGCGACCGTGGAGCCGACCTTGACGAACTCGGGCTTGTCTGGCGCCGGACGAGCGTAGAAGGTGCCGGGCAGTTCGCTCTTAATTTCGTGGTACTTGGATGCGGTTGGAGCGGGCGCGGAGGGACTGGCCTGCGTCGGAGTGGGAACGGGATTGACGGCAACTGCGGGTGTGTAAGCCGGAGCCGCCACGACCGTCGGCCCCTTGCGGAGCCGGATGCGCTGATCGCCTTCCTTCAAATCGACTTCGCTCAGATCGTGGTCGGTCATGAGCCGGAGCAGGTACTCGACCGTTTTCACGTCGAACGGTCGGGGCGCGTCCTGAATCTCATCGGCCACCGGCGAACCTCCCGCAACGGAGCGGCGCCCGGCGAAACCCCGGACGACGTGGGAAGGATACTCTATCGCCTTACGCGGTGATGGAAAGGTCGCGCGGCACCGAGGTCAGCAAAGTGTGGCCATCGCGGGTGACGAGCACATCATCTTCAATGCGCACCCCGCCCCAGCCGGGCAGGTAGAGGCCGGGCTCCACTGTGACGACCATGCCGGCCTCAAGCACATCCTCGGAATTGGGCCGAATTCGCGGCTTCTCGTGGATTTCCAGGCCGATGCCGTGGCCGAGACCGTGCGTGAAGCAATCGGAGAGCTTAATGCTCGGATCGCTGCGAAGTTTCGTGCCGGCGATCACTTTGCGGGCGGCGGCGTCAACATCCTTGGCCTTCGCCCCCGGTCGGATTTCCGCCAGCGCCGCGTTCTGCGCCGCCAACACAACTCCGTGCACCTCCTCGAGGGAAAAGCCGACGCGTTCGAACTTGTTGCGCCGCGTCGGCGTGGTCACGAATGGGCTGCGAATGGTGCGCGTCATGTCCGATTTATAAATCAGGTCGGCGCCCCAGTCGATGAGCAATTTGCTGGTGTCCTCGAGTTGGCGGCTGGTCGGCGGAGCATGGGGCAAGGCGCCGCGTTCACCCGCCGCGACGATCGTCGGAAAGGCCGCACAGCGCGCCCCGGCCCGCCGCATATAACTATCCAGGGCGTCCACCATGTCCTTTTCAGTATCGGCGGGGCGCAGCATGGCGATGAACATGAGGTAGGCGCGTTCGGCCACGCGGACCGCATCGCGAATCTTCTCGACCTCGCCCATGTCCTTGACGGTGCGGAGCGTTTCGACGAGGTCGGCCATTGGCACGAACGTGGCCCGGGGAACGAGCGTGCGGATTTCTTCGAGCTCACCGAATGAAATTCTGTTCGATTCGACGGCCACGGACTTCACGCCGAGTTTGGTCAGCACCTCGGCGGTCGATTCCATAGTCGTCCGATTGTAAGAGCGAATGGCGAGTTCGAGTTCGCCCCCTTTGCCCGCTTCAGGGCACTCCTCGCGAATTTGCGCTTCGAAGCGGGTGTCGCTAATCAGGATCGACGCTTTAGGCGTGACCGCGATAAAACTGGCCTCGCCCGTAAATCCCGACAAGTAGGTCACGTTGACGGGGCAAGTGATGAGAGCGGCATCCGGACCTTGCGGATCCTTTTTCAGGTTGCGGATCAGAGCTTGGCGGCGGAGTGAATAGTAGTTCATGGGTATGGGGCGATTTTCTTGAGGGTGGGGAGTAATTCCTCAATTATTATAGTTGATCGAGGTTGCCGCTAATGTAGATGGAGGCCAAGGGGAAGCAAGGAAATTTATTGAATTGCATTCATATGATTCTAAGGTGCCACAGTTGTTTAA
>DATNBQ010000162.1:0-5545 GCA_035571955.1 Urbifossiella sp. | reverse complement strand
GGTGAGGGCGTCGTCCAGTTCGAGCAGGTCAGCATCCGGCGCTGTCGCCGGATCGGTAAGGGCGTCGAGTTCGACCCGCTCGCGTCCTCCGCCACGCTTGTGCCTCTGCTTATCGCGGGCGCGGTTGATGAGGATGCGGCGTATGGCCTCGGCCGCGGCGGCGAAGAAGTGGCCCCGGCCGCACCACTCTTGCGGCTGGCAACCGACCAAGCGGAGGTAGGCTTCATGGACGAGCGCGGTCGGCTGGAGGGTCTGCCCAGGCTTCTCGTCGGCCAAGCGTGCGGCGGCGAGCTCGCGCAACTCGTCGTAGACGAGCGGTAATAACTCGGCTGCGGCCTTCCGGTCGCCGGCCTCGATGGCGGACAGGACATGAGTTAAATCGGCCATGAAGACGAGAATACCTCGTAACGGGGCGACCGGCGACCCGAATACCACCTCGCGATGCCGCCGTACGGGACTGCTGCCGGGTACCGGAGTGGCGGTTGGCGGCGGAGCCTGTGGAGTCGGAAATGCACGCTACGGTCCGACACCGGCGTATTCTCGCCAATTTCGTACAAGTCCGTTTTCTCTATGGCAGACCACGCTCGCGTGTGAGTACGATCTACCTGCTCATCGTTGGCCGCGATCGAATCGCTCAAGGTCAGCCGCGAGAAGGACTACACCGACATTCTCTTGAAGGGCCTGCGTTACCCGTGGCCGGCGGTGGCGAAGAACTCGGCCGAAGCCATCGCCAAGATGGGCCGAACCGACCTGATTCCCAATCTGATCACGATGCTCGAAGAGCCTGATCCGCGCCTGCCTATCGCGAAAGGGACCGGCCGGCGGAAGACCGAGGTGGTCCGGGAACTCGTGAAGGTGAACCATCACCGGAACTGTATGATGTGCCACGCGCCAGGCACCGATAAGATGTCGGGGAACGTGATCGCGGCCGAGGTGCCGGTGCCCGACCAGCCGCTGCCGCTGCCGGCGCAGGGCTACCGGCAATCGTCGCCCGACCTGATGATCCGCGTGGACGTGACCTACCTGCGGCAGGATTTCTCGGCCATGTTGCCAGTGGCCGAGGCGCACCCGTGGCCGGAAATGCAGCGTTTCGACTTCCTCGTCCGCGAACGAAAGGTGACCGAGGATGAGGCGGCGGAATACCGCGAGAAGTTGACGCCGAAGGAGGCCGGCGTCCTGTCGCCGTACCACAAGGCGGCCCTTGCGGCGCTCCGCGAAATCACCGGCAAGGACACGGCGCCGACGGCCGAGGCATGGAAGGCGCTCCTGAGTCCCACGCGTTCGGAATCCGGACAGCGTATACTGCCGTTCGGACCGTGAACAACCCATCGCGGAAGCAGTGGAAAAACCGGCCGGCTTTGCGGGGTTCGCAGCAAGCTGCGGCGAGACCAAAATTGGGCCGGTTATGTGACACAGTCGCGGTTTCTCGAACTGAAAGTACCGAGAGCAATCCTTCCCTTGCACCCTTTCACGGGGTATTCTTACACTCCCGTGCCATGGTTCTGGTTTATGTGCCCTTGGAAGGTTTGCCTTTCATGGCCGCCTCGAACCCCTCGCTCTCCGAAGCCCAAACCCGCCGGCAGCGGATCGATCCGCAGCTCAACGCCAGAGGTTGGGCGATTGCTCCCGGCGATCCGACGCCCGATCCGCACCCCTCGGCGCCGACAGCCCTCACCGAATACCCCACCGCGAACGGTCCTGCCGATTACGCGTTGTGCGTGGATGGCCAAATTGTCGGCATAGCCGAGGTGAAGAAACTCACCGTGGGGCCGCAGGAAGTGCTCGTCCAGGCCGAACGCTACGCGAGGGGACTGGCGCCCAACTCATTCAACTTCCGCGGCTACCACGCCCCATTTCTTTACTCGTCCAACGGCGAAGTCATCTGGTTCCACGACGTTCGCGACGCACTCAACCTGTCCCGCAAGGTGAAGCAGTTCCACACGCCGGCCGCCCTCCACGAGATGCTCGGCCGCGATCTCACTGCCGCTTGCAAGTGGTTCACCAAGAACCCCAGCGCCCACCCACTGCTTCGCGATTATCAGCGGGCCGCGAACACGGCGGTTGAAAAGGCCATCGCCGAGCGGAAGCGGAACATGCTGCTCGCCATGGCGACCGGCACCGGCAAGACATTCACGCTCGTCAACCAGGTCTACCGGTTGCTGAAGTCGAACGTCGCCCGGCGCGTGCTGTTTCTCGTGGATCGCCGGGCGCTCGCTGCCCAGGCCGTTCGCGCCTTCGCCGAGTTCGAACCCGAGCCCAACCTGAAGTTCAACACGATCTACGAGGTGTACAGCCAGAAATTCCGCACCGAGGACTTCGGCGAGGACGAAAAGTTCGACCCGACCGTGATGCCGAACGAGTATCTCACGAAGCCGGAGCCGAAGCACACGTTCGTTTACGTTTGCACAATCCAGCGAATGGCGATCAATCTCTTCGGGCGCAGCGCGGTCTGGTCTGGCGAAGGCGACGAGATTGACGACGACGCCAACAAGCTCGATATTCCGATCCACGCATTCGACATGATCGTCGCCGACGAGTGCCACCGCGGCTACACCACCGCCGAGCAGTCCCTCTGGCGCAACACCCTCGACCACTTCGACGCCATCAAGATCGGCCTGACCGCGACGCCGGCCGCCCACACCAAGGCCTACTTCACCGACGTGGTGTTCCGCTACGAATACGCCCAGGCCGTCCGCGAAGGGCACCTCGTCGACTATGACGTGGTGAAACTCAAATCGGACGTTCGCGTTCAGGGAATGTTCCTCAAGGAAGGCGAAACGGTCGATTACATCGACCCGGAAACCGGCGCCGATTCCCGCGACCAGCTCGAAGACGAACGGGCCTTCGAGACCGGCGAAGTGGAAAAGACCATCACCTCGCCGGACTCCAACCGCAAGATCATGGAAGAGATCAAAAAGTACGCCGACGCCCACATCGAGAAGTACGGACGGTTCCCGAAGACGCTGATCTTCGCCGCCAACGACGTTCCGCACACTTCCCACGCCGACTCGCTCGTGAAGATCGCCCGCGAAGTGTTCGGCCGCGGCGACGCCTTCGTTCAGAAGATCACCGGCAAGTCCGACCGGCCTCTCCAGGCCATCCGCGAATTCCGCAACCGCCCCGAGCCCGGCATCGTCGTCTCCGTGGACCTCCTCTCCACTGGCGTGGACATTCCGGATCTGGAATACCTCGTCTTCCTGCGCCCTGTGAAGTCCCGTATCCTCTTCGAGCAGATGATCGGCCGCGGCACTCGCAAGGGCCTCAAGTACGAGAAGTCCCACTTCGTCGTCTTCGACTGCTTCGACGGCACGCTGCTCCAGTACTTCCGTAACTCGACCGGCGTGACCGCCGAACCGCCCGAGCAACCCGGCCGCACCATTCAGCAGTTGATTGAAGACATCTGGGCGAACCGGGACCGGGATTACAACGTCCGCTGCCTGGTGCGTCGGCTCCAGCGAATCGACAAGGAGATGCACGGCGACGCGAAGGCGGACTTCGCCGCATTCGGCATCCCAGAGGGCGACGTGGGCAAATTCGCGGCCCGGCTGCCGGCCGCGATCAAGGGTAACTTCGACACCGAATTGAAGCGGCTTCGCGATGCGGCGTTCCAGGAACTGCTCCTGAACTACAGGCGAAAGCCGAAAGTGTTCATCAGCGCCATCGAGAACCTGGACACCGTGAGTTCCGAGTACCTACCGCGGGACGGCGCCGGCAAGGAGTACAAGCCGGCCGACTACCTGGAACTGTTCGCAAAGTTCGTGAAGGACAACGCCGAGCAGGTCGAGGCGATCCGAATTCTGCTCGACAAACCGAAGGGCTGGGGCACGGCCGCGCTCACCGAACTGCGGAACAAGCTGGCGACCACCCCGCAGAAGTTCACGGTCGAGAATCTCCAAAACGCCCACAGACTCCGCTACAACAAGGCGCTGGTGGACATTATCTCGATGGTCAAACACGCGGCGAAAGAAAGCGAGCCCCTACTCACGGCCTCCGAGCGGGTCGGCAGGGCACTCGATACACTGACCGCCGGGAAGGCATTCACGCTGCCGCAACAGCAGTGGATTACCCGTATCCGGGAACACCTTGTGTCGAACCTGTCGATCGACAAGGACGATTTTGACGCCGTTCCGGTGCTTTCCGACCCTGGCGGCTGGGGCGCGGCGAACAAGGTGTTCGACGGGAAACTGGCCGACCTAATCGAGGCCGTGAACGAGGCACTGGCCGCATGAGTGCTGCACCGAACAGCCCGGCTATGTTTCACTTCCTTCCGGGCGAAAGGAGAGTGGTTAACGCACTGAGTCTCGCCGTACGAAAGTTGTTGAGCCGTGACGACGTGACACCGCGGCAGATTCATCATTGTGGGGTACTGCTCCACGCCATTCAGCGGCTACCCCTCGTAACTCCCGAAGTGGGTCTGAGTCTGAGCCTTATCCAGCCCAACGAGTCCGAGAGATTCTGGATCGGGGTCACGATCGATGGCGAGCGGTTCGAGTTCGAGACGGGCAGGTCCGTTCACAGTGATGCAGGTCTAGACAACGAATCTCAATCGGTGTTCCTTGTTTCCACCGACGGTCGATCTGAGAACCGCCCCGGAAATGTCGCGGGCTGGCTGGATATGTTTCAATGGATGTGCGAGGCGGCGGAGACAGAGGTCGATTTCGACGACTTCGGCGCGGTCCCGGACTGGCACCACGAGGGCAACACGGACTGGTGGAGCCACCTGCCCGCCAGCGATAAGGAAAGTTGATCTACATGTCCGACATCGTTCAAAAACTGTGGGGGTTCTGCCACACGCTCCGGCATGATGGCATCGATTACGGCGACTACATCGAGCAGATCACCTTCCTGCTCTTCCTCAAGATGGCCGACGAGCGAGCCATCGCGCTGCCGAAGAAGTGCGACTGGCCCACGCTCCGCGACACCAGCGGCAGCCCCCTCATCGACACCTACACCGACATTCTCCGCACGCTCGCCAAGCAGACCGGCATCCTCGGCGACATCTTCGCCGAAGCCCAGTGCCGCTTCAACAAGCCCGTCAATCTCAAGCAACTCATCAACCTGATCGACGAAACCGAGTGGACCGCTCTCGACAAGGACATCAAGGCGGAAGCGTACGAGGGGCTGCTCGAGAAGGCCGCCAGCGAAGGGAAGAAGGGTGCCGGGCAATACTTCACGCCGCGGGTGCTCATTCAGTCGATCGTTCGCTGCGTGAAGCCGGACCCGCGGGAACGGTCCGACTTCAGCGTCTGCGATCCCGCGTGCGGCACCGGAGGCTTCCTCGTCGCCGCCTACGAATGGTTCAACAAACTGGTGAAGGGTGCGCCGGAACGCGAAGTCGCCAGGCGGGTCAAGAAGTCCACGTACTTCGGGCAGGAACTCGTCGCCCGCCCGCGCCGGCTCGCCCTCATGAACCTCTACCTCCACAACATCGACGCCAACATCGCCCTCGCCGACACGATCTACACGACGCCGGGCCGCCGCAACTTCGACGTGATCCTGACCAATCCGCCGTTCGGCACCCGTGGCGCCAACCAGGCCCCGGACC
>DATNBQ010000161.1:0-5365 GCA_035571955.1 Urbifossiella sp. | reverse complement strand
GCCGCCGGCGACGACGGCGTAGCGCTTGCCATCCGGCGCGAAGCGGATGTCCGAAACGTAGCCGAGCGGCTTGTAGGGCTTCGCAGGCGCTGGCGGCAACAGCGAGAAGATTCGCACATGGCCGACAAGAATGCCCGTTCGTGTGAGGAGCGTGAAGTTGGCAACCGCCGAGACGAGTTGTTTGCCGTCCGGAGAGAACGCGAGCGACGCCAGCCCTGCGAATGGCGACCCAACCGCATGGCCGGACAGCGGTACGGGCTTCTTGGGCGGGCTGCTGGCCGGCCAAACGAATACATCCTCAGTGTCGTTCCCCCGCGGCCCACGGATCACCGAGGCAGCGACGTGGAATCCATCATGTGTGACGGCGACCGCCGCGATCCGCCCGCCGAGATTCAGTCGCGACTTTTCTTTGAAGGTGGCCGCATCCCAGACAATAACCTCGCCCTCGGCATCGCCGGTGATAATCACCTTGCCGTTCCGTGACCATGCGGCCGAAACGACGGTCGCCTTGTGGCCGGTGAGCAGTTCATTCCCCGCGCCGGAACCGGCCGACCACGCCCACAGTACGTTCTGGCCGGTAGCTGGGTCGATCGGCCCTGTGACGACGACTCGTTTGCCGTTAGGATCGATTGCGAGCGGCACCGCGTACAGGTCCGCCGGAACCTTGCCGGCTGCGACCGTACTCGATCGGATTGTAGATGCCTTCTCCGGGTCGATATAGGTTTTCACCACCGACTCGCCGGCGGTGCCGAAAATCACCTTACGGCTGATCGATCCCGGCGCATTGAACACCGACACGTCGGGGAAGAAACCAACCGAGACCGGTTCCGGCCCGCCGACGGCGCCGGGCACACCCCCTTCATCGAGCGTGAGTTCGAGCTTTCCCGTTGCGGCATTGAGCAAGCGGATGCCCCAGCGGCGGTCAGCGTCCTTGAAGGTCGCCGCCACGCTCTTGCCATCGGGGCTCGGGGCGACGGCAGCGAAATTCGTCGGCTCCTGGTGCTCCCAGAACTTCTTCCACGTGGCCGTTTCGTATGCCTGGACGCGGCCGGAGGTCCCGCCGACGAAGAGCGTTTTGCCGTTGGAGGCGTATGTCACCGAGCCGGCGAGCCAGCCGGGGAGAGACAGCACGTTCGTTTCCTTCCATTCGACCGGGCTCGTCGATGGATCGAGCGGGGCAGGAACCCCAAAACCCGGATTCGCGGCCACGGTCACGGCAGGCGCATCGCTCGGTTTCTCCGGCATGCCGGAGAGGCCTGCAGCGGCAAGAAGGCTACCCGCAACCAGGGCAAGCAGGCCGGCAGTGAGGGCGTGTGTGGTCGTGGCCATGGAACGAATCACCTCGTGGGCGAGGGCGAGAACGGTCGGAATGGCGGCCCCATGGGCGAGGGCTGCGGCCGAGCGCGCCAGGGCAGCGGAAACCGGAGCCGGTGAGAGGATGGCGGCGAGGCCGACGGAAGGCAAGGCGAGCCCGCGGCGGGCCAGCGCCGCCTTCAACTTCTGGCGGGCGCGGTGGACGCGAGCCGCGACGGTTCCCTCGGGGCAGCCGAGTTCGGCCGCCGCCTCGGTTCGGGACTTCCCATGCAGGTCGCACAGCACGATGGCCGCGCGCAGCGGTTCCGGCAACCGGGCGAGTTCGGCATCGAGCACCGTTCGCAACTCCTGCCGGTTGAGGAATTCACCGGGCTCGGGTCCGGCGTTTGCCTCGACGATCGCCGCTTTCATTTCGCGCCTCCGCCGCCGGGCAGCGGCCACTCGCGCCTTGTTCGCCGTCCGCACCGCAACGCCATAAAGCCAGCCGCCAACCGCGCCCGGCGGGCGAATGCAATCCGCCTTTCGGGCCAGTACCAGGAACACGGCCTGGAACGCATCCTCCGCGTCGTGGGCGTCGCCGAGCAGCCTCCGGCAAATGCCAAACACGGTCGGACCGTGGCGGGCGACCAGAGCGGCAAAGGCGTCGGCATCGCCGCGGAGCGCGAACGCGGAGACGAGGTCGGCGTCGGGCGTCGAGATAGCGGGCGGCCCAAGACCGCGAGCCAACCCGCGGACAGCGGCGGCAGACATGCCGGTCACCCTGGCGAAGGAGCCTGAACCCTTGACGGACATCCCGCCGAGGTCGTTCCGCTATTCTTGCCCACCGCCGATGGAAGTGATGCAAAAAACCGAATTGGGAAGCGATTCATGACCTGGGGCGACCCGACCGGCCAGCCAACAGATTCAGCAATCGCGATTCGGGCGGCGAAAGGCCGCTCCGGTGGCGAGTGCTTGGCGTGGGAAGCGCATTCTGGGCGAAGGAATCGAACACTTTCGGATGGATGTAGCTCTTCCGACAGACCGCCGGCGTGTTGCCGAGAACGCCGGCGACCCGATCGACGACCTCCCGCACCGAGCGTTCCGTAGCTGCCTTTGATGTCGGATAGGGGAACAGCGCCAGGAACTCGAGCGCCTTAACCGAACCGGCCCAGGTGCGGAAATCCTTGGCCGTGAAGTCGCCGCCGCCGGCCCGGCGAATGTAACTGTTCACTTCCGTAGAACCGATCGCATGCGGGCGGCCATCGGCGCGAAGGTACTGGAATAACTCCTGGCCTGGCAGTTCCCGACACCGACCGACGATCCGCGCCAGGCGAACGTCGTTTACCCAGCGTTCCTGCCAGATGCCGCTCTTGCCGCGGAAGCGAAGCTGGATCTTCCCGCCCTCGATAGCGACGTGCCGGTTAAGCAGTGTCGTCAATCCGTAGGAACCGTTGCTGCGGGCATACTCCGAGTTGCCGATGCGGAGCGCGGTGCGATCGAGCAATTGAACGACGGCGGCGAGTACCGTTTCGCGGGGAACGCCGGGGCGGCCGAGATCGGCTTGCACTCGTTGCCGAATGCCCGGCAGTGCTTTGCCGAATGCCGCCAACTTGTCGAACTTCTCGCCGCCGGTGCGGGCGGTCCAATCGGGATGGTAGCGGTATTGTTTGCGGCCGCGAGCGTCTCGCCCGGTGGCCTGAAGGTGGCCGTTCGGCACAAGGCAGATCCAGACTTTTTCCCAGGCCGGCGGTATCACGATGCAGCGAATCCGCTCCAATTCCGCGGCGCACCGCACCAGCTTGCCCGACGGATCGCGGTAGCGAAATGAGTTGCCAAAGCGTTCGCGAGTGTAGCCGGGAAGCGAATCCGAAACGTGGCGCAGCCGTGCCATGCGAGAAGACAATGCAAGCGCGGTGCCGATAGATTTTCTCCTCGCCAATTGGTTTCTCGCGGCTTAATCTGTCTGCACTCGCCGCATTTCACCGAAAGGATTGTCGTGTTTACGCTTTCCGCCTTCGCCGATGAGATTTCCGCCGACCCGCGCGAACAAATCGCCGTCTTGAAGAAGTGCCGCATTCGCGCCATCGAGTTCCGCTCCATACACGGCATCAACGTGCTCGCCCTTTCGGACGATGCGATTCGCGAGTTCAAGAAACTGCTCGATGGCGAAGGATTTCAACTGTCGGCCATCGGTTCGCCGATCGGCAAGTATCCGCTCGATCAACCGTTCGAGCCGCACCTGGACAAGTTCAAGCGAGCCATGGAACTGTGCGGCGTCTTCGGCACGCCGAACATCCGCGTCTTCAGCTATTACCCGCCGGGCAACGATCCGAAGTTCGACCCGAAAAACTGGCCGGCGCATCGCGATGAAGTGATGCGGCGGATGAGCGTAAAGGCCGAGATCGCCGCCAAGGCCGGCCTCGTGCTCTTCCACGAAAACGAGCACCGCATTTACGGCGACTCGCCGGAACGCGTCCAGGACATTCTGGCGACGGTGAACAGCCCGTCGCTGCGTGGGGCCTACGATGCCGCCAACTACGCTTATTGCAACTACGATCCGGTCGCCGGCTGGGAAAAGACCAAGGCGTACACGGCGCACTTGCACATCAAGGATTGGAAGAAGGGCGGGCACGCGGCCGGCCACGAGCACGGCGTGCTGGCCGGGTGCGGCGATGGGCAGATCGCCCACAGCATCCGCGACGCGGTGAAGCGCGGCTATCGCGGCTTCGCCGTGATGGAGCCGCACCTTCGCGGCGGCAGTTCCACCGGCGGCCACACCGGCCCCGACCTATTTCCGGCCGCTGTCGAAGCCTTCCGGGCGATCCTGAAAGAATGCGGTGGACAGGAAGCGTGAAACGACTCTCCTGCCTTGAACCGCGGCATCTTCGCCGTAAGCTAGGGTGGTTAATCATCACTCGTGCCCATGAATTGAGAAAGTTGAGATGTCGACCGTTTATCGCCAACAAGGGATTTGGGGCATCGATGTTGCTACTTCATTCGATGCAGATGCTGATGCGGTTATTCTCAACGGCGATAGCGGCACTCTCCTGCGCGATCTTCAAACAGGAACCATCAAACTCATTATTACTTCGCCCCCTTATAACATCGGGAAAGAGTACGAAAACGCCACGGATCTTGACTCTTACTTGAAGACGCTTGATCCCATTCTCGAACAACTCGTGCGCGTTCTTTCAAGTGACGGCTCCTTGTGCTGGCAAGTGGGGAACTATGTAATCGATGGTGAGATCATACCATTAGACATTCTCTACTACCCCTTGTTCAAGAAATATGACTTAAAGCTGCGCAATCGCATCATATGGCACTTCGATCATGGGCTGCACGCGTCCCGTCGTTTTTCAGGTCGTTACGAGACGCTCCTCTGGTTTACGAAATCAAACCGCTACACCTTCAATCTCGACCCCGTTCGGGTTCCTTCCAAGTATCCCGGCAAGACCCATTTCAAAGGGGAAAAGAGAGGGCAGCCTTCGGGCAATCCACTTGGAAAGAATCCATCGGACAAATGGAATATCGTCGTAAACGACTGGGAGCGTGCTTTGTGGGATATTCCCAATGTAAAAGCAAACCATCCTGAAAAGACGATGCATCCCTGTCAGTTCCCAATCGAACTTGTGGAACGCTGCGTGCTTGCACTAACCAACGAGGGCGATCGAGTGCTCGATCCCTTTTCCGGAGTGGGCTCAGCGCTGTTGGCAGCTGTCCGGCACGGCCGTAAGGCAATCGGCTGCGAGAAGGAAGTCGAGTACGTTCAGCTTGCAAAAAAGCGATTCGCGGACCTGGCCTCGGGTGTTCTCGGCTATCGACAGTTGGGAAAACCGGTCTATCAGCCGACTGGACGAGAAAAAGTCAGCAAGGTCCCTCAAGAATGGCTGAAAGGAGAGGCTCCGCAATGAGAATTGTCGCGCGATATTCCTTCAATGGCGGCGAGGAGAGAATCTCCTCTCAATATCCGGCTCATCCGTTTTTAGGTGTAACACAGGGCGAAATGGCTCCGAATACGCTGGCCAAGTCGGCGAATGCCGGCGATGGTCGGGCCAAGCTTTTTCGCGGCCCA
>DATNBQ010000160.1:0-2035 GCA_035571955.1 Urbifossiella sp. | reverse complement strand
CGGCATCCGTGTCGTGGTCGGCGCCGAAGCCGAGCAAACTCGTCAGCATCTGGCACAGCAGAAGCGTGCTGCCGAGAATCGCACACACCAGGAACGGAGTTTCCATGATGCGTCGGGCCTCCCCAGCGAACCGGCAGCGTGAGCGACCGGAGTTCTTGTCAATGGGTAATTCGCCGACTTCTCCTCATGATTTAGCGGAATCGATCCCGCGTCAACCCTTTTGCGCGATCCGGATATCGTGCCGCTTTATTCCAGGCGATTCGCCCGGTAAAACCAACAGGGCCGGCACATTCCCATGGAGTTACTGGTGTGGCATCGATCATCCCCAATCGCTTCCTGGTGCGGATGTGCCATCCGTGCCCTTACGTGGCGGGTGTTCCGGACCAGTCCGAGGATGCCGAGCATCTGGTCGATTTGCCGGAGACGGCAAGGCTGGATAACTTCGCGGCACTCGATGGCCAGGCGAATTTCGCCGAGGTGCGGCTGGCGTGGAACGAGTTCGGGCTGGCGGTTCAAGCGACGGTAAATGGCAAAGAGCAACCGCCGGCTGGCGACGCGACGCGGCCGTGGTCGTCCGATGGTCTCATGCTGTGGATCGATACCCGCGATGCCCGCGCCAGCCACCGGGCCAGCCGCTATTGCCATCAGTTCCACTTTCTTCCAGCAGGGAGTGGCGAAGATCACGACGAACCAATTGTCGTGCCGATGAAAATCAACCGGGCCTTGCAAGACGCACCGCTTGCTAGTGCCGCGGACATTCCCTTCCGCACGATCCGCACCAAGTCCGGCTATCGCGTCGAGGCGTTCCTGCCGGCGGCGGTGCTTAGCGGCTTCGATTCGGCGGAACACCCGCGCCTCGGCGTCTACTACGTGGTCCGCGATCGCGAACTCGGCGACCAGTTCCTGAGCGTCAACGGCGACTTTCCCTTCGCGGACGATCCGTCGCTGTGGGCCGTGTTGGAACTGATCGGCCAGGACGTCGAGGCGCGCTCCGCTCCGCAGACTCCGCGTCGCGGCTAATCGGGTGGCTTCATAGCCGGCGAGGCGTGGGTGCCGCTGCCGCTTTCCGGCGCGAAGGCCGACTTCATCGGCAACCGCAGCATGAACTTCGTCCCCTTCTCCGGTACGCTTTGCACGACGATGTCGCCGCCATGTTCGCGGAGAATCTTGCGGCTCACCGGCAAACCGAGCCCCGTGCCGCGACTGCCTTTCGTGCTCACGAACGGCTTGAAAATGTCTTCCACTTGCTCCGCGTGGACGCCGGGGCCGTTGTCCAAAACGATCACCTTGACCCAGTTGCCGTCGGGTTCCAGCAGCGTTTGGACGGCGATCTTGGCGCCAGGCCGATCGTCGACGGCGTCGATGGCATTGGAAACGAGATTGAGCACGGCCCGGTGGATGCCGTCGGGATCGCACGGCACGGCGTTGACACCGGCGCCGAGATGCCGTTCCAGTTCGACGCCGCGTTCCTCGGCCCGGCCGCGAACGGTTTCCAGCACGTCCTCGCAGAGCTTGTTCAAGTCGGTCGGTTCGATGGCCGGCTCGCGTTCCTTCGAATAACTGAGCATGTCGAGGATCAGGTGGTCGATGCGGCCCTGATTCTTCTCGACGAGCCGCCAGCCCTTGGACAAGAGGTCGTCATCGTGGTCGGTCATTGCGGTGCGAACCATGTCCGAACCGAAGCGGACGCCCTGCATGATGTTCTTGATGTGATGGGAGAGCGCGGCAATGGTTTGACCGATGGCGGCGAGACGCTCGGCATTCACCAAAGCTTGATGATAGCGCGATTCTTCCACGGCGATCGCGGCCTGGTGAGCGATGGCGCTGGCCAGTTGCAAGTGATCCTCGGTAAATTTGCCGCTCTCGGTTCCGCCGGCGACGAACTGCTTGAGCGTCGATTGCGTATCCAAAAAGAGCACGCCGAGCACCTCGCGGCGGCCCTTCATGGGCACGCAAATCACCTCGCGAATGTGGTGCTTGTGAATGCTGACGCCGCCGCTGAAGCGGGCATCGGTCTGGGCGTTGGCGACGAGCA
>DATNBQ010000159.1:0-10935 GCA_035571955.1 Urbifossiella sp. | reverse complement strand
TTCCGGCGTCCACTCAATTGTTCGAACGGGCAGTGGTACTCTTCGTCGCCCGCCCGGACAAGGACTGGTCGCTCACCGACTGCGTTTCGTTCGTCGTGATGACCGAACTGGAACTGACGGACGCCCTGACCGGCGACCATCACTTCGAACAGGCCGGCTTCCACATCCTGCTCGGGCAGGAGGCCGGCGCATGAACGGCGAAGAGAATGGGGACCTGCCGGAAGGGTGGGCATCGACGGCGCTCGATGAGACGGGTGAGTGGGCGACCGGCGGTACGCCGTCTCGAAAGATGCCAAGTTACTTTGGGGGAACGATCCCATGGATAAAGAGCGGGGACCTGAACGATGGATATGTCACACGAACTGATGAATCCATTACGTTTGAAGGTCTAAATCACAGTGCTGCGAAACTTCTACCGGTAGGAACACTTTCAGTTGCCCTGTACGGCGCTACAATCGGGAAGCTGGGTATTCTCACCATCGACGCCGCGACAAACCAGGCTTGTGCCAACTGCATCATCGATACCCGACTGAGTTCTGCCCGCTTCCTCTTCTTCTACTTGCTGTCACAGCGCAGAGCTTTGATCGAGGCGGGTCAAGGAGGGGCACAACCCAACCTCTCAAATGCACTCGTTCGGGATTGGGTGATCCCACTTCCCCCGTTGGCCGAGCAGCGGCGGATCGTGGCGGCGGTCGAGGCGCTGCTGGCCCGCATGAACGCGGCCCGCGACCGGCTGAACCGGGTGCCGGCGATCCTGAAGCGGTTCCGACAATCGGTCCTGTCCGCCGCCTGCTCCGGCCGCCTCACCGCCGATTGGCGAGTCACCGAAACGGATTGCCCGGATGACGACGAACTGCCAGCAGGCTGGTCCATACGACCGCTATCCGAACTCTGCACAAGATTCGAGTATGGTTCGAGCCAGAAGTCGCAGAAGTCTGGGAGAGTACCTGTCCTACGGATGGGGAATTTGCAAGACGGGCGGATCGAATGGTATGACCTTGTCTACACGGACGATCCCAAAGAGATCGCCAAGTACCGGCTTTCCCCCAATACCGTGCTTTTCAATCGGACCAACAGCCCCGAACTTGTCGGCAAGACATCGCTTTTCCGGGGTGAACGTGAAGCCGTGTTCGCGGGCTATCTCATTCGCGTGCTGACGGGCAGCGAGCTCGACCCGCATTTCTTGAACTATTGCCTCAACGCCCCCTCATTCAAGGAGTTTTGCCTGCACGTCCGAACCGATGGTGTGAGCCAATCGAACATCAATGCCCAAAAACTCGCATCTTACGAGTTGAATTGGTGCCCCGTCCCCGAGCAGCAAGAGATCGTCCGTCGGGTGGACGCCCTGTTCGCGCTGGCCGACCGGATCGAGGCGAAACTGGACGCCGCGCGGCAGCGGGTCGAGTCGCTCACGCAATCGATTCTCGCCAAGTCGTTCCGCGGTGAACTGGTGCCGACCGAGGCCGAACTCGCCCGCCGCGAGAACCGCTCCTACGAACCCGCCGCCGACCTGCTCGCCCGCATCCGCGCCGAGCGGGAGCGGGCCGCCGCGCAGGGCAAACCGGCTCGCTCCAAGCGCCGGTCGAACGATCTTTCAAGATAGCTGTGGCGGGGTTCGCGCTGTCCGCCCACTTCATCCGAACCCCGCGTAAGCCTGGAGCGCCAGGGTCAGAAGGGTCAGAAGGGGTTTTTAGCGTCGAACGCCTCTCGGCTGATCTTGACTGCACCTGCGCACCTGCGAAGAATCGAGAAACTGCGGCACGGACCTCTCATCACGCTGCTCAAGATGGAGATCCCCGCAATCCTATATCACGTGGCGAGAGAACTGGGCAAGTTGGGGCCAGCGGCCATGCCGGCCATACCGGCCTTGAAAGAAGTATAGAAACGCCTGAGCACCTTGCTATCGGTAAGCAATGTACCGTCTAACGCGCCGGCTGCACCAGCATCCCTCCCGGACATTGGAATCCGACCTTGCGATCCCATTCTGGCAGCCATCGACAAGGTCGAAGCGAAACCGAAGAAGTAATGGTTCCAACGATGCCTGTCTCAACATCCGCGGCCTTGCCCGCGAATCGTAACCATTCAACCGGAAATCTTCCGACGAGATAACGCACGCTTAGCCGCGACCCAACGGGGGGCGCGGATGCAATCCGGGTTGACCCCCGTTTCCGTTCGCGGGTACGCTTTCGCCTCGCCGATTTCATCAGGAAGGTGCCGCATGAAGAACGCCGCGGAAAGCCCGTTCATCGTCAATCGTTTGCAAGCCATACCCGAACCGCCCCCCGTCGTGGTAACGCGCCCGGTTCCCGAACCGCGGCAATGGTGGACGAGCCCGGCCGTCATCGTGGTGGTCGCCTTACTGGGCATCACGCTCCGCGGAACAGCGTGGCTCAACGACCGCAACCTGTGGATCGACGAGTCGATGCTTTCCTTAAACCTGATCGAGCGGAGTCCGGCCCGGCTCCTGGAACCGCTCGACTGGAACCAAGGGGCGCCCGTCGGCTTCCTGCTCGCAGTCAAAACCGCCATCGCGACGATCGGCATCACGGAACGCAGCCTGCGACTCATTCCGTTCGTCGGCTCAATGCTCGGCGTCATCGGATTCGCCTGGATCGCGTGGAAGTTCTTGCCCCGACCCGCAGCCACCATCGCCATCGCGCTCTTCAGCTTCTCCCCGTTCCTTATCAGCTACTCCGCCGAGTGCAAGCAGTACGCCACCGACGCGGCCATTGCGATCGGGCTGTTCGCCTGTGCGGCGAGTTTGCTGCAAGGTGAAGGCGGATTCCGCCGCTGGGCGGTGCTCGCGGCCGCTGGCGCGATGGCCGTCTGGTTCTCGCACCCGGCGGCATTCATCCTCGGCGGCATTGGTACCGCCCTGCTTGCCGATGGCATGCTTAACAAGAACCGAATGCGCTTCCTCGCGGCAGCCACGACCGTCGCCTGCTGGCTCCTCAGTTTCGCCGCCTGCTATCTCCTTTGCCTGAAGAATCTCGGCAACAATCAGTACCTCCTCAGCTACTGGGACGGTCACTTTCTGCCGTTGCCGCCGCAGTCGCCGGGCGATGCGGCGTGGCTGCTCGATCACTTCTTCGCGCCCTTCGCTTATCCCGGCGGGATGGGAGGAACGGAAATTCGCGCCGGGGGAATCGCCGCCGTCTTCTTCCTGATCGGCATGGCGAGCCTGTGGAAGCGGAACTGGCGAGTAGCCGTCGCGCTGATCGTTCCCGGACTGCTGGCACTCGTGGCGTCCGGCTTGCACAAGTATCCGTTTGCCGGTCGGCTATTGCTGTTTCTCACGCCGATCATGGTGCTCGGCGTCGCCGAGGGCGCCTACCGGGTTGTCGCGGCCCTGTCCCGCCCGCTGCCGATCGCCGCGGCGCTATTTCTTAGCGTGATCCTGGCGGCGCCGGCCCTGGAAACGTATCAGGAACTGCGCCGGCCAATGCGATTCGAGCAGTTGCAGCCCGTCTTGATGCAAGTGCGCGGCGCCTGGCAAGCGGGCGACCGCATGTACGTTTACTACGGGGCCCTACCGGCGTTCGCGTTCTACACGCGGGAGGCGCCGTTCCCCGCGAATGCCGTGATTGTCGGCGCCGAGGCGCGGAAAAACGAGGCCGAGTATCGCGAGCAGTTGCTGCCGCTCCGGGGGCAATCGCGCGTCTGGCTGGTCTTCAGCCACCGCCATCGCCACGAGGAATCGACGATCCTGACTTATGCGGAAGGCTTGGGCCGATGCGAACGGGTGATTCGCGGCGAGGGTGCGGCGGCGATGCTCTTTAACTTCGCGGCGGCCCCCGGCTCCGCTGGCTCATCGCTTGCCGATTCCGACCCGGTACGCGACGAATCGAAAAGCACGGATATCAAACGCGGCGGAGATCGCTAATTACCCAAAAAAACCAACCACAAAAGATATGGACGGAGTAGTGAGGAGATTTGGGCCTCAAGGCTGTCTCGATCTCCTCAGGTTCTCATCGCGAGACCCGTCATATTTGACAGATGTGGGCGGTTCTCTCTCCTTTTACACTTCCATCTTCATTCCACGCATGGATGGGTTCTCACTGCAATCTCGCTGGCGCGAGATTGGGGCCTCTCCCCAGCGGAGAGGCGTGGGGCTGGCTGGCTAGCTTTACTTTCCCGACCGTCAGTAACCATGCCGCACTAGTCGTAGCACTCCAAGTAATATCAATCCGCCGAGCGCGGAAGCGCTTATCCACCAGCCGATTCGGTAAGATCGCGGTTCGAACGTCATCACGGCTTCCTTCGCTCCGGCGGGAATCGCCACGGCTCGAAAGGCGTGGTTCGCGAGGAGCACCGGCGTCTCAACACCATCGATCCGGCACGTCCACCCCGGAAACCACACGTCTTCCAGCACGAGGAAGCCGCTGCCGGCGCCGGCAAGATCGAGCGCGATTCGGTTCGGGCGGTACTCGGCGATTGAGATTCGTTGAACCACTGCATTGCCATTCGGTGGTAACGGAGCATCGCTCGTTATAAGCACGGTGGTGCGGAAGTCGTTAGCCTTGAGCGCCGCCAGTTCGCCGCCATCGGGCGTTGCCACGGCCTGGGGAACCACATAAGCCCGCGGGTTCGCGTTCCAACTTCGGCTCTCGTAGACCAGTACGGGCGGCAACAGGAGTGGCCGCTGCGGGGGCAACGCCGGAATTGCCGGCGGGTCCGGGAAAAAGCTCACCAGACGCCACTGCTCGGGATCGAGCCGCAAGCCGGGGTCGGCCTGCACCTCCGGATTCGCGGCGTAATCCTGGAAGCATGCCAGGTAGCGGACATTCAGTCGCTCGAAGAGCTTTGGATTGGTTCGCGAAAAGTTCGGGATGATGGGCTGGGCGACCGGGTTCAGCCCGAGCAGAGGTTCGTCGATGCCGATGACGAAGTTGATGAATTCGCGGTAATGGCGGACATCCAGTGGGTTGTAGCCGCGCGGCATGGCGATGCGATCGACGAGCGCTTCGGGGGCGCCGCCGCCGAGAGGCGCATAGCGATCGTGCGGTCCGGTTCCCGCGTCGATATCGAGCACGCGGGCCGCCGCCGGGTCGGCATTGTCGTGGAGAAAGCGGATGAGCGCGGAATCGGGGTAAATGTCGGCTTGCGGACGAACTTCGACGAATCCCCAACTGGCCGCGAACAACTCGGCGTTTAGGACTGCGCCCCAGATTAGTGATCGATCGGCCGGGCGAACTCCGCGAGAACCAATCCAAGCCAGCATCGCCAGGCCGATTGCCGCAGCCACCCAGTACTGAATGAACATCCGCCAGATGGGGCCGGGGCTCCCCGCTTGAGCCATCATCCACGCGACGCACGACAGTGCCGGCACAACAGCGACAACCATTACGAGCAGCAGGACGCGCCGCAAATGGATGCGCTGTTCCGCTTGCCACTCCGATGCCTGCAGCGCGTCGGTTGTGGCGCCGGCCAATAAGGCCACCGGGAAAGTCGCGATCAAGAGCATCCGCGACGGCACCCGGAATAAGTTGAAGCCCGGCAGCCATTCCAGAAGCATCGCCCCGCCGAGCGCGAAAACAATCAGCCCGAGCAGTACGCCCTGCTTCCAGCGGTACTGTCGCGGAGCCGCGAAGGCCGCTGCAAGCCAAAAGATTCCAAACAGCGCCCGCGACTCCCACGACGCCGGCGGATCGTAAGTCGGCGACGGTCCTACCAGCGCGAAGAACGTCGCAACGGCTACCTTCAGCGATTGCGTCGATTCGAGGCCGACGCTGCGGGCGGAATAGCGGGATGCTTCCAGCGTCGGCAAAAACTGCACCGCGCACAGCAGCCCCGCGACCGCACCGGCCACGATGCCGCCCACCAGCCAACGTGCGATATTGCTGCGTGTCCGTTCCTCGGGAAATGTCCAGGCAGCCGCGAACACGACGGCGTAGAAACTCCATTGCGGATGAGTTCCCAGCGCCAACAGCGCCAGAGCGATTCCGGCCCCGAGCGCCGGCCAAATGCTTCCTTTGCGGATCGCCGCTTCCCAGCCGAGCAACGCGAGCGGCAGCCACGCCAGCCCGATTGTGATGGTGTGCCCGGCCAAGAGCAAATGCGTCATCCACTTGGCCGAGAACATGAATCCGGCCGCGGCTATGATTTGGCCACGGTTCCCCAGTCCCCGGAACCGAGCATACAGCGACATGAAAATCCCGGCGGCCAGCACGTGCAAGGCAATCACCCAGCTGAGAGCGGCTCCCAGCGACTGCTCCGGCACGAGATACATCACGGCGTATGGCGGATAGAAGCAGCCGACTTGGATATCATGCACGAACGGCGTGCCGCAGAAGTGATAAGGGTTCCAGAGCGGCAGTGCGCCGGTCTCGTGCCAGGCATGGTTCAAAAAGACTTTCGCCGGTAGATGTTCGGCGAGGAAATCCGAGAAATCGGAATAGAACGTCTGCGTTGGGTGCAATATCAGTGCATGGAAGTACAGTGCCCAGAGAAGAACAATAATGAGATAGCGCGGATGGGGCATGATGCGCTGGCGAGCCGGCGAAGCGAGTCACCGGAGTGCTTTTGTCCTCGATTGTTATTTCTTCGCGGTGAGCGGCGTCGTTCGTCCAAGCCAGACGCCGGGAAGTTGGCCCGACGGCGCGGACATCGGCGGCGGCCGCAATACCACGCTTCCCAGCAATACCGCCAACCCGCACGCCGTCCCGATCGCCAATACATATTTGACAATCACCGCCAATGTCGCGGGCACCAACAACAACCACAAGCAGACCCCCACCAGCAATACACAGCTGATCGGCAAGAAATACTGAAGGCAGGTCATCATCACTTGATCGATGCGGAGCCGCGGCAGCGACCAGCGCAGCCACATCATGACGAAGACGAGCAGGGAACACTTGCCAGCGAATACCACGAAGTTGATGAGATTGCCGAACCAGAAGCCAAGATGCGCGGAGTCGCTCGGTTCGAACGGCAAGAAGCCGGTGTGCCAACCGCCGAGGAAGAGCAGCGTCGCCAGGCCGCTGACGGCAAACATGCTGCCATATTCCGCCAGAAAGAAAATCGACCAGCGGAAGCCGCTGTACTCCGTGTGGAATCCAGCGACCAACTCGCTTTCCGCTTCCGCCAAGTCGAACGGCGCCCGCTTGCAACTCGCCGTCGCCGTGAGATAGAAAATGATGAACGCCCCGAATGTAAATGGATCGTGGAAGACGTTCCATTCCCAGAACCAGCCGGTCTGCTGGACGCCGATGGCGTTGAGATCGAGTGTGCCAGCCACGCAAATGGGCACCACAACGCACATGGCGCGCGGCACTTCATAGCTGACGACTTGGGCCGCCTCGCGGACGCCGCCGAACAGCGACCACTTGCTCGCCGAGGCGTAACCCGCCAACACTACGCCGAACACCTCGCTCGATAACACAGCGAGCATGAAGAACGCGGCGACGTTGAGATCCTTGGCGACGAGATGGTCGCCAAAGGGAAGGGCGATGAACCCGCAAAAGCTGGCGCAGAATGCGAGGTACGGGGCAAGCCGGAACAGGAAGAGATCGGCCCCGGTGGGGGCGTGATCCTCTTTCGAGATGAGTTTGATGCCGTCCGCAAGCGATTGCAGCAGGCCGAACGGCCCGACGCGGGTGGGGCCAAGGCGGTCCTGGATTCGCCCGGACACTTTACGTTCGCCCCAGATGGCGAAGAACGCGGCCCCGCCGATGAATGCGAATAAGCAGGCAGCCGCCGTCACGCCGATGGCGACGAGGTTCCACGGGTAAGGTAAGAATGCGGACCAAAACTCCGGCACGGCAAGCCTCTTCACGCGGTCGCGGATGCACGTAGGTTGAAAGTTTACCGAATGGCGCGGCGACTTGCCACGGTGAAGCGTGAATCATCGGCGTTTGCGGTTTGGAAGTGCCTTGCGGCGGCCGTATTCGGTGCGGCCCGGCAACGCCGCGCTGCCGGCCGCGCTTCGATCGCGGGGCGAACTGACAGCGGAGCAACCGCCCAGCGACCCGCTCGGCCGCGACGCCGAACTCGCCCGCCTCGAAGCCATTCTGATGATGGCCGACGAACCGCTGCCGGCCCGCCGACTCGCCGATGCCGCCGGTATCAACAGTGCCAGCGACGTTCGCAAGCTCATCGAACGGCTCAAGGAACTCCTCCATCAGGAAGGCTCCGCATTCCAGGTGGAAGAGATCGCCGGCGGCTATCAATTCCTCACGCGCCCCACTTATCACACGTGGTTAACGCGGCTAAAGCGCACCGGCCACGAACTTCGTCTGACAGCCGCGGCACGAGAAACATTGGCGGTGATCGCTTATAAGCAGCCGGTGATGCGCGCCGAAGTGGAGGTGGTGCGCGGCGTCGCCTGTGCCGAATTAATTCGCCATCTCATGGAGAAGGGATTGGTGCGCATTGCCGGCCGCCACGATTCCCTCGGCCGCCCTCAACTCTATGGAACCACCAAGAAATTCCTCCAGGCCTTCGGGCTCAATTCCCTCAAGGATCTCCCCGAGGTCGAAGCGTTGAAACCGCGTTCCAACAATATCAATTCGCCAATCGTATGAGGACGCCGCTCCGGCGGATTTGTACGAAAGAGTCGGATTGAGAGTGGAGATGTGAGGCCTAACTTCAGCGCACTTCACACACATACACACACTTTTCCCAAAAAAAATCATTTAGCGCTACACTCATGCGCTCTGATATTATACATAATGCGAATAGTGGTGATTTCAAGAATGCATCCTCACGGGAGATCGCAATGGCCAGGACGAAGGCGGGAGATGGGCCGAGCATGATGGAGATGGTCCGCACGTCGCTACAGGAACTCGGCTGGAACGCGAAGCCGACGGCGCTGCAAGAGCACATCAAGTCGAAGTACGACAAGGAAATCTCGAAAATCATCATTTCCAACTACAAGTCGACGCTTTCGAAGAAGAAGGGGGGCAAGAAGCGCCGCGGCCGGCCGCTCGGGTCGACCAAGGACACGGTGCCCTCGGCCGGCAGCGGCAAGGGAATCCACGTCGAGGATTTCGTCGCGATCCACAAGTTGGTGAACCGGCTCGGCGCCCACCAGGTCCGCCAACTCGTCGACGTGCTGGCGTAACCGCGAAATGACTGGAGCCCGCCGCGATCGAGCCCGGTGAACCCCGGCCCGCGCGACGGGCTCTAATGCTTTGGGCGAGTGGTGTAATGGCAGCCACGAGGGACTTAAAATCCCTTGCTCCGTGAGGAGCGTGCGGGTTCGAGTCCCGCCTCGCCCACCTCACTTTTTCTTCGCCGCCGGCTTCTTGCTCGATTTCACTTTGACCGGCTTCTTTTCCTTGGTCGGCTTCTCTTCCTTCTTCTTGCCGAAGATCGCGTCGTAACCGTCGCCGAATTTCCCGTCCTCGGACATGCCCATGCGAACAATGCTCACGGGTGCTCCTCAGCTAATTGGGTGATGGTGATGAATTCAATCTAATCCACAATGTGCGTTCCGTCACTTCCCGAGCGCGAATCGGTAGAGAATCTCGGCGGCGGGCGCGAGTTGCGACAGTTCGATCCACTCGTCCTTGGTGTGCGCCTGGGCGATGTCGCCGGGGCCAAAGACGACGGCGGGAATGCCGGCGCGAGCGATCGTCGATGCGTCCGTACCGAACGGCACCACCTGCACCTCGTGCCGGCCAACCACCGCGTCGATCGCTTGGCCTAGACGCTCCACGAGTTCGCCGGATAGTTCGGGGCTCAGTGGCGAACAGGGCGCATGAGCCTCGCGGAGCGTAAAAGAAAAGTCGATGGCCGGGCAGCTTTTCAAGTAGTTTTCGAGATCGCGGCCGGCGTCGGCGGCGTCTTCGCCCGGAATCAAGCGCCGATCCACGTCGCTGCGGCAAACATCCGGCACCGTGTTCACGGACACGCCCCCGGCAATCCGCCCGACGGAAACCGTTCGCCCCCCCAGCAGGGCATCCGGCGGCTGCGACTGCAGTATCTTGGCGTATTCCTCGATGGCGCCGACAATGCGGCCCATGCGATAAATGGCGTTCACGCCGTTCTCTGGGCGCGAACTGTGGCAGGCCCGCCCCGGCGCCTCCACGATCCACCTCACCACGCCCTTGTGGGCACGCACGATGTTCAACAGCGTCGGCTCGGCCACGATCGCGTAATCGGCACTCAGCCCGTCCACGAGTTTCTGCACGCCGAGGAACGTATGCTCTTCATCGACGGTGTAAGCGAGAATCACTCGGGCGGAACCGGCCGGCCGCTCGCGGATGAGCCGCGCGAACGCGGCGAGCATCACGGTCGCCCCCGCCTTCACGTCGCACGCGCCCCGGCCGAACAACTTGCCGCCTTCGACCTTCGCTCCAAATGGTTCGATAATCATGCCATCCACCGGCACCGTGTCTTGATGGCATTCGAAGACGACGGTGAATGGCGGCGGGCTCGGGGGGTCGTAAACGGCGATGAGGTTGTCGCGGCCGGGACGGACGGCTTGACGCCGCGGCGCAGCGCCGAGTCCGCGGATTCGCTCTTCCAAATACGCCGTCACCCGCGATTCATAAAGAATCTCGGTGGGCAGGTCGGTGCGCCCCATCGGATTGACCGACGGCAGCCACACCAGCTCGGCAAGCGTTTCGGCGAGTGGATACATGACGAGCGGCAATTATATCGCCGCCGCGACAGACTCGCAATTGATGAGAAGACCATGGAAGCGGAATCGACCCACGTTACCGGCTGGCGGGTAAGCGTCTCAATTATGGGTAACGCTAACGAGGCTCAGCCTCGGACCGTCGAGCGATGCTCGGCGCGCATTCGGTTGACCATTCTTGCAGGAATGTTACGCTTTTTACGACTCAATTCTCGGAGGAGCATCATCATGCAAGCGACCCACCCAAAGGCCGGCTTTCGGCCGCAAGCGGCCTCGATCGGTTCAAGTCGGAAGTCGATGCGAGATCGCCAGTTGCGTCAAAATTGGAAGGTGAATGATGGCCGCGCGGCCGC
>DATNBQ010000158.1:0-2146 GCA_035571955.1 Urbifossiella sp. | reverse complement strand
GCTCGGCGCCGGCGCCGACGTGGTGTCGGAGGGCGAGCTGCGCCGTGCCCTCAAGGCCGGCATTCCGGCGGAGCGGATCGTCTTCGCCGGCGTTGGCAAGACCGATGCCGAGATGAGATTCGGCCTCGAAAGCGGCGTCTTCCTCTTCAACGTCGAGAGTGAAGCGGAACTTCTGGCCCTCGGCGAAGTCGCGAAATCGATGGGCGTGAAGGCCCCCGTGGCCCTGCGCGTGAACCCGGACCTTCCGCCGAAGACGCACGCCAAGACCGATACCTCCGTGAAGGGCGTGAAGTTCGGCCTCGACATTGAGACCGTGGTCGATGTCGCCAAATCCGTGGTCGGGCATCCGGGCCTGGCGATCGTCGGCGTCCACATGCACCTCGGCTCGCCCATCCTCAAGGCGGATCCATACGCCGCCGGGGCCGCCAAGGCGCTGGCCCTCATCAAGGCCTTCCGCTCGCAGGGGCACGACATCAAGTACTTGAACATGGGTGGCGGCTTCGGCATCCATTACCGCAAGCAAGAAGCGCTTCCCGTCTCCACGTTCGCCGACGTGATTCTGCCGGCGGCCCGCGAATCGGGATGCCAGCTCGTTCTCGAACCGGGGCGGTTCATCGTCGGCAACGCCGGCATCCTCGTGAGCCGGGTCGTGTTCACCAAGTCCACCGGCGGCAAGCACTATATCATCCAGGACGCGGCGATGAACGATCTCATTCGCCCGACCTTGTACGAATCGTTCCACCGCATCTGGCCAGTGAACCCGCGATCGGAAGTTCCGGAACGGCCGGAGGATTTCGAGGCGGCGATTCCGGGTACGCTCGCCCAGGACGTGGTTGGTCCGGTGTGCGAATCGGGCGACTTCCTGGCGAAAGGGCGGAATCTGCCGACTTTAACGCGCGGCGATCTGCTCGCCACCTTCAGTGCTGGGGCTTATGGGATGGCGATGGCCAGCAATTACAACAGTCGGCTTCGCGCCGCCGAAGTTCTCGTTACAGGCCGCACGCACCGATTGATCCGCCGCCGCGAGACATTGCAGGACCTCACCCGCTGCGAAGAGGATTGCGGAAATTAGCCGCGGGCGTCAAAATCGAAGGTGATCATATGGCGAGCGGGGGGCGTAAGCCCCCTGATTCTGGGAAAAGAGAATCAGGGGGCTTACACCCCCCGCTCGCCCTGAGGAGACACCGGTGAAATCCGTCTCGATCCGCGGAGCGCTGCGCGCGGTTGCGCTGCTGTGTCTCACTGTGGCCGTCTCGACCCTGACCGGGCCATCGGTCCGTGCCCAGGAAGCCGCCAAGCTAGCGCCGCTCAAGCCGGAAGAAGCCTTCCAGCAATTCCGCGAGCACATCGCCGAGGGGCGCTACGATGTTGCTGCCCTCTATCTCAAGGCCTTCCTCGACAGCAACCCCACGGACCAAGACTTCCTCACCATCGAATCGCGCTACGGGTCCACCGTTTTCAGCAAGCTCCGCACCATCCCGAAATGGTCCGACGACGCCAAGCTCGATCAGCAGACGCGCGCCAACGTCGAAACGCTCGTGAAGCGGGCCAAGGAAGCGACCGACAAGCTCCTGAAGAACCCGGCCCGCGTTTCCAAATACATCCGCAACCTCGGCGAGACCTACGAAGAGCGGCAGTTCGCCGAACTCGAACTGAAGCGCACCGGGGATTACGCCATCCCGTACATGGTCGAAGCGTTCCGCAACAACCAAAACGCGGCTGTGACCGAAGGCATTCGCGAAGCGATTCCGAAGCTGGAATCGCAAACGATGGGCGGGTGGCTTGCGGCCCTCGACGGAATGACCCCCGATCAACAATACGACGTAATCGCTCGGATCGTCTCCCGGCCGGACGCCCTGAAACTGCTGACGAAAGCGCAGACCGATTATCGGCCATATCTCTGGCGAATCGCCGCCGACCCGGGTGCCCCGAACTTGCAGAAGTTCGCCCGCGAGAAGCTCGAGAAACTTTCCTTCCGCGCGGATCGCAAGAATCCCGCTCGGGAACTCATCGGCTTCGCCAAGGTCTTCGCCGATCACAAGGCAACTTACCTGGACGCAGCGGTGAGCGGCAACGGCACGCCCAGCACCGTTCCCGTCTGGACGTGGAACGCGGCCACCAACAAGCTCGAACTGCAGCCGGCCGT
>DATNBQ010000157.1:0-4856 GCA_035571955.1 Urbifossiella sp. | reverse complement strand
CACCAAGAACGGCATGGCCATCCGCTTTTCGGAAGCCGATGTCCGCTCCACCGGCCGGGGCACTTACGGCGTAAAAGGAATCAAATTGATCGGCGACGACGAGATCGTCGGCATGGTGGTCGCGGACCCGGATGGGTTTTTGTTGACCGTGTGCGAGCTCGGTTATGGCAAGCGAACGCCATTCGGCCCCAATGAACAGTCGACGGGAGAACCGCTCGTTGAGGATGACGAACCGATTAGCCGCGAGGCGGAGTCCGCGGAGCCGAGCGCGGACGAGCCCGAATCCGACGCCGAGGACCGTTCGTCGATGCGCTATCGCCGCCAGAATCGCGGCGGCAAGGGTCTCAAGGACGTCCGCGTCACCGCCAAAAACGGCAAGGTGATCGGAATTGCCGCCATCCGCGGCGGCGACGAAATCATGTTCATCACAACGCAGGGCATGGTGACCCGCAGCCGCGTCGACGACATCCGCATTGTCGGGCGGAACACGCAGGGCGTCCGCGTAATGAACCTGAACGAAGGCGACCGCCTGGCATCCCTGGCCAAGATCGCCCCGGAAAACGTCAACGAACCGGAACCGGCAGTACCGCCGACCGAGTGAGTTTTCGGTGGCACAGGCATTCTTGCCTGCGCGGGGCAAGAGCACAGGCAAAAACGCCTGTGCCACCAAATCAAGAAGCAATCACCATTCGCTTTGCAGCCAGGCGATTCCTTCCGCCAAATACCGCGCGTACGCCGCCGTCTGGTAGTGCGTCAGATCGGGCACGCTCCGAAACACCGCGCGAGCGCCGTTCGCCCTCAGATTCTCGACATGCTCCTTGGCCGCGCGGTATGAGACGACTTCATCCTTCTCGGCATGGATCGCATAAACCGGGATCGACCAGTCGGGGCCACTCTCCGCGGGAATCGGCGCGGCAATCGGGATGGCGCCGGTGAAGAGATTCTGATGGCGCCCGCCGATGTGCCAGGTTCCTTCGCCGCCGCGGCTGAAACCGGTGATGAGGCGTTTTCGCGGATCGATGCGGCACTCGGCGATCGCCCGGTTAACAAGAGCGATCGCAGCCGTCTCGTTGTTGGCCTCAGTCCAGCGGCCGCCCAGCGAATCCGGAGCAATGATGATAGCCCCGAGCGACGCCAGTCCCGGCCGCAGCGCGTCGAGCATGCGCCCGCCGGTGAACGGGTCCGGCCGCGAACCGACGAACGCATAGTGCAAAGCGAGAACCAGAGGGGACGGGTCCGCGGACTTCGCCGGCACGTCCACGGTGACGAGGACTGGACCCACTTCAACAAGGTCGACGGTGATTCGATGTGTGCCGCAAGGCAGGGAAGCGAACATCGCGGCTCCGCGAAGAGGATCTGAATTTAACCACAGAGGCACAGAGACACCGAGAAGAAAAAACACCGAGAGAACTCATTCTCTGGATTTCTCTGTGTCTCTGTGCCTCTGAGGTTAATTTGAATTGGATCGGATTATAAAAGAAGTGGGGCACGGGATTCGGCCGGGGACTCGCATACCCGGCTATTCCCGTGCCCGTGTTTGGGAAGGTATCTGACTGATAGTCAGATTCTTTCTCGAAGTCCGGGACTCGCAGACCGGACTTCGGGAGTGGATAAAGCAGGCCCGGTGCCAATTGCGAAATTGAGCGTCAGTTCTCGCCTTCATTGTCGCATTAACCCTTTGCCAATAAGGGTTTTGAATCGCTCAAAAGATTTGCAATAAAAATGGATGGCTGGCTCTCAACCTGAGCTCAACAGAGCCGGTGTTGCATTTCAAAACAGCCCACGTACGATCCTGCTTCGGGTCGGATCATGCCGGCGATCGCAGCCATTCATCTCCAATTCTCGACGCCAAACTGTGAACGACTCCGATTCCATGCCGGTATCTTCTGGAGTCATCCGTAAGATAAAAAAGTCATGGAATCCGTAGCACCACTTACCGCCGCCGACCGCCTCCGCGTCGCCTTGCTTTACCACTTCACGCGCCTTCAGCTTCCCGCCATCGCCATCGCCGAACCGCGGTTCCGCGATCACCTGGCCCGCACCTTCGCGATTTTTCTGCCCAAGTCGCCGACCGCCACGTGGTCGTCGTATCTCGAAGGGTTGTACGCCCTCGATTGGACCGTCTGTATCGGTTGCCTCGAAGGACTGAACCAGGCCTGGGAGACGCTGTTCAACGCCCGCACTGGCCGCAGCGATTGCCTGCTCGTCGATGCGCTCCGCGCCCGCGCCGCCCGCCTTTACCCTCGCGACGACGAAAAGCAAGACACCGCCGTCACCGAGTTCTGGAGCAACCTGATCGTTCCCGAATCGGAGGAAACCTTGCCGATTCTGGCGCGATACGACGGCCAGCGGCCGCTTGCACCGTGGCTCATCCGCGTCTTCCAGAACTGGCACTTATCGAAGCTCCGCCAACATCACGGCGTCACGGCCTTGCCCGACGACGACATCGCCATGCCGCTCGATTCGGGCCCGAAAGGAAACGGCGCCGGCCGCTGGCACGAGTCGTTCGTGATGGCGGCCCGCGACTGGCTCGGCGGCATCGACGACGAGGAACGCCTGCTCCTAGGCCTGCGCTGGCGCTACCGCCTCAGCCAACGCGACGCCGCCAGCTTGCTCGGCCTTCACGAAGGAAGCATTTCGCGGCGAACCGATAAATTGCGCGATCGGGCACTCGAACAGATCGGCCACCGTCTGATCGGCGAAGGGTGGAGCGGCGACGATCTCGAAGGGTTCGTATTGACGGAGCTCGGCTCGCTTTTGACCGACGACCCGCGTCTCTCCGCGGATCAACTGAGCCGCCTGCTGGCCGCCCGGGGCAAGGGCTTGCCCGTCGAATCTGCTCAATAGCGCGCCGTTGATACCACGAGCCGGGAGGTAAGCTCCCGGCCCGTTCGAATAGCTCGCGTTCTTGGTTCGACCCTATTCATCGTCAACGGGCAGTGGCTTTGGCGCCGGGGCCCGCTTCGCGGGCGCGGTGTTGCGCGGTGCGGGCGCCGGAGCTCGCCGAACGGCTGCAGTCCCTGTCGCCGGGGCAACCTGAGTCCTCGGCGGCACTAACGTCGCAGGCGGATTGGGTGTTCCTGGCGAAGCGGCAGCCGAACTGGTCGTCGGGGATTCCGGCGATGGCTGAGGCATCGCCCCGTACTGCGGGGAGTTCCCCGCAGATCGCAATTCTCGCACTGGCGGAGAAGCCTTCTCGCTCAGCGCGGCCGTGAAGTAGTCCTTCAGCACCTTCGCCACATTGTCGTCGACAATGCCATCCCCTTCGTAGCGGATGATGAACTGGAACAGATCGGGCGCCTTGACTTTGACGACGTTCGGCTTGTCGGACTTCT
Source organism: Urbifossiella sp. (assembly GCA_035571955.1). Taxonomy (GTDB): domain Bacteria; phylum Planctomycetota; class Planctomycetia; order Gemmatales; family Gemmataceae; genus Urbifossiella. The sequence goes on along the minus strand of DATNBQ010000157.1, from coordinate 1,521 downwards.
TGGGCATGGAAATCGGAATGTCGCCCGCGGCCGCCACGGCTGTCGCGAGCATGGTCGGATCGGGCATCCCGTCGCCCTCGTAGCGAATGACGAAGTGGAACAGATGCTTGGGCTGTGCGACCGGCGCCGGGATTGGGTAGTTGCTGCCGGTTGCCGGCGCGGGCGGGACATTTGTGGAGGCCGGAGGAACCGCCTTGATAACGGTGGCGCGGGCCGCATCCTCCTCGGCGCGAAGGCTGTTGTCGGGAATCCCCTTGCCAACGAAGATTCCCGTCATCACCGCCGCGTAGAGCGGCAAGCCCCACGTGAACACGCGTCGCATTGCGCAGTCCTCCGTCCGTGAAGGGTTTCGAAGCGAGGGAGATTACACCGAAGGATGCGAGCGGCTGTCAATATCGGTTGGCAGACGCGCCGCGGCGATTCACGCGATCCATTTCGGCGGCTTCAAGTGGCGGTAGCCGCCGTAACTATCCATTGGCCGATAGTGCTGACACCCCTCGAAGAAATAGTGCGTGACCTGGCTATGGCGAGTGCGGCCCTTGTCGCGATGCACGCTGCCGCCATGCAGCAGGTTCGCCGCCCACACGAAGCAGAGTCCCTTTTTGATCACGGCATAGTGCGGCGTCAAGTTGCGATCCTTCACCAGCTTCTCGATCACCTTTTCGTAAACGGAATAATGCTCGAAGCCGGGTCCCGGGGCGAAGTGCTCGGTAGTGACGAGCGGCAGCTTGTGGCTGCCGGGATAATAGATCAGCGGCCCGTTCTCCATGTCGATGTCTTCGAGAGCCATCCAGACGCCGCACATGTACGACGGCGGATCGCTTTGGAAATGAATCGTGTCCGAGTGGACCTTTTGCTCGGTGCCGATGGGGAAGTTGAGCGTCTGGAAGGGGAGTGGTTCGCGGTAGTAAAGTTGCCGCAGCAGGCGGATGACGCGCGGGGCGAGGGCGATTTCCTTGATGGCCCGGCTTGCGGTCCAGCCGTCGAAGACGCGGCTGCCGTGGTGCAGGTCGTTCTTCACTTCCGGGCGCTCGGCGACGTCCGCCACGGCGCGATCGAGCGTGGCCTCGGGCAACATCGGGTCGAAGATCATGTAGCCGTCGGCGTGGAACTGGTCGATCTGCGCCTCGGAGACGACGGCGACGTTTCGCCGCGAGAAGTCGAGGAGTTCGCGCACGCCGGGGAACGTCCGCAGTGAGCGCAACAATGTGTGTTTGAGGCCGAACATCGCGGTGGGCATGGCAAGGCTCCTCGAAAGTATACGCGGCGTGCTCCCCTTCGGGTCGCGGCTAATCGGGCTTCTCGGTTCCAATTCCGAACCGCGCCACCGGTTGATCGGGCACCGGCGGCCCGGCGTAATTCTCCACGCGCTCATACAGCGTAAACCGGCCGATGCGCGACTCAATTCGGTACACGGCTCGCGTCCGCGGATGGACAATCCATTCCGGCGGATGGTCGCTTCCCATATCGACGACCATATCGGCAATCGGCACATTTCGCTCCGTCGCGTCAGGCACCGGG
>DATNBQ010000156.1:0-6291 GCA_035571955.1 Urbifossiella sp. | reverse complement strand
GGCTTTCCTCCATGCGCGCGAGCGGCCGCTGCTCATGACGCACATTCGTCCGGACGCCGACGGCCTCGGAGCCCAGCTGGGCCTTTACGACGCCCTCTGCCGCATCGGCAAGCAGCCGCGCGTCGCCATCGCCAGCAAGTTGCCGCCGCGCTACGAATTCCTCGACCCCGGCCGCAAACTCATCGAAGACTTCCGACCCGCGACCATTCCCCTGTTCGCCGATCGCGATTGCGTCGTGATTCTCGATACCGGCACCTTCAACCAACTTGGCGAGTTCGGCGACTACATCAAGCACAACCCAATCCCGCGGGTGGTAGTCGATCACCACCGGACGCAAGACGACCTCGGCGGCGAACGCTACGTGGACATCACTAGCGAATCGTGCGGCCGATTGGCCTATGAAATCACGCGGGCGCTCGGGCTGCAACCGAGCCCGCTGGCCGCGAACCACTTGTTCATGGCGGTCGCGACGGATACCGGCTGGTTTCGGCATCCGAACGCGACGCCGGCCACGTTCGCCCTGGCCGCGGAACTGGTCGCCCTCGGCGCCAACCCCTCCGAGCTTTACGAGAAGCTGTATGAAGCCGCGCCGCTCACTCGTCTGAAACTCACCGGCGTGGCCATCGACCGCTTGCAAGTGCGGGCCGGCGGCAAGGTCGCCTTTACGGAGATCCATCTCGCCGATTACGCGGCCACCGGCGCGGCGCCGGGCGATACGGAGGATCTGATTAACTTCCCACGCAGTGTCGAGGGGGTGGAAGTGGCGCTCGTGTTCATCGAGCAGCCGGGCAGCAGCACGAAAGTAAGCTTCCGGTCGAAGTCGTTGGACGTGTCGAAGTTGGCGGAGCGGTTCGGCGGCGGCGGGCACAAGCTGGCGAGCGGCGCCCGCGTCGAGAAGCCGATGGCCCCAACCCGCGACGAGGTCTTACACGCGGTGGAAAGCGCGATGGCAGCGGGGTAACTATCCACTCGCTGAATTGTCCATTTCCTCTCCTGACAGTTCACCGACACTCTGTTACCATCTTCTTACCGTCATAGCATCTGGTTTCTGCGATGCCTTCGCCCGACACCATCACCGGCGTGCCAGACTCGGATCGCGGCCGCGTTCCCTCGACCGCCGGCTGGGAGGAAGCGGCGGACAATCCGCACTTCTCGGTATCGCCGATCGCGCCCGCCTTGCTCGCGGATCTGGGTTCGGCGGCACTCCACCGCGCCACGATTAGCGGCGCTGCCACGCCGCTCGAAGGCTCCGCCGAGACCCAACTGCCCACAATCAACGGCTATCGCATCGTCGGCATCCTCGGCCGCGGCGGCATGGGCACGGTTTATAAAGCGCTGCATCTCGAGTTAAACAAAACCGTCGCCTTGAAGATCGTCCACCCCGGCCGCGCCGATTCCACGCTCCGGGCGCGCTTCGAACGCGAGTTCCGCTCACTGGCGGCTATCGAGCACCCCAACATCGTGCCGGTGTTCGATGCCGGCGCCTGGCAAGGGTTCTCCTATTTCACGATGCGGTACGTGCCGGATGGGGCGTTGAGCGCGCATTTGCCGCGCTTCCGCGCCGACCCGGTGGCCGGCTGCAAGTTAATGGTCAAAGTCGCCCGGGCCGTGCAGCACCTGCACGAATCGGGCGTGCTGCACCGCGATCTGAAGCCGTTGAACATTCTCATCGGCGAAGGGGACGAACCGCTGGTCGCGGACTTCGGCCTCGCCAAATGGATCGACGACGATTCGGACATGACGGTGACCGGTTTGCCGATGGGAACGCGGCAATACATGTCGCCGGAACAGACGCTGGGCCGCAAATCGGAGTATACGGCGGCGTGCGACGTATGGGCGCTCGGGATCATGCTGTATGAGGTCTTCGCGGGGCATCGGCCGTTTGGCAGCGAAGATCCGGTGGAACTGTACATGCAGATTCGCTCGGCCGATCCGCCGCCGATGGCGAACTTCAACCCGGCCGCGCCGGCGCCGTTGGAAGCAATCGCCAGCCGCTGCCTGGCCAAGGAGCCGCGGGACCGGTATGCCTCGGCCGCGGACCTGGCCGCCGACCTCGAGCGATGGCTGGCCGGCGACGCGACCACCGCCACGCACTGGCAGAAGAAACGTCAGTCGAAGCGATCTTGGCGGCCCTGGCTCGCGGCCCTGGCGGCGACCATCGCGGGGATTGCCGTTATCGCGGCCATCGCTTCGCGCAAGGAGGCCGGGCCGCTCCCGGAGATCGCGGCGGCGCAGGCGCCACCGGTTGGCACGATCGCCGAGCGCTTGCAGGCTGGCGAAACCGTGACCTTGCTCGGCGAAAACGGCTTGCCGTTCGAGGCACTGTCGGCGCTCCCCGGTTCGAGCGGTGCTCCGATTCTCGGCCCCAATAACGTGTTGACGCTGGCCTCGCCGGGATTCCTTGGGATCGAACTGGTGAGCGTGCCGTTGCCAGTCCCGGTGCGCTTCGAGGTGGAATACGCCCTGGCCACCTCGAACGAGACGTGGTCGTGGGCCAGTGTTTTCGCCGGCCGCAAATCGACGCCGGGGCCGAATGGACCGATCTACACGGCCATCCGAATCGCTCAGTTCAATAGATATTCAGCCGTTAACGAGAAGGAAGAAAAGGCGACCGAGCAGGTCGCGCTGGAAGTTTACGTGGAGAACCTGGAAGATCCGCTGTCCGGCCGCCGCGGCATTGAAGCGAAGGAAAAGTCGGCCATCCTTCCGATCAAACGGAAGGCAGAACTCACTTGGCACAAGCTGGCCGCGGAGATTTCATCCGAAGCGGTCATGGGCAGCTGGAACGAAGCGCCCTTCAAACGACTGACCGCCCACAGGGCAGCGAAGGAGTTCGCGGGGTTGTTCCGGGGCGAATTGAAGCCGCCGCAGCCTTTCGAACTTCCCGCTTTCGGCCCCGGCCTCGGCATCGACGTACACAACGCGGAAGCCCGGTTCCGCAACGCCCGGCTCGTTCCCTTGAAACCGTGATTCCCCTCATCCCCTTTTTCAGGAGTCGCCCATGCCCGAGGCAAAAGATAAAGACCAGAAAGATCTGCAAATCCTGCTGACCGGGTTTCAGAAGTTGCTGTCGTTGCTGCCGAAGCTGACGGCGCCGCGCTCGGCCTTCCCGCAAATCAGTGCCCCTCTTTCCGGCGCAACGCTCACTCCCGGCTTCACGATGGTCGCGGTCGGTTCGAATCGGCTCGATCTGGAACACCGCGTTCGCCTGTTCGCCGCCGACGATCCCACCACGGAACTGGATAATCAGCTCGTCACGCGATCGATGGCGCCGAACTCGGGGAATGCGACGATCACGATTCCCGCGGCCGGCGCTTCGGATACCGACTACCTCATCGATTGCCGACAGACGGGCGGCACGACCTTCCACCAGATTCTCGTTACCGTGAAGGGAACGGTGATTGCGCCGGCGTTCTCGATTACCATCAGCGCTAACAAACAACCGCCTTACCGCGTCGGCGACGTGGTGACCTTCACGGCGACTGGCGCCAGCGGCACGCCGCCGTACTTCTTCGGTACGGAGCCGGGCGCGGCGCCCGCCGAAGGGTGGTTCGGAACCGGCGTCCCCGTCCCCAGCAAGGGTCCACAGGTGGTGGTCACTTTTATGGCTGCCACCATGAACGGAACGGTACAGGTGATCGGCAAGGACTCGACTCCCGGCGCAATGGCCAGCGTCTCCTTGCCGTTTGGGCCGTTCGCGGTGACGCCTTGAGTCGCACTTGGAAGCGTCTCACGGCTCGAGCCCACCCACGGGGGTGGTTTTTCGTTGCGCGGAATCCAATACCGCGGTACTCCCCTCGAATAATACATAGGGCGGAGAAAATCCGCCGAAGGGAGTCCGCCATGTTTGGTTCCTTGAAGTTGGGCAAGCTGTTCGGCATCGACGTATTAATCCACGGTACGTTTTGGCTATTGCCATTATTCGTTTTCCTCAGCGGAGTTATGGCGAACGATATATTCGGAGCCGCATTCGACGTGGTGGTGCTGCTCGGCATCTTCGTCTGCGTTGCTCTGCACGAAGCGGGGCATGCCCTGGCCGCCCGCCATTACGGTATCGCCACCCGCGACATCACGCTTTACCCCATGGGCGGCATCGCCAGCTTGGAGCGGATGCCCGAACGCCCCGGCCGCGAAATTGCCATCGCCCTGGCGGGGCCGGTCGTGAACTTCGCCATTGCCTTCGGCATCCTCGGCGGCGCTCTGCTCGGCAACTACCTCGTGCCGCTGTCGTGGGTATCGGAGCACGCCACGCTCGCGGAAGCGTTCCTCGGCCGGCTGCTCATCGCCAACGCCTTCCTCGGCCTGTTCAATCTGCTTCCGGCATTCCCGATGGATGGCGGCCGGGTGCTGCGGGCGGTGCTCAGTTATGGGATGCCGCGGCTGCAAGCCACGCGCGTCGCCGTGACTGTCGGCACGGTGCTCGCGATTATCGGCGGCTTCCTGGGAATTCTGACGGCGTCGTTGTCGCTGGTGCTGGTGGCGGTTGTGGTGTTCGTCCTGGGTCGCGCCGAACTGGCGGCGGTTCACGTTCAAGAAGCACGCAAGCGCTGGCATCGGTACTTCTACGGCGATTCGGGCGATGACCGTTACGAGAGCGAGCGGCCGCCGCCCCCCGGCCATCCGGGCGAACCGATCCGCCCCGCCAACCCCGCGTACGACTTCACCAGCAAGTGGTGAGCGGGGTTTAGCCGCGACCCAACGGGGAGCGCGGCACTACAATTCCCGAGTGAGCTTCGATCGCACTATCGACTGGCCGCCCGCTGCCCCGACCGCCCCGCTGGCGGTTCTGGTGAGTGGGGGCCTCGACAGTGCCGTTCTTCTTGCCGAAGCCCTCCGCGTTTATCCCGTCGTTCACCCGATCTACGTTCGCACCGGCCTCTTCTGGGAAGAGGTGGAACGCCGCTGGCTCGATCGTTTCCTTGAAGCGATTCACCGGCCGAACTTGGCGAAGCTCACCGTACTGGACCAACCGACGAAAGATGTCTACGGTCGGCACTGGAGCGTCACGGGGCTAGCGGCGCCGGCGGCGGATGCTCCCAACGACGCCGACTTTCTTCCCGGCCGCAACGTCCTGTTGTTCGCCAAGCCGCTGATCTGGTGCCATCTCAATGAGGTGCCGGATCTGGCGACGGGGCCGCTCGCTTCCAACCCGTTCCCCGATGCGACGCCCGAGTTTTACGACGATTTCGCGGCGGTGGTGAGCCGCGGCCTCGCCGGCAGCGTCCGCATTGTGCGGCCTTACGCCCACTTGCATAAAGACGATGTGATTCGCCGCGGCCGCGAATTCCCACTGCACCTGACGTTCACCTGCATTCGACCGGCGGGCGAGGCTCCGTGCGGCGTCTGCATCAAGTGCGGCGAGCGGCAACGCGGCTTCCGCGCCGCCGGCGTTCCCGATCCCACGCCCTATGCGAGCAAGCCATGTTCCGCGTGACCAAGGAAATCCATTTCTGCTACGGCCACCGGCTCCTCGACTACGCCGGCAAATGCCGCCACCTGCACGGCCACAACGGCAAGGCGGTCGTCACAGTGGAAGCGCCCGCCCTCGATCCGCTCGGCATGGTCGTCGACTTCTCGGAAATCAAGCGCGTGCTGGGCAAGTGGATCGACGACGCCCTCGATCACCGGATGCTCCTGCACCGCGACGACCCCATCCTACCGGACCTGCGGCAGCGCGGCGAACTGTTCGTGGAACTGGACGTGAACCCAACGGCGGAGAATATCGCCAAGATGATCTTCGATTATGCCGTGAGCCACGGACTACCAGTGATCGAAGTGACGCTGTGGGAAACGGAGAATTCGTTCGCGACCTATCGCCGCGGCTGAAGCAACCGAGCAAGACAGCAACGCGGTGTATTTCGCATCCGTAATGTCCCCCATTCTGGGAAAGCGTCGCTTTTATCCTGGCATTGCTGCTCGTCCGGCCGCTGAGTGCCAACTGCGTTGATAAAGAGGCAAGGATGAGAGGATGTTAACTCAAGCGATCGCTCCACCGAAAGCCGAGATTCTCGGCCGTAAATGGCCGCTAACACCCCCCTCTCTGCGGAAATCCTCGATCTTTCGCGGCAATTAAAAATTGGAGGCCGCTTTTTTTGTTTCGAGGCAGTCGCGCATTTGCCGTAAGTGCCATGATGCCTGTGCCTTTCGCGGCTTTCTTCGCTTCGCCGCAGCGCGGCCGCGCGGCCATCATTCACCTTCCAATTTTGACGCAACTGGCGATCTCGCATCGACTTCCGACTTGAACCGATCGAGGCCGCTTGCGGCCGAAAGCCGGCCTTTGGGTGGGTCGCT
>DATNBQ010000155.1:0-6790 GCA_035571955.1 Urbifossiella sp. | reverse complement strand
GAGGACGGCCTCGGGCATTGTGAGTTCGAGGGCGCCGCGCTTGATGCGTTTCTTCCGCAGTAAAAGAGCCAGGTCGCGCATGCGGCGAAGGTGCTGGGAAAGTGCGTCCGCGCGGCTTGCGGGTGCAACAAGAGGTTCTGGGGGCACGAGTCTCCCCCCACCCGCCATTTCGCTTCGCTCAATGGCGACCTCCCCCACAAGAGGGGAGGTGTAAGAGAGGCGGTTTTTTTCACCTCCCCCCTTGTGGGGGAGGTCGTCGCCGAGCGCAAGCTCGGCGACGGGTGTGGGGTGTACCCGAGTGTTTCTTGGTGCGTCCGCGCGGCTCGGCGGGGCGTCCAGTTCCGATTGCACTTCCTCGTAAGTGTAGCGCTTGCTGGCGCGGATCGCGCCGTTGAAGAACTCGACGTGGCCGCGCTGGCCCGCCGCCGTGAACTCCATCCGCACCGTCTTCACATAGCGCAACTTCCCTTCCTGCAAACTGGCCAGGCCGTTCGAGATCACCTCCGGGAACATCGGGATGACCTTCTGCGGCAAGTAGATGCTCGTGGCCCGGCGGCGGGCTTCCGTATCCAGCGGCCCACCCGGCTTCGCGAACTCTCCCACGTCCGCGATGTGGACGGTCAGCACCCAGTGGTTCGTGTCGGGATCGATCGTCACGCTGACGGCGTCGTCGAAATCGCGGGCATCCTTGGGGTCGATGGTGACGATGAGATCGTGGGTGAAATCAGTTCGGCCGGCGAGATCGCTTTCAGAAAACTGGCTGGCGACCTGGCGGGCTTCCTCCAGGGCGTTGGCGGGGAACTCCTCGGGCAAGCCGAATGCCTTGATGATGGAGAGCGTATCGATGCCCGGCTGGCCGTGCGGCCCGAGCACTTCGCTGATGACCCCTTCGCCGCGCTCGTTCGGCGAAGGAAAACGGAGCATCTCGATGACGACTTTATCTTGCGGCTTGGCCCCTTTGGCGCCGGGGTCGCCGACCGCGATGCTATGGGCGAACACGGTGCCGTCGATGCGGACCAGGGCCTCGCCATCGCGTTCGAAATAAGTGCCGACGAAGGTGCGGGTGGCCCGCTGGATGACGTCGACGATTTCGCCGGCGGCATCCCGGGTCTGCGAGGCGAGCCGCGTCAGCCGCACGACGACTTCATCCCCGGTGCTGGCGTCGCCGGCTTTTCCTTCGCGAATGAAGATGTCCGGCTGGGGGGCGCCATCGATGGTGTGAGGGCGAACGAAGCCGTTGCCGGAAGGGGCGCGGCGATAGATGCCGGTAATGGTTCCGTGCGGGTCGCCGGCGCGGAGGGTGTTGCCGCCGCCCACGGCAAGGCGGCCGAGGCGGACCATCTCGCGCACGGTGCGGCGGAATTCCGGGTAGTCGTCGCTGGAGACGCCGAGCCGTTTGGCGAGCACTTTGGACTTTACCGGCGAGTAGCTCGGCCGCGTGACCGCGTGAACAATGCGCGTGGGAAGATCGGACATGTTCGAGTTATCATAGCGATGGCACGATGCGGCGGACCGAACGAAGCCCAAGGACGGCCGTCCGTGGGCGTACTTCGCTTCCCGCATTGTTCACTGAGATGGCAGGACTTCGCCGCCGTTGCGCGTGCTCATGGCGGACAGCAACGGCAAGGATAGCGTCTTGCTCATGAACGTAATGCTGCCGTCGGCCATGGCGACGTTCACGCCGCCGATGTGCATGCTGCCGTAGGCGCCGAGACGGGCGTACCACAACGTGCTGAGCGGCCCCCACGGCACGGGTGGCGGAGGCGGAGGCGGCTGGCCGGGGATCAACGCGGGCGGCGGGGCCCAGGATGTCGGGTGCGTGTAGCCAACCGTGACCTGGGCGGACAGCAACCCGCCGGATGCGTTTTGGTCGAACGGCGGCGCCCACCGCGTGTACAGAATCTCCGATTGCACCGGCGGGTTGGCCGGCATGGGCGTCAACGGCGCTGACAAATAAGTATCCATGTTGGCGTCGCCCAGGATGCGTTCGCCGAACAGGATGGTATTCGAGAGACCGTCGCTGACGCCAACGAACGTCACGCCGCTCTGGTTCGGCTGCGGCTGCGAACTCGGCCCGGTCGTGAAGAACATGCCATCGACGGTGCACTGGGCCGGCGGAAACGCGATGCGGCCGCCGTTGCCGCCATATGTCGTTAGGTAGCCGGCGTTGTCCGGCTTCAGATGGCTTGGGCAAAATGCCAGTGGAAGCAGCGTCGCGGCCCGCGGGCTGGCGCCGATGAAGTTGTTGCCGGGGTTCGCGAAATCCCACTGTTGATACAGCGGGTTCTGTTCGGTGTAAGGCAAGAGTTCGATGAAGAGCGTGGTATAGCGCGGGCCGCCGACATCGGCGACGCCGGGGAGTTTGCTCATCGCGTCGTGGTAGCCGTGAGCGGCGAGGCCGAGTTGCTTCAGGTTGTTCTGGCAGCGAACGCGGGCCGCGGCCTCACGCACTTTCTGAACCGCCGGCAGCAACAACCCCACCAGGATCGCGATGATCGCGATCACGACGAGCAGTTCGATCAGGGTAAAAGCCGACCGACGACGCATGACAATTCCGAAGCAATTGCGGCGAGCAATACTATCATGCCGTAGTTCGAGCGATTGGACTACGGGAAAATGGAAAAAGCCGGGAGCGAGGGATGTGCATCAGTTTGGTGGCACAGGCATTCTTGCCTTTGCTGAAAGCTCGCACAGGCAGGAATGCCTGTGCCACCAAGATCCAAATCCACACTACGGCGTGTCGCGGCCCCTCGCATCGATTCCAGTTGCCGGATACCATATCGCTATCCCACCGTTTCCCTCCTGCCGGCGCCTTCCCATGCGAATCGCTGCTTCTCTTGCCGCTCTCCTTGTTGCCGCTGGTTCGCCGCTCGCCGCGGCCGATCCGAAACCCTCCGATCGGCCGGTTCCCGCTGCCGAGGCCTCCAAGGCCATGACCGTGCCGCCGGGGTTCGCCGCGACGCTGTTCGCCGGCGAGCCGGATGTCGTGCAGCCGATCGCCATGACCTTCGACACCCGCGGCCGCCTCTGGGTCGTCGAGTGTCTCAGCTACCCGAACTGGCGCAAGGACGGCAAGGGAAGCGACCGCGTAACGATCCTCGAAGACGCCGACGGCGACGGCAAGTTCGACAAGCGAACCGTCTTCTTGAACGATGGCGTCAATCTCTCCGGCATCGAAATTGGCTTCGGCGGCGTCTGGCTTTGTTCTTCCCCGAACCTGCTCTTCATACCGGATCGCGATGGCGACGACAAACCGGACGGCCCGCCGCAAGTGATCCTCGACGGCTGGAATATCAAGGACACCAAGCACAACGTCTACAACTCGCTGGGATGGGGGCCGGACGGTTGGCTGTACGGGTGCAACGGCATTCAGGCCAAGGCCCGCGTCGGCAAGCCCGGCACGCCGGACAAAGAACGAACGCCACTCGATTGCGGCGTCTGGCGCTACCACCCCATTCAAAAACGCTTCGAGCTTTACGCCTCGGGAACAACCAACCCGTGGGGCCTCGACTGGGACGATTTTGGCCAGATGTTCATCACCAACTGCGTGATCCATCACATTTGGAACGTGATTCCCGGCGGCCACATGGAGCGGATGTACGGCGACGATGTGAATCCGTACACTTACGGGCTTCAGAAAAGCTGCGCGGATCATTTGCACTGGGGCGGCGGCGCCTGGACCAGTTCGCGAAGCACCGGCGTCAACGGCAGCCCACAGCACAGCGAAGCCGGCGGCGGCCACGCCCACTCCGGGTGCGCCGTCTATCTCGGCGACAACTTCCCGCCCGAATACCGCAATTCCGTCTTCATGTGCAACATCCACGGCAACCGCCTCAACCGCGACTGGCTCGACCGCACCCCGCGCGGCTACATCGCCAAGCATTCGCCCGACTTCTTGTTCGCAAACGATTCCTGGTTCCGTGGCATCGTCGTGAAGTGCGGCCCGGACGGCGGCCTGTACGTTTCCGACTGGTCCGATACCGGCGAATGCCATAACTACGATCGCGTCGATTTAACCAATGGCCGCATCTTCCGGGTGGTGCACGGCACGGCGAAACCATGGCGCGGCGACGTCGCCAAGCTCTCCGACGCCGAGCTCCTGAAACTGCAGTTCCACACCAACGACTGGTTCACGCGGCAAGCGCGGTGCGTGCTGCAAGAGCGGGCCGCCGCCGGCAAAATCGCCAAGGAGATTATCCCCGAGGCCCGCAAACTGATGACCATGGCCGACAGCGTCAACACCAAGCTGCGGCTCGTCTGGACGCTGCACATCCTCGGCGGCCTCACCGATGACGACCTGACGACGCTTCTCGGCAACGACGACGAGAACATCCGCCTTTGGGCCGCGATGCTCGGTTCCGAACCCGCCCAGCCGTCCCGGGATTTCGTCCAGCAGCTCCTCAAAATGACGGCAAAAGAAGATTCGCAGTTCGTGATGTTCTTTCTGGCCGGAATGGTGCAGCGGTTGCCGGTCAAGGATGCCCTGGCTCTGGTGGAAGCGGTGGCGGCCCGCGTGCTTCCCGGAGACGATCCCAATCTCGCCCTGGCCGTGTGGTACGCGGTGCAATCGGTCCTGGCCCGCGATCCGAAGGCCAAGTTCGATTCCATTCTTGAAGTGTCGAGGCATCCGTTGATTCCCCGAAACACGGCGCGTTATCTCGTAGCGCGGAGTGCCGGCACCGAACGAAGCAACGCTCTTGCCGCGCTCATCGAATATGCGAAGGAGGCCGGCATCACCGAGAAGCAGCGGCCGGTGCTGGCCGGAATGCAAGAGGCCCTGGCGGGGCTGCGCGAGTTCCCGGAACCGCGCGGCTGGAAGGAACTTTACGCCGAACTGCAAGGAAGCCGCGACGACGACGTCCGCACGCGAGCCGAAGCGCTCGCCGTGCTGTTCGGCAACGAGAAGGCGATCGCGGCACTCCTGGAGCGCACCTCGGATGCCAGCGTAAACAGTGCGGCCCGCATCGCCGCCATCGAACTGTTGGCCCGCCGCAAGCTTCCCGCCCTGGCGCCGGTGCTGCACAAATTGCTGACCGACCCGGCCGTTCGCGGGGCGGCCGTTCGCGCTTTGGCCGCTTACCCCGACGCCAATACGCCCGCGAAAATGCTCGCTGCTTATCCGCAGTTCACCGCCAGCGAGAAAACCGATGCCGTGCAGACGCTGGCCTCGCGCGCCGCCTGGGCCAACGCAATGCTCGATGCCGTCGAGCAAGGCAAGTTGCCGCGGGCCGAGGTCTCGCTGCTCGCGGCCCGGCAGATCATCGCCTTGAACGACAAGAAACTCACCGAACGGCTCGGCCGCGTTTGGGGCAAGATTCAACCGGCTTCGAAGGAACGCGTCGCCCTCATCAAGAAATGGAAGGGACTGCTCAAGCCCGAATCGATGAAAGCCGCCAGCGCGAAGCAGGGACGAGCGCTCTTCACCAAGCACTGTGGTGCCTGCCACAAGCTGTTCGGCGAAGGCGGCGAGGTCGGCCCGGACCTCACCGGATCGCAACGGGCCAACCTCGATTACTTGCTGGAGAACGTGCTCGATCCGAGCGCCGTGGTGCCGCGCGAGTTCCAGGTGGCGAACTTCACGCTCGCCGACGGCCGGCTCGTCTCCGGCATCGTGCTCAAGGAAACGCCGGACGGCCTCTCGGTTCGCACCGCGAACGAAACCGTGACCATCGTAAAGGGCGACATCGAGCAGCGCAAGCAGACTAATCAGTCGATCATGCCGGACGGCCTGTTCGACGCGCTGAAACCGGAGGAAGTCCGCGACCTGATGGCGTATCTCCGCAGCCCGCGGGTCCCCGATTAGCCGCGACGCGATGGGAGCGCGGCCGCGGCTTCAATCACCAGTCGCGGCCGAGCGGTTTCCCGTCCGCCGGGCTGAGCGCTCGGCTGAGCGTTTCGTCGCTCACCTTATCCGAGACGAATCGCACGGAGCCGTCCCACATGACCGCATAAAAGCCGCCGGGGAATTCGCCGCCGAACTTCTTGCGAAAGTCCTTCGGCAACTCCTTGCCGGGGAACATCACATCGTCCGGCTTCGTCCAGATCACAGGCTCCGCGGCTTCCACGAGCGCGATTGTGTTTGAAGTCCCGTCCTGGATGGAAGCTGGAAACTTCGCGCTCGGCAGTTGCATCGCTCGTGGCCCGACCACCATTTGCATCCGCGTGTAACCCGGCTTGCCAGCCCCCTTCGCCGGCGCGAACAGCTTCGGCATCTTGTCGATCAACTTCTTGTTGTGTTCGCTGTCCCAGGGTTCATCGAGTTTGAATTGTTTGTAGAGCGCTCCTTGCTCGATGTAGGGCAAGATCCCGACGCGCCAGCTGAGGAGCGGTTTCTCATCCGCGGCCTTCAGCGGCATCCCGCCCTTTCCGATCCCGTGGATCGGCGTCTTCCCCATGGCGTCGTTGAAGATCATTAACGACAGGGCCAGCTGTTTCAGGTTGTTTTGCACTTCGATTCGCGGGGCCGCTTCCTTCGTTTCCTTGACCACCGCGGCGACCAGGCCCGCGAGATCGAAGTTGGCGGCGTAGCTGCCCGAAAGCGTCAAGTCCGATCCCGCGACGTCCAGTTTGATGTCCTTGATGGCCCGCCGGGCTTCCTGAATCGCGGGCTTAAATGCATCGAGTGCGGCCAACTCCCGGGATTGAGCGGGATCGGCCTTCGCGATGGCTTCGATTTGCCCGGCCAGCATCTGAATGAGCGGCTGGAGATCGATCTTGGCCCTGGCAGCCGCCGCCGCGTCCGGAAAACTGGCGCGCCCGTTCACCGTCAACACCTTCCCCTTTAAGTCGG
>DATNBQ010000154.1:0-6470 GCA_035571955.1 Urbifossiella sp. | reverse complement strand
GATGGCGCCCTTGGCGACCGTGTTGTAGTCGGTCGCGACGAAGTTCCCCAGGTTGGAAGTGATGTCGAAGGAGCGGTAAATGTTGCCGCCCAGGTCCACGGCGGGATTCCCGTTAACGTCGCCCGTGCCGACGAATGCGGCGTTGCGAATCTGGTGGGTGCCGTAAGCGACCGCGGTAACGAAAGCGCCGTTCAGGCCGGGGACCGGCGAACCGGCCACGCCGCCGACCGAAGTGAAGTTGTCGGCATGATCGGTGGAGTAATAGAGATCGCCGAATTGGCCGCCGATGAGCATGGCGTTCGGGTCGCCCTGATTCAGAGCGATGGGCGGGTTGAAGAAGAGATTGCCGGCGAGGGAGCCGCCGCCGTTGATGTTCATCGGCGGGCTGACGAGCGTCCCGTCTGGATTGCGGCGCAGCAGGATGCCGCCGGCGATGCCGTAATAGCGATAACCATCGACCGGATCGGTGCGGACGATGGTGCCGTCGCCGCCCTGGATTTCCTTGAAGGTCGTACCGGCGGCGCCCTCGGTTTGGCCGTTGTCCTGGAGGGCCGCGAGGAAAACGTCGTCGCTCGTTCCCGGCGTTTGCAGGTTATCCATCGCCCCCTGGTACAATTCGCCGATTTGCAGGTTGCCGACGAGCGAGGACCAAACGGGCGGTTGCTTGTTGGCGGCGCGCGGGTTGGTGACCTGGTAAATGCCGCCGTCGTTGCCGACCAGAATGGTGTTGTTGTTAACGAAGGTCATCCAGCGCGTGTCTGGGTGCGGGGCCGTGAGAGGTTGCGGCGCCGGATTGAGCGGCGTCGTGGTTCCGGGCGTCGCCGGGCCAGGCGCCGGATCTTGCAGCGCGATGGTGGTCCAGGTGTCGGCAATCGCGTCGCCGCGGACGATGTTCGCACTGACGATAATGCCGCTGTTGGCCCGATCGCCGGCGACATAGACGATACTGTCCGAGGTGGGATCGGCAACGATGGCGAAGTGCGTCGTGCCCTGGCCGCCCGGCGTGACGTCCGGCGGCAATCCGCCCGGCCCGATCGCCGTCCAGATGTAGGTGTTGCCGAACGGGACGGCTCGGTACACTCCGGTCGGCACGCCGGTCACGTCGACGACGGCCGCGTAAACGGGATCGACGCCGGCTGCGGTCGTCGCCAGCAACACGCGGTCGCCCGTGGCCACCGAAGCGGGAAGGTTGTTCGAGATATTCACCCAGGTCGTATTGGTGCCGGTGAGGTTCAACATGTAGACGCCGGCGCCGACCTGAGTGCCGGTTGGGTCGAAAGCGAATGCGTAAAAGCGATTGGGGTTGCCGAGATCGGGAACGATGCTGGTGACGCCGAGCGATGGGAGGCCGTTGCTTCCGGAGAGCCGCTTCCAACTCGAGCCGCCGTTGTCGCTGCGGTAAACGCCACCCGTGCCGGTGCCGGGGCCGAGCGTGTCGGCAGTCGCCACGAAGATGGTTTGGCCGCCGTTAATCGAGGTCGGCACGACGCTATTGATGCGCAGGCCGGTAAACTCGGAAGCGCCGATCTGAGTCCAGTTCGCGCCGCCGTCGAGGGATTTGTAAAGCCCGACCGCCGGGCCACCGTCGCCTGGAGTGGTAACGTTCGACGAGAAGTTATCGCCCAGGCCGCCGGCCGAGAAGCTGCCCGTGCCCGCGAATACGAGGTTCTTCACCGTCGGGCTGAAGGCGATCGAGGAGATCGCGAGCGACGGCATGCTGTCCGTGTTGGTCGTCCAGACCGGGCCGCCGGCCGCCGTGTAATCGTTGGTCGACCAGATGCCGCCGTTCACCGAGCCGACGATGACGTGATTCGGGTTGAACGGATCGAAGGCGAGGCCCTGGATGGCGCCGGAATCCGTATTTTGCGCCGGGCTGCCGAGTTCCTCGCCGCTCGAATTGTTGTTGGCGACGGGTCCGACGGAGGTCCAGGGGGTCGGTGTGAGGCCAACGGAGATGGACGGCGTTTCGCGCGATTCGAGCGTTTCGAGGACGAGCCGACCGCGGCCGCGATGGCCCGACGCCGTCTTGACCCAGGACCGCAGGAATTCCTTCCAGGACGCCATAGCACTGCTCCAAGGTGACCAGCCGTCGACTGCGGACGCGGCCCAGTAGATGTTATTCCACGTAACTCCGCACTCGCAAAAAGGAATCCGCGGGTCGGGGGGAAGGCGGCGGCGATTTGGCCAACCCACCGCCGATAGCCCGACCGCCGCGTGCCTCCGTCAAATCCCGCACAGCCGGAAGAATCGTTCAATTCCCCAGGGCTTAACGCCGATTCCTTAAACGGAGACCGGCCTTTACGCCTTTGCGCCCTGACGGCCATTCGCCAATCGGGCAAGCTGGCGAAGCTGGGCAAACGTAGGTCGGGCTGCGCCCGACGAAACGATGTCGGGCACAGCCCGACCTACAAAATGTCGGGCACAGCCCGACCTACAAGCGGTAGCCCTTGTCGTGCATGGAGGACGCATGAGCATGTCACCCCGAGCCATCATCGCGGCGGCGAGCCTGGCGGCGCTGGTTGGCCCGCTCGGCCGGTCGGCGGCTCAGATGCCGCCGGAAGCCGCACCGCTCGGCGGCGACTTCCGCACGGCCCAGGCGCCGAACCCGTACTACGCCGCCCAGCCGAACTTCCTTCCGCCGACGACCGCCGCTCCGCCCGGCGCCATGATGCCAGGCGCGCCGCCTCCCGGATACTATTCCGGCCCGCCGCTTCCTTCCGATGTCGTCGGCGCGGGCCCCGGCATCTCGCGCGGCCCGCAGGCCTATGTCGGCGCCGAATACCTGCTTTTCTGGGTCAAGAATGCTCCGCTGCCGTTTCCGGTCGCCACGGTTGGCCCGGCGGGCGGCAACGCCGCGCTCGGCGCCCCGGGAACGCAACTGCTCTACGGCAACGGCGACATCAACTTCAGCAGCATGTCCGGCGTTCGCGCCGTCGCCGGCGTCTGGCTCACCAACAACGAATCGTTCGGCCTCGAAGGCAACTTCTTCATCCTGCCCAAGAAGACCGGCGGTTCGCCGCCGCTGCAAGGGACCGACCTGCTGCCGACCCTGGCCCGGCCGTTCTTCGACACCGCCAGCAACATTCCCAACTCGCTCGTCGTGAATCAGCCCGGCAGCTTCCAGGGCGCCATCACGACGACGGGAAGCCTGCAACTGTGGGGCGCGGAACTCGGCCCCGTGTGGCGGGCCATCGATCGCGGCCGCTGGACCCTCGACACCGGCGCCGCCTTCAAATTCCTCAGCCTCGACGAATCGCTGATTATCAACAGCACCTCGAACGCGCTGCCCGGCGGCATTTCCGTCCTCCAGGGCCGAGCGATCGGCAGCCCCTCGACCCTGACCGTCATCGACGACTTCCGCACGACCAACAACTTCTACGGCGGCACGCTGATGCTCCGGTCGAACGTGCACGTGGAAGCGTTCACCTGGTCGCTGGCCGGCAAACTTGGCCTCGGCGTGATGGATTCCACGCTGCAGGTGAACGGCTCGTCAACCGTCACCACGCCAACCACTCCGCCGTTAACGAGCGGCGGCGGCCTGCTGGCCTCCGGGGCCAACGTCGGCACTTACCACACCAACCAGTTCTCTCTGATTCCCGAGTTCTACACGAACATCAACGTTCAGCTCACCAGCCACATCGCGGTGAATCTGGGTTACAACTTGCTGTTCATGAACAAGGTGCTCCGTCCCGGCAACCAGATCTCGACGAATATCAACCCGAACGGCGTCCCGAGCAGCCCGAACTTCGGCGCTCGCCTCGGCCCGACCGGTTCGACGGTCCCCGTTTCGACGACGGATTTCTGGGCCCAGGGCTTCAATCTCGGCGTCGTCGTGGGTTATTGATTGAATCAGGTGCACAGGCATTCTTGCCTGTGCGGAAGCCGTGCACAGGCAAGAATGCCTGTGCCACCCAAGACAACCATTTCTCTAGCACTTCGCGCACGCCTTCCGGTAAACTGAACTCGTCTTAATATCGACGATGCCCCCCCGCCCGCGGATTGTTGCCGCCGCTCATCCTCCGATCACGGTACGAATATGATCCTCCGCCTGGTGATCCCGGCTGCCGCCCTTCTGTTGCTGCCCGGCGCGGCTGTCGCCGCTCCCATCGACTTCAACCGCGACGTGCGGCCGATCCTTTCCAACAAGTGCTTCGCCTGCCACGGCCCGGATGAAAAGGTCCGCAAGGGAAAGCTGCGCCTCGACACGCGGGCCGGGGCCATTGCCGATGTCGTGGTCCCCGGCAAGCCGGAAGCCAGCACGTTTATCGACCGGATCAAGTCCAAGGACCCGGACGAGATGATGCCGCCGGCCAAGTCGGGCAAGACATTGACCGAGCGCGAAATCGCCATTCTGACGCAGTGGGTGAAGGAAAGCGCCCCGTACGCGGTGCACTGGGCGTATTCGAAGCCGGTGCGGCCTGCGATTCCCGCGATCGCTGATGCGGGCGTTCGCAATCCGATCGACAACTTCATTCGCGACCGGTTGCGGCGCGAGAAGCTGAGGCCGCAACCGGAAGCGGACAGGTACACGCTGATTCGCCGGGTCGCGCTCGACCTCACCGGCCTGCCGCCAACGCCGGAGGAAGTCGCCGCGTTCCTGAAAGACGAGTCGCCGAATGCCTATGAGGCACTGGTCGATCGGCTGCTGGCCAAGCCGGCCTTCGGCGAACACTGGGCGCGGCTCTGGCTCGACCTGGCCCGCTATGCCGACTCGGCCGGCTATGCCGACGATCCCGCCCGCACCATCTGGAAGTACCGCGATTACGTCATCGAATCGCTCAACAAGAATAAGCCGTTCGACCGGTTCACCATCGAGCAGATTGCCGGCGACCTATTGCCGAGCCCCACGACGGAACAACTGGTGGCCACGGCGTTCCACCGCAACACGATGACCAATAACGAAGGCGGCACCAACAACGAGGAGTTCCGCAACGTCGCCATTGTCGATCGCGTGAACACGACCTTCACGGTGTGGATGGGCACTTCGATCGCCTGTAGCCAGTGCCACAACCACAAGTACGATCCGATCGCGCAGAAGGAGTTTTTCCAGGTCTTCGCGATTTTGAACAACACGGCGGACGCGGACCTGGGCGACGAGAGCCCGACGCTGCCGTTTTGGTCGGCCGAGCAGGAAGCGAAGAAGAAGCAATTGCAAGCGACGCTCGCCGGGTTGGAGAAGAAGGCCGGTTGGTTAACGGCCATGCGACGGATCGGCTTGAAGAAGGCAATCGCCGGCATAAAGCCGATGACGACGGTGCCGATCATGAAGGAACTGATCGGCAAGCAGCGGCGGACGACGCGCCTCCAGTTTCGCGGCAACTTCATGGACCTCGGCGCCGAAGTCAGCGCCGGCCTTCCCGCGGCGCTTGACCCGATGAAAGCCCACGGACGGCCGTCCGTGAGCCGCCTCGACTTCGCCAAATGGCTCGTTTCCCCGGACAATCCGCTGACCGCCCGCGTCATCGCCAACCGCTTCTGGGAGCAGTTCTTCGGCACCGGCCTCGTTCGCACGAGTGAGGAGTTCGGGACGCAGGGCGAGTTGCCGAGCCATCGCGAACTGCTCGATTGGTTGGCCCTGGAACTGGCGGAGCACCACTGGGACGTGAAGCGATTCCTGAAGCTGATCGTCACATCAGCGGCTTATCGGCAATCGGCCAAGGTGACGCCGGCGCTGTTCGAGCGCGATCCGGATAACCGCTTGCTGGCGCGCGGCCCGCGGGTGCGGCTCTCCGCCGAAATGGTCCGCGACCAGGCGCTCGTCGTCGCGGGATTGCTAAGCCCGAAGATGCTGGGGCCGTCGGTGCGGCCGCCGCAACCGAGCCTCGGCGTCAACGCCGCCTTCGGCGGTTCCATCGACTGGCAACCGAGCGCCGGCGAGGACAAGTTCCGCCGCGGCATCTACACCGTCTGGCGCCGTTCCAATCCCTATCCGTCGATGTCCACATTCGACGCACCCAACCGGGATACCTGCGTGGTTCGGCGGGCGCGAACGAACACGCCGCTGCAGGCCCTGGTGACGATGAACGACCCGGTTTACGTGGAAGCGGCCCAGGCCCAGGCCCGCCGCATCATCAAGGACGGCGGCCGAACGAGCGCGGACAAGGCCGCTTACGCCATGAAGCTGGCACTCGTCCGCCCCGCAACCGACGCCGAGGTGAATCGGCTCGTGAAGCTGTTCGACGATTCGAAGGCCAAGTACGCCAAGGATGCCGCTTTGGCCGTCAAGTTCGCGACGGTGCCGCTAGGGCCGTTGCCGAAGGGCATCGCCGCGGCCGACGCCGCGGCCTGGACGGTCGTGGCCAGCGTGATCCTGAACCTGGACGAAATGTTCATGAAGCGCTGAATTAACCGAGCCGCGAGCGTAAGCGAGCGATCTTGTCGAGCACCCGCTCCCTGACTTTCGCGGCTCCGATGGCCGCTCGCAAAACCGGCACGTTCCTCCCAGCCTACCTTACCATCACAACCCCACT
>DATNBQ010000153.1:0-3259 GCA_035571955.1 Urbifossiella sp. | reverse complement strand
GGCAGGTTGCGAGCGGGCTGCTTGTCGCAACCCGGCCCGCATCATCCCTGGAGGGAATAACCGGAAGTACCCCCCTCCCGCGACAGGCAAGTTCAAGCCCGCAATCCGGTAGGTCAACAGCGGCAGTTCGAGCAGTTCGCGTTCTTGCCCGACGGCGAAGAACGGCTGCCGTGGAGCATCTGGGATGCCGTAGCGATCGTGGCGAACGGGAAAAATGGAAGAATCGTACTCGAACCCGCACTCGACCAGCACGTCGATAGCCCACGGCGTATCCCGGCCGATGCTGAACGTCGGCGCTCGAAACCCGACCACCGCTTGGCCGATCAGTTGTTCCAGGGTTTCCTTGCTACGCGCGAGATCGTCGCGAAAGGTCTTCGGCGTGAAGCGGCGCACCATCTGATGGTCCCAACTATGGGAGCCGACTTCGTGGCCGGCGGCATGGATGTCGCGGATGAGTTCCGGGTGCCCGCGAGCGATTTCGCCGACGACGAAGAAGGTGGCGCGGGCCGAGGCCGAGGCCAGCAGGTCGAGCAACCGCCGCGTCGCAATCTCCATGCGCCGCGAGTAATCCTGCTGCACGTCGTCCGGGAACTCCAGCCCCGCCGCCGCTTCAATCCGGTAATGTTCCTCGACATCGAAGCTCGCGATGGCGGACGGTTGCGGATTGTCGATCGAATTGGCCACAGCCGGTTCCGGAGATGCGGGCGCTGGACAGCATAGCTTTCACGATACGACCCGGCGAGCCAGGAGCGTGAGCGGCCGGAGTACTTTGCAACAGAACTCTGGCCGCTCACTCACCGGCCCGCCAGCCTTGTAAACCTTTCGATACAAAGCGCAAACGGGGGTCGCTAGTTTGCCGAATCAATCGCAGCGATTCGCGCCCGCTCCGAGAGCCGTTGCCGAGCAATAAATCTCATAATGCATGATGTTTGCGTCCGGATCGCAGCTTTCCGCCCATTTGTTCCGACGCGGCATCCGCATTGCTAAAGAATCCGTCGAGTTCCGGCGAAATCGAGTTGACAGACCGGCCACCGGTACGCTTAGCTGAGAGAAGTCGCCGAGCTCTGCCCGAAAGTGCGAAATCGCCGCAGTTGCCCCTTCAATCGCGGTTGTAGCGAACTGGCCGATTTCGCACGCGGACCGTATAATACGAACCGATCACAGTTTCGAGGAGCCTCCCGTCATGGTTCTGCGAACGATGCGACTTTTCTCCGCGGGCATCCTGACTGCCGCGACCCTCTTGGGTTCCCCGGCAGCTTCCCGCGCCGACACCCAAATCCTGATCCAAGAACTGGATGGCCTCGGCAACCCGATTTCCGGCGCCAGCCAGATCTTCACTGGCACCACGGCGAGCTTCACTACGCCGGACTTCTTGAACATCCAGGTCGGCACCACGCCGAACTCCGGCGCCATCGGTTCGCTGAACACCACAGTCACTGCAGCTCTATCCGCGACGCTGAATCCGGCGAACACCCTGCAAGTGATCGTGACCAGCGATGGATCCCTGAACAGCAATGGCTTCGTCAACCCGTTCCCCGGCCAACTGGCCAAGATCGACAACAACGTCGGCGCTTCGAGCGGCATCGTCGGCGGCACCAACCAGATCACGGGCACCACGCAGATTCTCAACGTCCCCCTAAGTCCGGCCGCGAATCAGATTGGTCAGGTCGCCGGTGGAACGTCGATCGTCGGGCCATCCGCCGTCGCGACCGCCACCAGCCCGGTTTCCGGCACCATCAGCGATACTCAACTGACGGCCTCGAGCCTGCCCACTAATTTCGCGATCCAGCAGACCATTACCGTTCGCGCGACTCCGGATTCCGGCGGCGCCATTGCGACGGGTTCCACCGTGGGCGGCACGGTCGGCTCCACGGTGCTGACGAACGCGGCCCCAGTCCCCGCGCCCGCCGGCCTGCTCCTGGCTCTCTCCGCCGTTCCGGTGGTCGGCATTCGCCGGATCCTGCGGAAGAAGGCCTGATCCTCAAACCGCGGGCAGTTCCCATACTGCCCGCCATGTGCTACGCTTCACGGGGGCTCCGGCCCCCGTTTTTCGTTGAAATGCGGAATTCGGAACGCGGAATTCGGAATAGCTGGCTTTCAATCCGCATTCCGAATTCCGCATTCCGAATTCGCGGAGATCCGCCGTGAATCGAGTCATTAGCTGGAAGCGGCTCGCCATCGTTGTTGGCATCCTCTTTGGCATTAGCGCCGCGACGTATGGTCTCCACGTCGTTCAAGTCCGCCGCCAGGCCGATGTCTTCAAGAACCGCGCTTATGCGCTCGCCGACGATTCCAACGGCGACGCCGAAAAGATCGGCGCCTCCATCGAACTGCTCGACACTTACCTCAAGTTCAAACCGAAGGATGAAGAAGCATTCCGCCGCTTTGCCCAATTGAAGCGCGATCGGGCCAAGGTCGAACCCCAATACACGCGCGAGGCCGCCGAGTCGCTCGACAAGTACCTCCGCCAGTACCCCGAACACCCGGACGAACGCCGGCAACTGGTCGATCTCTACATCGACACGGCGCAGCTGGCCTCGGCCCGTCAACACATCCGCATCCTCTTCGATAGCCGCGAGGAGTTTAAACGCGACGTCGACTTGCTGGATAAGGCCGCGTCGTGCGAATTCACACTCGGCGACGTCGCTCAGGCCGTGAAGTATCTGGACGACGCCATCGCCACGAGGAAAGCTCCGCCGCGCATCGTCGAACGCCTGCTGAACATGCTCCTCGGCATGAAGGCGTTCAACGACCCCCGCTTTACGCCGGCCAAATACATCGAAATCCTGACCAACCAGGAACCGTATCGCAACGACATCGAGGCGCGGATCACGGCCGGTTTATTCCTGTTGCGAACGGGCGAAATGGAGAACGCGCGGCGGCACATCACGGCGGCACTCGACATGCCCGGCGCCGCGACCAACTCCGAAGCGCTCATGGCGGCCGCCGCCCTCGAACGCGCCGTCATGCGCAAAGCGCCCGAAACCATCCCTACTCAGTTGAAGAAAGCCCGCGCTTACCTCGAACAGGCTTTTGCCGCGGATAAGAAGAACGTCCGCGTCGGCCTCCGCCTCTCCGAAACGCTCCTCGATCAAGGCGAAATCAAGGCAGCCACCGATATTCTCCGCACGACTGCCGAAGGGCTCGGCCCCAAGAACGACGACCTCATGCAACAGGTCGTCGACCGGTTGCTCGATCTCGGTGAACTCGAACTGTCCACGAGCCTCATCGAACGGATCGAGAAGAACGAACAGGATCG
>DATNBQ010000152.1:0-2181 GCA_035571955.1 Urbifossiella sp. | reverse complement strand
TGTTTCTCTTCGACTGGCGAACGGCGGTCATCAGCCTCGCGGCGATTCCGCTGTCGCTGATCGCGGCGCTCTTGTTGTTCAGCTATTCCGGGGCGACGATCAACACGATGGTGCTGGCCGGCCTCGTCATCGCCCTCGGCGAAGTGGTCGATGACGCGATCATCGACGTGGAGAACATCGCCCGGCGATTGCGGCAACGCGTCGCCAATGGGCCATCGGCCTTCCAGGTCGTGCTCGCCGCGTCGCTCGAAGTGCGCAGCGCCGTGGTTTACGCCAGCCTCATCGTGGTGCTGGTGTTCGTGCCGGTGTTCTTCCTCGATGGCCTTTCGGGGGCGTTCTTCCGGCCGCTGGCCATCGCGTACGTCACTGCGATCCTGGCGTCGCTTGTCGTCGCACTCACCGTCACGCCGGCCCTGTCGTACATGCTTTTAACGGGGCGAACGCGGGCCCGGCACGACCCGCCGCTGACGCGCTTGCTCAAGAGCGTCTATTGCCGGATGCTGCCGCCATTGGTCGCGCGGCCGTGGACCTGCCTGCTAGCGCTCGTCGTCGCCTTCGCGCTCACCGGCATCGCCGCCACTCGCCTCGGCCAGGAGTTTCTCCCGAGTTTTCAAGAAACCGATTTCCTCATGCACTTCGTCGAGAAGCCGGGTTCCTCCATCGATTCGATGAGCCGCGTCACGACCCGCGCCAGCCAGGATCTGCGCAAGCTCGAAGATGCCGAGGGACGGAAGCTCGTTCGCAACTTCGGTTCGCACATCGGTCGGGCCGAAGTCGCCGACGAACCAGTCGGCCCGAACTTCACCGAACTGTGGATTTCCATCGATCCCGATGCCGATTACCAGCCGACCGTCAAACGGATTCAAGAGATCGTTTACGGCTTCCCCGGCCTCTATCGGGATTTGCTCACTTACCTGCGCGAACGCATCAAGGAAGTGCTGACCGGGGCGAGCGCCACCATCGTCGTCCGGCTTTATGGCCCGGATCACGATGTCCTCCGCGCCAAGGCCAAAGAAGTCGAAGCGGCGATGAAGGACGTTGCCGGCGTCGTGAACTTGAAGGTCGAGCCGCAGGTGTTGGTGGCCCAGGTGGAAGTGCGGCTGCGGCCGGAAGCGGCCCAGAAGTATGGGCTCACGTCGGGGCACGTTCGCCGCGCGTCCACCGCGCTCGTCAAAGGACTGAAGGTCGGCGAGATTTTCGAAGGGCAGAAGAAGTTCGACGTGGTGGTGTGGGGCGTGCCGCGATTGCGGTCCGACCTGGCCGCGATTCGGGCCCTGGAAATCGATACGCCGCTCGGCGTGCAAGTGCGGCTCGGCGACGTGGCCGAAGTCGAGATCGTCGGAGCGCCGAACGAAGTGCGCCGCGAGAACGCCAGCCGCCGGCTCGACGTCACTTGCAACGTGTCCGGCCGCGACCTCGGCGCCGTCGCCCGCGATGTCGAAGAGAAGGTGAAGGCCATCCCCTTCGATCGCGAGTATCACCCCGAATTCCTCGGCGAATACGCGGCTCGCCAGGAATCGACGCGCAAACTTTATGCCCTGGCTGGCCTCGCCCTCGTCGGCATCGTGCTCTTGCTTTACGTCGATTTCGGCGCCTGGCGGCCGACCTGGCTCGTCGCCCTCACGATTCCCTTCGCACTGGTCGGCGGCGTCTTTGCCGTCTTCTTCACCACCGGCGTCGTCTCGCTCGGCTCGCTGGTTGGCTTCGTCACCGTGCTCGGCATCGCCGCCCGCAACGGCATCATGCTCGTCAGCCACTTCCGACATCTCGAAGCGGAAGAGGGCATGGCCTTCGGTGTCCCGCTGGTGCTTCGCGGCGCCGAGGAACGGCTCGCGCCGATCCTGATGACGGCGTTTGCCACGGGGCTCGCGCTCTTGCCCCTGGCCATCACAGGGAACAAGCCGGGGCAAGAGATCGAATACCCGCTCGCCGTGGTGATCCTGGGCGGGTTGGTCACGTCGACCCTGTTGAATCTGTTCTTGCTGCCGCCTTTGTACGCACGCTTCGGCCGCCCGGTCGGAAGTGAATCGGCGGAGATTTGACCGGAATCAATGGGCCATGTCGCCGGCGCCGGCGGGGGGCGTCCGCTTGCCGTAGAAGCTATACAGCATCGGCGCGAGCACCAGGCAGGCGATCGTGCAGAGCATGCCGCCGACCACCACAACGGCCAGCGGCCGCTGC
>DATNBQ010000151.1:0-14795 GCA_035571955.1 Urbifossiella sp. | reverse complement strand
CACACCCTCCTAACATTTAACCCCACACACTCATGGCATCTCCCAATCCCGACTCCCTGAAGCTGCTCAAGGACTACTCGCGGCCGGCGGCGATCTTCGCCATTGCGACGGCGCCAAAATCCAAGACGGCCTTCCTGGCCTCCCAGGATTTCAAGGTGTACGAAGCGAACTTCGCCGCTGCGAAGTTCGAGCCGAAGGAACTCTACGCGCACGGCAGCTACGTCACCGGGGCCGCCCTCGCCGGCAAAATGCTCGTCACCGGCGGCTACGACGGCAAACTCATCTGGTGGGACACCGAAGCCCGCAAGATCGTCCGCACCGTCGACGCCCACGCCAAGTGGATTCGCAAGGTGATCGCGTCGCCGGACGGCAAGACGGTCGCCAGCGTCGCCGACGACATGCTCTGCAAGTTATGGGAAGCCCCCTCCGGCAAACTCATTCGCGAACTGAAGGGGCACCAGGAAAAGACGCCGCAAGGCTTCGGCTCGATGCTTTACACCGCGGCCTTTTCCCACGACGGCAAATACCTCGCCACCGCGGACAAACTCGCGCATGCAATCGTCTGGGAGACCGCGACCGGCAAGCCGGTTTCCTCGTGCGATGCTCCAATCATGTACACCTGGGACAAAGTGCAGCGGCTGCATTCGATCGGCGGCGCCCGTGCCATTGCGTTCTCGCCGGACGGGCAGCAACTCGCCATCGGCGGCACCGGCAAGATCGGCAACATCGACCACCTGGAAGCGAAGGCCCGGATCGAAGTGTTCGACTGGAAATCGGGTAAGCGGCTCGCCGAATTCCCCGGCGACAAGCACACCGGCATCGTGAACAAGCTCGCATGGTTGCCGGATGGATCGTGGCTTCTTGGGGCCGGCGGCGCCGGCGACGGCTTCCTCATCTTTCTCGACGGCAAGACGAAGAAGCCGCTCCGGCAAGAGAAGGTCGCCATGCACGTCCACGACTTCGCGCTTGCTCCGGATGCGTCGCACCTCACCTGCGTCGGCCACAACAAGATCGCCACTTACAAACTGGGATAGTGGGCTGAATGAGGCTCTGAACGCTCCGCGCCGAAGACTCCGCGTCGCGGCTAACCCGAATCGCATTCGCGATTGACGGCGCCCCTCGCTTCGGTTCAAAATCGTGCCCTTCCCACGGAGGGCGCGGCAGTGGCCGGATTTCGCACGCACATTACGGTGTCGAGCCTCTTGGGCGCCGGCTACGGCGTCGCTGCCTCGCAGCAACTCGGCTTCGCGCCGGAAACGGCCCTCCTGGCCGGCGGCCTCACCGCCGTTGGCGGCATGCTTCCCGATCTCGACAGCGATTCCGGAATCCCATTGCGCGAGATGTTCGGCCTCGTCGCCGTCGTGCTGCCGCTCACATTCATCCCGCGGCTCGCCCACATGCACGTCTCGCAGGAAGGCATCCTGGCCGCCCTGCTCTTCGGCTACGTCGGCATCCGTTACCTCGGCACCCGCATCTTCAAACACTTCACCGTCCATCGCGGCATGTTCCACAGCATTCCCGCGATGCTCATCGCTGGCCTGGTCGTCTATCTCGGCTACCACAGCGCCGACCGCCGGCTCCGCCTTTTACTCGGCGGCGGCATCATGATTGGCTTCCTCTCGCATCTGGTGCTGGACGAACTTTACTCGATCGATTTGCGCGGCATGCGGGTGAAGTTGAATCAATTCGCGGGAACGGCGGTGAAATTCGTGTCGCCGTCGGTGCCAGCCACGGCGACCTGTTATGCGATCCTCGGCGGCTTGCTCTACCTGGCGTATTTGGATTACCGCCAAGGCATCACTCAATGAACTCGTCGTCTTCATCGTCGTCGGGATCGTTGGCTGCCAGTGCCATAAGGGACGTGGTGGGCGAAGCGGGACTCGCGGGGATTTGCGGCGACGCCGGCTCGAGGCCGGCCAGGAGATGTCCTGATCGCGGGCTGCGATAGTAATCGAACACCGTGCCGTAAATGGAATGCTTCACTTCGTGGAGGTAAACGCCGACGCAGCCCCATTTGCCTTCGACCAGGATGGGCTGCCCTTCCGCGACGTAGCGGACCACCGCGGCGTGCAGTATCCGCGCCCCGGATCGATAGATCGCCAGATCGCCCGCCTGCGGATGCTCGACGGGTTGATAGCCGTTCTCGGTAAGGATGTGTTTGACCTGGTCGCCGGCGACCCAGTAGCGGCCGCCCGTGAACACCCAACCGAAGCAGTTGGAATTCCCCATGGCCGGTTGCGTGAGAATGATCTGATTGCGGACCGTCGGATCCTTCATGATGTTCGCTTCGACCGATTGCATTTCCCCTTCGCTGGGAGCATCGACGACGGTGCGAAGTTCAATAGCCCGACCGCGATCGGTGGCGACAGTCAGGGCCACTTCGGTTTGCGGCGCGCCGATGCCCGAATCGAGCGCGGCCACTTCCATCTCATCTTTCCGCAGCAGGTAGTCGTCGAAGAGCAGCGATCCCGCGATGGTTGCGATGCCGAGAGCGGCCGCCAGCGACCAGCGCACCGCCGGCCGGCGGAACCAGCCTGTAACGACCACAACTGCCTTGGCGAGCCACCCCGAACCGAGGACGTAAGTTAAGCCGAGGATCGCGGCGAGAATGGCACTGGCTGCGCCGGCCGCGGCGGCATCGCCGTTGACGAGCCGGGCCCCGCCGGCAGTCGCGGCGATTACGAAAAGTGATGCGCCGAGGCGAAGCCCAATCGAGCGGCGGCGCAGTCCGAGATTCGCGGCGGCGGCCATCAATAGCCCGAAGCCCGCGCAGAACAACACCACCACATTCGGCATGGGATCGCTGGTCATACCGCCTCGATCAAAATCGCCATTTGTTCCTGGAGATTCTGTCACGAGGCTTGTGAAACGGCGGTGAATCGTTTCTGAGAAATGGCTGAATCGCATGGCGGAGAATTAATGAAAACTCATAGGTCCGCGCTGTGTCCTCGACTTATGAATCCAAGCAAACCGATGGCAAACGCGGCCCCGGCCAGGGATCCGACGATCGTCCATTGATCCCATGGGCCGGGTTTGCCGCCGGCCCAGTGAACGCCGAACTTCGCGCCTTCCGAAGCCCCAATGGCCAGGCCGATTAATGACCAGGCGAACATCAGGCCCTTCAAAGTGGCCATGGGGTCGCGGCTCGGCGGCGCCGCCGATTGAGTGGGCACTCGTTGCTTGGCCATCTGCATGGCGCCGAAGCACGCTGCCCCCAGCAGCCAGCCCACGGCGATGCCGAGCAAACTGCCGCATCCAGCAGCGATGAGGATCGACGGAAGGGCATCGAGCGGGCGGTCGAAGGCGGCGCAGGCCGTCGCCCCGGCCATCGCGCCCGCCAGTCCGGCCAGTACGCAGCCGAGCATCCGCCGCATCGTTCGCCGGGACCGGCGAGATCGCTCCTGATATTCCTCGACGGCGCTTTTCTTGGGAACCGCGAACGCGGCGAACGGCGACGGGTCCTCGGAGTCGTCCACGACGTGCCTCACCAGCGCATGACGGCCGTGCCCCAGGCCAGGCCCGCGCCGAAACCGCTCAACAGCACCAACTGCCCTTCCTTTAACCGCCCTTCCGCGATCGCTTCATCCAGGGCAATCGGAATCGAACCGGCCGAAGTGTTTCCGTACTTCTCGAGATTGTTGAAGACCTTGGAACGCGGAATGTTGAGCACGTCGATGGCCGCGTTAATGATGCGGATGTTCGCCTGGTGGACGACGTAAAGGTTCACGTCCGAAGTGTTCAGGCCGGCGGCGGTGAGCACATCCTGGATCGTATCGCAGAGAATATCCACGGCCCAGCGGAAGACGGCCCGGCCGTCCATGTACATGAAGTGCTTTCCCTCGGCGATTTGCTGGGCCGTGGGTGGGTTGCGGCTGCCGCCCGCTTCGCGCTGCAACAGCGGCCCACCGCTCCCTTCCGAACCCATGCTGTAAGCCAGGATGCCGCGGTCCGGCGGTCCCGGCTCCACGAACACCGCCCCTGCCCCGTCGCCGAACAGCGGATAAGTCTTGATGTCGTCCGGGTTGAGGACGCGGCTGTTGGTGTCGCCGCCGATGACAAGGGCCCGATCGCTGAGCCCGGCCTTCACGTACGCCGCCGCGGTGATGAGGGCATACATGAACCCAGCACAGGCCGCTTCCACTTCAATGGCCGGCCCGATCATGCCGAGCCGGTCTTGCACCAGGCATGCGGTGGACGGAAACGACATGTCCGGCGTAAAGGTGCCGAGAACGAGCAGATCGCAATCCTTGGGGCCGAGGCCGGTCTTGGCGAAAAGGTCTTTGGCGGCTTCGATGCAGAGGTCCGAAGTGGCCTGATGCGGGGCGGCGTGGCGGCGTTCGAGAATGCCGGTCCGCTTGACGATCCAGTCCGAATCGAAGCCGAGGCGGGCGTGCAGGTGGTCGTTGCCGACCACCATATCGGGGATGTATTTGCCGCTCCCGACGACGCGAATGCCCGTCAGCGTGCGGCAGCGCGGGAGTGGCAAAGCGCGTTCGCTGCTCATTTCGAAATCCGCTCGGGACCTGCCGCCAGCCGTAGTAGAAGAGTATATGAAGCGAGCCGCGCGCTGAAAGTCCAAATGGGGGGCTCAGCCGCGACCCAACGGGGAGCGCGCAGCGATCTCGCTCGCCGCTGGGTCGCGGCTAAACGGCGGCTTCTTGAGACGCCTTGCGTTCGGCTTCTTCTTCGCCGCGAAGGAAGGCCCAGTCGTAAATGAACGTGCCGGCGGGCAGAACGGCCGCAAGGAAGCCGCGCAGGGCTTCGCGCTTCGGCCAGCGGCGAACGGCCATCGCTCGCAACCCGAACACGCCGTACAAGATGAACAGACCGCCGTGGATCGAACCGATCACCCGCGTCGGCGCGGGGTTCTCCCCGAGCGCCGGCACGTACTTGATCGGCATGGCGATGCCCAGCAGCACCAGAAACGAAATCCCTTCGAGGATCGCAATCGCCCGAAACCGGCCCACGGCAGTCGACAGCAAGGTGAACTCCATCGGTGGCGATCCGCACGCTCCCCTTCGGGTCGCGGCTAATCTATGGTTGAATGCTGATGTGTTTGATGTGGGTGCGCTTCCAGGTATAGACGATCTCGAGCGTGCCGGCCGCCGCTTCGATCATGGCCGGATAGGAGAATTCGCCGCGTTCCGTTTCCAGGTCCGCGACCTTCTTCCAGCTCTTGCCGTCGTCCGTGGATCGCGCCAGGCTGATCGGCGAGCGGGCCAGCGGCGACGGGTTGTATATCAGATACACATCGCCCGAGCGGAGCTTCACCGCATCGATGCCGGCGCTCGGGTTCGCCAGTTCGGTTTCCACGGCCTGGGTGAAGGTAAGGCCGCCGTCCTTCGATTCGGCCCGGCAAATCTTCCGCGGCGAACTCGAACGCATGAGCGCCACAATACGGCCGTCCTTCGCCTCGAAGAGCGTCGGCTGAATCTGCCGCATCTTGCCAGGAACGGGAAAGGCGTTCGATCGCTGCCACGTCTTGCCGTCGTCCGAGGAGCGATCGACGTAGGGCGTCCAGTTGCGATAACTTTCCACGGAGGTGCCGGCGAGGATCGTGCCGTTCTTCAGTTGAATCGGCTTGGCCCGGACGGGGCCCCAGCTGCCGGCCGGCATCATCTCCGGCGCCGTCCACGTTTTCCCAGCGTCCGAGGAGCTCCGCACAAAGCCAGTCCAGCGCTCGGGGCTGGGGCCGGCCTTGTACCAGAGGTACAGCGTTCCCTTCGCGGTACGGAACAGCACCGGGTTCCAGCAAGGCTGGCCGGGCTCCGAGCCGATCACCGCGGGCGCGGACCATGTCTTACCGTCGAAGCGGCTCGACCAGATCTGCACATTCTTCGCGCCTTCGTCGTCGCCGCCGAACCACGCGGCCATCAATCGCCCCGCTTCGAGTTCCACGAGCGTCGAGGCGTGGCACGATTTGAACGGCGCTTTCTCAAAGATGAACATGGGAACGCCTCGCAACTTCCAGGGCTTAATTCAAAACTAACCGCTTTCCCGTTTGCTTGGGCGGGCGGTCGCGGATCACTTCGCGGTACAGAGTGTCGCGCTCGACCGGTTCGCGGCCCGCTTCCTCGATGAGCCGGCGCAGATCGGCCACGCCAAGTTCCTGCGGCGAATCGCTTCCCGCCGCATGGTAAATCGTCTCGTGCACCACCGTGCCATCCATGTCGTCGGCGCCGAAACTTTGCGCCACCTGTGCGATCTTGACGCCGAGCATCTGCCAGTAGGCCTTGATGTGCGGGAAGTTGTCGAGCATCAGCCGGGCGATGGCCATCATCTTGAGATCGGTGAGGCCCGACGGCTTGGCGATTCCCTGGCCGAGCGGATTGTTGTCCGGATGGAACGCCAGGGGGATGAAGGTCTGGAAGCCGCCCGTGATGTCCTGAAGTTCGCGGAGACGGATCAGATGATCGAGGCGGTGTTCGGGCTTCTCGATGTGGCCGTAGAGCATGGTGGCGTTGGAGCGGCCGCCGAGTTCGTGCCACTCGCGATGTACGCGCAGCCACTGTTCGGCGTCGGCCTTGTAATCGCAAATCTTCGAGCGCACGTCCGGGTGGAAGATTTCGGCCCCGCCGCCGGGCAGCGACCCCAGCCCCGCTTCCTTCATCTCGGCCAATAGTTCGCGCGTCGATCGCTTCGTTAGCCGTTCGAACCAGTCCCACTCCACGGCGGTCCAGGCTTTCAAATGCAGGTCCGGGAATTCGCGATGGATGCCGCGGATGATGCCGAGGTACCACTCGTAAGGAAGCTGGTGATGAAGGCCGCCGACGATGTGGAGTTCGGTGCAGCCGCGCTCGGCGGCTTCCCGCGCCCGGCCGATGATCTGCTCTTCGCTCATCACGTAAGCATTCGGCGACTTCAGATCCGCCCGGAACGAGCAGAACGTGCAGCGGTAAACGCAGACGTTGGTCGGGTTGAGATGCGTGTTAACGTTGTAGTAAGTGCGGTTGCCGTTCTTCCTCTCGCGGACGAAGTTGGCGAGTTCGCCGAGGGCGAAGGGGTCTGGTTGGCGTTCGAGCGCGAGGCCGTCGTCGAATGTCAGACGGGTGCCGGCGAAAACCTTGTCGCGAACCTCGGCGAAGCGATCGGCCATTGCGGAAACTCTCGGGGCGGCTTCGGTCCGTTTTACGACCGCGCTGAAGTAACCGCAATTGGAAGGAGTGGCGTAACGCCTAATTGGTGGCACAGGCATTCTTGCCTATGCACGCTCCAAGAGCACAGGCAAGAATGCCTGTGCCACCAGGAAAAGAACTACTCCTCGGCGGTGAGGATTTGCACGCCTTCAGCAGTGAGGGCCACGGTGTGCTCGACGTGGCAACTCGGCATCCGGTCCCGAGTCACCACCGTCCAGTGATCGTTTAGCGTATCCACGTCCGCTCGGCCCATGTTCACCATCGGTTCGATCGCCAGCGTCAAGCCGGGTTCCAGTTTGAAATCGATCTTGCGGTAATCCTTGTCCACGTAGTTCGGCACCTGCGGGTTCTCGTGCATGATGCGGCCGATGCCGTGGCCGACGTACTGCGTCACGACGCGGAAGCCGCTCGTTTCCACGTAGCGCTGCATCTCGCTGGCGATCTGCGACCACCAGACGCGCTTGGGCAAGAGTTCAATGGCGATGGCGAGCGTCTGCTCGGCGACTTTCACGAGGCGGGCCTTTTCGCCGATGAGGTTGCCGATGGGAAGGGTGGCGGCGCGATCGGCGCACCACCCGTTTAACTTGCACGCCGTATCGATCTTGAGGATGTCGCCCTCTTTCAAGACGCGGGTGCTGGGGATGCCGTGGACGACCTGCTCGTTGATGCTCATGCAGGTGACGGCGGGGAAGGGAACGCGGCCGGGGTAGCCTTTGAAGAGCGGCGTCGCTTTGTTCTCGATGTAGAACTTCTCGACAGCCTGATCGATGTCGATGGTGCGGGCGCCGGGGACGGCCATTTCGCGGCAGATGCGGTGGGCGTGCGCCACGAGCTTCCCCGCTTCGCGCATCATCGCGATTTCGCGGTTCGTTTTCAGCTCCGGCTTCGGCGGCCGAGAAAAAGTGCGACGCAGCATAAGTGCGGAGGATGCCGGGCCCACACGTTGCCACGTGTGGGCTTGCGGTCAATCGTCGGTGAGGCCGGGATAATTCCGCATCACCAGGTGGCTGTTGATTTTCTGCACGAGGTCGAGGGCCACGCTGATCACGATCAACAGGCCGGTGCCGCCGTAAAAGCTCGCCACCTGGTAAGGAATCTCCATTTCCGAGGAGATCACGTTGGGTATGATCGCGATGACGGCGAGGAACGCGGCGCCGACGAAGGTGATCCGCATCAGTACGCGTTCGAGGTAGTCGGCGGTGCGCTTGCCGGGGCGGTAGCCGGGAACGAAACTGCCGTGATCCTTCAGATTGTCGGCGATTTCCTTCGGGTTGAACGTGATCGCCACCCAGAAGTAGCAGAACACATAAATCATCGCGATGTACATGACGTTGTAAAGCCAGGCGCGATGGTTCTGGAAGACGTGGGCGAGCGACGCGGCCCACGAGGCATCCGTAAGGCTGCTGATCAAGTTGAGCACGACCGCGGGCAGGATCAAGAGCGTGCTGGCGAAGATGACGGGCATGACGCCGGCGGCATTGACCTTCATCGGAAGGAACTGGCGCGTCCCGCCGGTTACGCGGCGGCCGCGGACGTGCTTGGCGCTCTGCGTCGGGATGCGCCGCTGCGCCTTGGTCATGGCGATCACGCCCACGACGACCGCCACGAAGAGGAATAGCAGCACGATGAGCTTTTCGAAACTGACGTCGCCAGTGGCGGCGCCGAGCGTGAACAGCGACTCCTTGAACGCCGGCCAGTCGATGCCCAGGGCATGCACCGGCGGCTTGCTGCTGTCGAAGAGAAGTTCGCCGGTCGCGGCGGGGAGGCGGGCGACGATGCCGGCCATGATGATGAGGCTAATGCCGTTGCCGATGCCGTATTCGTCGATCTGTTCGCCGAGCCACATCAGGAAGATGGTGCCGGCGGTCATCGTGAGGACGGCGGCGAACCCGAACCAATACAGGTTGAAGCCGTTGGCATAGCCCGAAGCGGCCGATGCCAGGCTGCTGCTCTCGCTTCCTTCCGGCCGCATGATCTGATTGGCGACGACAATCGCCTGGACGATGCAAATTGGCACAGTGAGGTAGCGGGTGATTTCGTTGAGCTTCTTGCGGCCGCTCTCGCCTTCTTTGCGCAAGCGTTCCAGAGACGGGAGGACGCCGCTGGCGAGCAGTTGGATGATGATGGAAGCCGAAATGTAGGGCATGATGCCCATGGAGAAGATGCAGGCCTGGCTGAGGTTGCCTCCGGAGAACATGGAGACAAAGCCGAGCACCTGGCCGAGGGCGCCGCTCTGGGCGTTGGACAGTTTCTCCGCGAGCTTCGCCTGATCGACCATCGGCAGCGGGACGTAGAACCCGATCCGGTAGACGGCGAGGAAGATCAGCGTGATGAAGATTTTCTTGCGCAGCTCGGGGATCTTGAAGATTGTGACGAGCTGATTCATAACCCCCTCCGGGGGAAGCGCTGCGATGATATCCGAGCCGCGACCGTCAGGGAGCGATAGTTAGCCAAGATCGCTCCCTGACGGTCGCGGCTCTGTTCGTCAATCGGACAGCCGACCGCCGCAATCTCTCTTACTTAACTGGCTTGGGCGGCCGCGGCTTCATCTTATTGCGGACCGGCTTCTTCGGCGGCGGGATCAACTGACACGTGCCGCCCGCCTTCTCAATCTTCTCCTTCGCCGACTTGGAGAAGTGATCCGCCTTCACCGTTAATGCTTTGGTCAGGTCGCCGTCGCCGAGAATGCGAACGCCATCGAAGGTGCCGACCACCAGACGCTTCATTTTGAGGGCCGACATCTCGACGGTGCTGTTCGAGTCGAAGGCATCGAGGTCGCCGACGTTCACGATAGCCCAGTCTTTTTGAAAGCGGGCGTTGGTGAAGCCGCGTTTGGGGAAGCGGCGATAGAGCGGCATCTGGCCGCCTTCGAAGAGGCCGCTCGGTAGGCGGGCGCCGGCGCTGGCGTACTGGCCCTTCGAACCGAGGCCGGCGGTCTTGCCTTGCCCCGAGCCGATGCCGCGGCCGACGCGGCGCTTCAACTTCCGCTTGTGGACACCTTGCGAAACCGTGTTCAGGTCCATGACAGATTCCCGTAGGTCGGGCTGTGCCCGACGTGTTTCCGCGTCGGGCACAGCCCGACCTACCAAGCCGGCTCGCCTTTTACAATGCCACGCCGCGGAGGCGGGCCACTTCGTCGCGCGTCCGCAATTGCAATAAGCCGTTGATCGTCGCCTTCACCAGGTTGAGCGGGTTGGTGCTGCCGTGCACCTTGGTGAGGATGTTGGCGACGCCGCAGGCCTGGAGCACTTCGCGGACGCCGGGGCCGGCCTTGACGCCGGTGCCGGGGCCGGCGGGCACCATGATGACCTTGCTCGCGCCGTACTTGCCGATGACGCGATGCGGGATGGTGTCGCCGCGGAGCGAGATTTTCTTCTGGCGATTGACGTTCCCCTCGCCTTCCTTGATGGCTTTTTCGACGGCGGGGGGCACTTCGTTGGCCTTGCCGTAGCCGTAGGAGACGCGGCCGCGCTTGTCGCCGACGACGACGAGGGCGTTGAAGCTGAAGCGGCGGCCCCCCTTCACCACGCAGGCCGATCGGCGAATCTTCACGACGAAATCGACGAGCGCGGAATCGCGCGAATCGGTGTCGCCCTTGTCTCGACGCTCACGTGCCATGTATGCCCCTCGTTGCGCGTTGTTCGAAAGAACCCGCTCGGCTCCGCCTCGCGGCTAAACATTATTTCTTTTCGGGCTTCGGTTTCGCCTCGCCCTTCGGCTTGCCTTCGCCCTTGGGTGCCTTGGCCTTTTCCGGCGCCGCTTCGGCCGGGGCCTTGGCCTCGTGTTTCTTCTTTATCGATTCCAGGTCCGTACAAACGAGGCCGGCCTGGGTGGCGGCGACCGCCAGGGCCTCGATGCGGCCGTGGAAGCGATAGCCGCCGCGATCGAAAGCGGCCTTCGCGATGCCCTTTTCCTTGGCCTTGGCGGCGAGTTTCTTGCCCACCTCGGCGGCGGCGTTCTTGTTGCTTCCGTGCTTCAGGCCACTGGCCTTGCCGGCGCTCGTCGCCGCCGCCAGCGTCACGCCGTTCAGGTCGTCGATGAGCTGGGCGTAGATATGCAGGCTGCTGCGGAACACGCTGAGCCGGGGCACTTGCGGCGTGCCGTACAGCGCCTTGCGGACGCGATGCCGCCGCCGTTCCGTTCGCTTCGCCTTCAGTTTCTGTGCGTCCATGGTTAACCAGTGTAAGTGGCACGCTCCCCTTCGGGTCGCGGCTATTCATTCCCATTACTTGCCGGCGGCGAACGACTTCCCTTCCTTGCGGCGGACTGTCTCGTTCTCGTAGCGCACGCCCTTGCCCTTGTACGGTTCCGGCTTGCGGCTCGCGCGAATCTCCGCGGCGAACTGCCCGACCTTCTGCTTGTCCGCACCGGTCACCACGATGGTCGTCGGATCCGGGGTGGCCACGGTTACGCCGTCCGGCGGTTCGTGGCGAATGCGGTTGGCGTAGCCGACGGTCAGCACGACGACCTTGCCGTCCATCGCGGCCTGGAAGCCGACGCCTTCGATCTTGAGCCGCTTCGAGTAGCCGGTCGTCACGCCGACGACCATGTTGTTGATGAGTGCCCGCGTCAGGCCGTGCAACGCGCGGTTCTGGCGCTCGTCGTCCGGCCGCGTCACCGTGATCACCTTGGCGTCGGCAGCGACCTTCATGTTCGGATGAACGGACTGCGCCAGCGTGACGGTCTTCCCCTGGACGGTGACGGAACCATCCTTGATGGTCACTTTCACGCCGGCGGGAATCGGGATCGGCAACTTTCCAATGCGGCTCATCGCAGCCTCGCGTTTCGGTTCACCACACGGTGCAAAGAATCTCGCCGCCGACCTTGGCCTTTTTCGCGGACCGGTCGGACATCACGCCCTTCGACGTGCTGAGGATGGCGATGCCGAGGCCATCGAGCACCCGCTTCACGTCCTTGTAGCCCTGATAGACGCGGCGGCCGGGCTTCGAGTAGCGCTCGATGTGGCGAATCACCCGTTCGCCATCCGGGCCGTATTTCAAGAACACTTGCAGCACCACATGCGCTTCGGTCAATTTATCGACTTCCTTGAATTCCTTCGCCTTGGCGCCCTCGGCCTCGGCGTACTTGCCGGTGCGGTAACCCAGAATGAAGCCTTCTTCGAGCAGCACCTTGGCGAGCGCGACCTTCAGGTTCGTGGCGGCCATCTCGACGAATGGACGCTCGATTTCATTCGCATTGCGAATGCGCGTCAACATGTCGGCGATCGGATCGGTCATCATGATTGAGGTTCCAAGTTTCAAGTTCCAAGTTTCAAGTTCGCAGCTCGACGGGTTCCCAACCTGGAACCTGGAACTTGGAACTTGAAACTCGTCTACCAGGACGCTTTGCGGACGCCGGGAATCAGGCCGTCGGAGGCCATCTTGCGGAAGCAGATGCGGCAGACGCCGAACTTGCGGTAGACGGCGCGGCTGCGGCCGCACAACTTGCAGCGGTTGCGGACGTGGACCTTGAAGCGGCCGGTCACCAGGTTCGCCTGATTCTGCTGATCGGCCGGTTTTTTCCGCTCGGCGCGGTCCTTTTCCAACGCGGCGGCATCCCGCTTGTAGCGGGCCTCTCGAGCATTCGTTGACATGAGGGTCTCGTCGATCCGCGGCGTTCCGACTCGGAGTCCGGGGGTACGCGCCCCGAGAGAGCCGGCCGTTCCGTTCTGCGTTATTTGCTGTCGTCCCGGAACGGCATGCCGAAGCCGCGAAGGAGTTCGCGCGCCTCGTCGTCGCTGCGGGTCGTGGTCACGAATGTTATATCCATTCCCTGCGTGAACGTCACCTTGTCCGGATCAATTTCGGGGAAGACCAGTTGTTCGGTAAGGCCCATGCTGTAGTTGCCGTTACCGTCGAAGCTCTTCGGATTGACGCCCCGGAAGTCGCGGATACGCGGCAAGGCGACGTTGATGAGGCGATCGAGGAACTCGTACATCCGCTTGCCGCGAAGGGTGACGCGGCAACCGATCTCGTTCCCTTCGCGGAGGCGAAAGGCGGAGACCGCCTGCTTGGCCTTCATGATCTGCGGCCGCTGCCCGGCGATGAGGCCGAGGTGCTCGGCAGCCTGCTTCATCCGCTCCTTGTC
Organism: Urbifossiella sp.; assembly: GCA_035571955.1. GTDB lineage: Bacteria > Planctomycetota > Planctomycetia > Gemmatales > Gemmataceae > Urbifossiella. The sequence continues at coordinate 1,572 of DATNBQ010000151.1, read as the reverse complement.
TTGCAGCGCCTTGCCGACGCCCATGTTCAGGACGATCTTGGCGAGCTTCGGCAAGCTGAGACGATTCTCGCGGCCGAACTTCGTGCCCAGGGAGGGAAGAATCTCGGACTGGTATTTGTTGAGCAAGCGCGGCGGCGGCGCCTTGGTCGCGGTTGCCGGCTTCTCTTTCGTCGCGGCGGCCATCGTCTTACCTCGTGAGACCCAATGGTGATCCCATCCCAACGGGACCGGTACGGGTCAAGTTTCCTTTTCAGAGCCGCGACCGTCAGGGAGCGGTCGATTCGCGGCGTCGGGCACAGCCCGACCTACTTCTTCAAGCTCATGTAGGCCTGGTTGGCGAACTTGGGGTTCGCCTTGGTGAGCAGGCGGATGCGGACCTTGCTCTTCTTCGCGTAGAGTTCCTTGCTGCCGTCGTTCAAATAGCGGACGCCGACGCGGGTCGGCTTGTTCGTGCTCGGGTCGATGAACATAACATTCGAAGCGTCGATCGGCATTTCCTTGGAAAGCCGGCCGCCTTGCGGGTTGCGCTGGGACGGCCGCAGGTGGCGATAGACGCGGTTGATGCCAGCGACCACGACCTGGTTCTTGTCGCGGAGCACGCGCAGCACCTTGCCCCGGGTTCCCTTGTCGTCCCCGGCGATGACTTGCACGGTATCGTCTTTGCGAATGTACATGGCAGTTTCGAGTGAGGAGTGATGAGCAATGAGTTATGGCCTCATCACTCATCACTCGTTACTCATTACTCCTAAACGATGGCAGTTTCGAGTGATGAGTTATGGCCTCATCACTCATCACTCATTACTTCTATACGACTTCAGCGGCGAGGCTGAGGATCTTGTTGAACTTGACGCGGAGTTCGCGGGGAACGGCGCCGAAGACGCGCGTGCCGCGCGGGTTGTTGTCGTTGTCCAGGAGGATCAGCGCGTTCGAATCGAAGCGAACGTAGCTGCCGTCCTCGCGGCGGGTGGCGACCTTGGTGCGGATCACCACGCCTTTGACCACGTCGCCCTTCTTCACGTCGCCGCCCGGTATGGCCTTCTTAACGCTGGCGCGGATGATGTCGCCCAGGTAAGCGACGCGGCGCTTGGAGCCGCCGAGCACCTGGATGCACATCACTTCCTTCGCGCCGGTGTTATCGGCCACGTCCATGAACGTGTACATCTGAATCATGACTGTCTCCAACTCCTCCGGTCGCTTGCGCTCCCGGCTCGCCAGTTCAACCGGCGGTCGATGTTTTGTTGGCCTCGGGGGCGGCCGCGTCGCTGCCGGCCACGGCCCCTTCCAAATTCGATAGCGTCCGGCTCGGCGCCTTGGTCACGACCCGAACCAGCTTCCATCGCTTCAAGCGCGACAGCGGCCGGCTTTCCACGATCTCCACGGTGTCGCCGAGATGCGATTCGTTGGCCTCGTCGTGGGCGTAGCAGATTGTCCGCTGCTTGACATACTTGCCGTATTTCGGATGGCGGACCAGGCGTTGAACTTCGACGCGGCGCGTCTTGGCGCTTTTATCCCGCGTGACGATGCCCTGCAGGCGCCGGGGGCCAGTGGTCGAGGCGGCCTTCGCGGGAGTGG
>DATNBQ010000150.1:0-6863 GCA_035571955.1 Urbifossiella sp. | reverse complement strand
GCTGAAGCTGCCGAAACTTCCTGACGGCATTACGGCGATTCGCGTCGAGGCAATGCCGCATGATTCGCTGCCGGATCGCGGGCCGGGCCGGGCATTCTACGAAGGGCCGAAAGGGGATTTTCTGCTCGGCGAGATCGCACTGACTGCCTCCGGCCAGCCGGTGAAAATCGCGAGCGCCTCGGCGACGGCGGGGAACCCGGCGCCGGCCTTCGACGGCCAGCCGCAAACCGGCTGGGCCGGGGCGGGCAAAGCGGGCCGAGCCAGCACCGCCGTCTTCAACTTCGCTTCGCCGCAAACCGTCCCCGACGCCAAGCTTACTCTGCTCTTCGAGCGGCACTATTCGGCCAGCCTCGGGCACTTCCGCATCGCGGTGACCACGGACAAGAGGCCGATCAAGGCCCGCGACATTCCCGCCGAGATCGAGGAATTGTTAACGATTGCCCCAGACAAGGTGACTGAGAACGAGCGCGATCGGTTGCTGCATCACTGGGCGCAAGTGGCGCCGGAATTGAAGAAGGCCCGCGCCGAGATCGAAGAGCTCCGCAAGCAGTTGCCGAAGCCGGCGACGACGCTCGTGCTGCGCGAGCGGCCCGTGGACTTTCCCCGGCCGACGCACCGGCATCACCGCGGCGAATTCCTGCAGCCGAAAGAAGCCGTGACTCCCGGCGTCCCGGCGATTCTGCCGCCCTTGCCTCAGGGTCAACGCCCCGACCGCCTCGCCTTCGCCCGCTGGCTCGTCTCGCGGGATAATCCGCTTGCCGCCCGGGTGACAGTCAATCGACACTGGCAGGCCTTCTTCGGCCGCGGCATCGTCCGCACGACGGAAGACTTCGGCTACCAGGGCGAGCCGCCGACCGACCCCGAACTGCTCGACTGGCTGGCCGTCGAATTCATGGATCGCGGCTGGTCCCAAAAGCAACTGCACAAGCTGATCGCTATGTCCGACACGTACCGGCAATCGTCGCGGGTGACGCCGGAATCGCTGGCGAAGGACCCGGAGAACAAACTGCTGGCGCGCGGGCCGCGGGTGCGGCTCGACGCCGAACAACTCCGCGATTCGCTGCTGAAGGTCAGCGGCCTCCTGTCGCAAAAGATCGGCGGCCCGAGCGTCTTTCCACCGCAACCGTCCGGCGCCGCGGATGGCGCGTACGCGTCCGGCCCGTGGAAAGTCAGCCCCGGCGAAGATCGCTTCCGCCGCGGACTTTACACATTCTCCAAACGGACCGCCCCGTTCGCCATGTTCACCACCTTCGATGGCCCGAGCGGCGAGCAGTGTCTGGCCCGCAGGGAAGTTTCCAACACGCCGCTGCAGGCCCTCACCTTGCTCAACGACGTGATGCTGGTGGACTTCACGAAAGCCCTGGCGAAGGGGGCGTTGGATTACAAAGGAACGACCGCCGATCGGGCGACGCTTTTGTTCCGGATGTGCCTGGTGCGATCGCCGCGGCCGGAGGAACTGACGCTGTTGGTGAAGTTCTTCGAATCGGAGCGCGAGCGGACCAAGGAGGAGGCGGCCTGGGTCGCCGTCGCCCGCGCGATCCTAAACCTGGACGAATTCATTACGAAGGAGTGACCTGGCGCGATCCCACTGCCACCGCGCCGGGGCTGCGCGAGGGGAACAATCGATCCCGGAGTCGCAGCACCGGAAGCTCCACCAGCTTGGCCATGACGATGCCGAAGCAGAACGAGCCGCCGATATAAGCGGCGATCCGCGCCGCGACGTGCACCGGTCCGCCGTTGGCCCATTCCAGTAACGGCACGCCCCAATGCAATACGGGCATGTGCCACAAGTAGATCGAGTAGGAGTAGGCTCCGAGAGCGGCCAACAGGAGCGCGGGCCCGCGGCGCGGCATTTCCGAGAGGAGGATGCCGACCAGCATCATCCCGCTGCCGATGTAGAAGAGGCTGAAGCCGAACGTGTAAAGGAATGGCGTGCTTTCGAGATCGAAGACGAAGGCGGGGAGAAGCAACATCGCTCCGCCAAGGACGAGCGGAATGCGCCACGGCGTCAGCCGCTTCGTGAAACTGTCCGAGTGGAAGTGATACGCATAGGCAATCGCAACCCCGAACAGCAGCGAATCGAGTCGGAGGTGAGTGGCGAAGTGATGGGTGAGGTAGCTGTAAGTCGGCCGCATCTGCCAGTTCAAGATCCGCAAGAGCAGTGTCGCCGCCGCCGCGATTGCGGCCACGAGGAGGATCGGACGCAGCGGCGTTTTAGAACCGCGGCTGCAGCGAAGTATCAGGGCCAACATCAACGGCAGCAGCACGTAGAAGTGCTCTTCGACGGCGAGCGACCAGGTGTGGTTCCACAAGCCCGGCCAGTAGCTTTGCAGGAAGAAGACCTCGGATGCGAGGCCGGCCCAGGGCATCGATTCCTCGCGGAACACGCCGACGGCGACCGTGACTGCGATTAACGCGAAGAAGGGCGGGTAGATTTTCCAGCCGCGCCGCGTGTAGAAGCGGCCGACCCCGAGCCGGCCGCGCGCCTTGAACTCGGTGAAAAGCAGACCGGAGACCAGAAACCCGCTGAGGACGAAGAACAGATCGACGCCGACCCAGCCGCCTCGAATCCAGAGGAGGAAGGGCAGCCGAAGGCCCGTCGGCCACCAGTCCGGAGGCGGCGGCATGTGTCGACCGAGCACGAGAACGACGGCGAGCAAACGGAGGAGATCGAGGCCGAGCAATCGCGCCTTCGGCGGAGTCGGGCCGTTCGCCGGCTGCCCCATGCGTCTGCTCCCGGGCGATTGCTCAGGCTCAGTAGAGGCGAACCCACTCAAAGGCCCGAAACCTGTCGTCGGTGATTCTAGGCTGGCGTTGATCGCCTTGCCAGAACGGCTGCGAGTTGCCATTGTCATCGCGACAGCAGCGGCGGGCGGTAGATGCGGATTGCCCCAATCGGCGTGTCCGGGCTACCGGTGATTTCGAGCGTGTGCTTGCAGTTCTTCAACCCCTGAGCCGCCGTGACGATTGTTTCGCCGAAGTGGTTGCGGTTCGCCGGTGCGGCGAACTGATCGACGAAGTGCGGCCGCACGTGCCACAACGCTTCGAGTGAACTGCTCGTCGCGTTCTCGAAGCGGCGCAGCGGGAAGAGCAGGTTGAAGTCGTCCGGGTCGAGAACGATGCGGCCCGACTTGGAAACGAACGGCTTGCCGCCTTCGCCGTCGCCGTCGTCGCCCGTCACCGAGCCGATCACGCGAAACTTGTAGCGCGTGCAATCCGCGTTCACATCTGTAATCAGAATCTTCCAGTCCTCGATGATCAGCGGCGTGCGATGGCGGACGCGCAAGAGCGGCGGGAACGGCCCGCGCGGATCGACGGCGATCGCCCGCGTCGGTATGTAAAGCTCGGGAAACTCGGACGGCTTCTTGCCGTCGATGCGAATCGCCGCGGGGGCCGCCGCCCCTTCCTTGCAGATCAGGTCGATCTTGTTCCCTTCGAAAGGGACGACCAGCTTGCCGTCCTTCCATTGCAAGTCATCTTCGGGACCGACGGTCAGCGTCTTGACGCGGCCATCGTCGGCGTTCATGGCCAGTTCGGGGCGGTAGCGGAGGTGCGCGAGAATCAACTCGGCCATCAGGTCGATGCCGTGCGAGTTCAAATGCAGGTCGTCGTACAGTAAATCGGACGGCGACAGTTTCGCGTCTTTTAGGTACTGCTTCCAGAGTGTGCGGATATCGGCGAGTTCGGCGCCGTACTTCCTTGCCAATGCCGGCAAGAAGACGTAGCTGCGCCAGGCGGCGTCGTGCGTGCCCGGCTTCGGCGCCGGCAGCTTCGCCGGGTCGGTCACTTCATCTACTTTTTCGCCGACGCGCGGGGCGATGTGATCGGTGGCGATCAGAATGTCCGCCGCCGTCCGTTCGCGGATGCGGCGGACCATGTCTTCATAAGGGGCCGCGTCGCCGTAATCGTGGAAGATCACCAGGTCCGGGTAAAAGGGATAAAGGTCCGCTTCGGCGGTCTTCGAAAGTTTGCTGGAATCGAAGCCGGAGATGGCGCGATTCTCGATGACCAGGTTGGCGAGCGGGTACTGGCGGCGGAGTCGTTCCCCGACAATGCGCGTCCAGTCCGAGTGCGTGATCGATTGCCCGTAGAAGAGGATGCGGACCGTGTTCCGCTTGAGGCCGGTGCTGGTGGCCATGAGGGCCATGGAACGCTGGAGGTGGGCGCCATACTTTTCGACGGGGCCGAGCGACTTCGGCGGCGGGAAGGCCTTGGGCGGCGCCGCGAACGCCGGATTACTGATGGCGGTGATTGCCAATACAAGAGCGAGCCGATTCATGGCGCCGATTCCGAAGCGGGTAGGGGCGAGCCGCTACGTTCCTTCGGCGGTCGGCGCGGAACGGGGCGCGTTGGATGCATTGTGATGGTTGAACCGATTGGCGAATGCGGCCGGGGAACCGGCAAACCTTGCGCAACTTGCCGGGCGCATGGCCCTGGCTTTCCCCGACATCCCGACTCCTAGAACCGGCATTTTCCGGACATTTTCAGGCCCCGGCGTTAGATTTCCAGATGAGCTCTCTTCTGCGCTAAGCAGAAAAACTGTATTTCACAGAGGAAACGGCCCGCGCGGCCCGTCCCATGTATTAGAATTGTCGGAATCTTGATCAACACCCAATCCCGGCGCCCACGGGCTCTGAAGAGCAGCGGCGGAGGAAGTCGTGAAGCGGATGATCCGTATGCGCGGGATCAGTCCCGAGGTGAAAGGAAAGATTTGGGAATCATCGACGCTCCTGCGCGCCGGCCGGCTGGCCTCCCTCGAAATCGTTCTCGACGATAGCTCTGTATCCCGCCGCCACGCCGAAGTCCGCCTCGGCGACGACGGCTGGCACGTCCGCGATCTCGAAAGCACGAACGGCACCTACGTTAACGGCGTCCGCATCGGTTCCACCGAACAGGCCCTCTGCCCGCGCGACATCGTCCAGTTCGGCAAAGTGGCCGTCGTCGTGGACACGAGTGAGGCCACCCTCGACGGGCCTTCCAGCCACCATCAGCACCAGCACGTACTGGCGACGGCCACGTCGTCGTACGAGCAGGGGTTGCGGCGGCTCGCCTACGATCGCAACGAGATGCCCCGCGCCGGCGATCAGCTCCTCGCCTTGCTCCGTGCCGGCCACCACTTCTCCAACACCCAGAACGAAGATCAACTTCTCGACAACATTCTCAACGATGCGGTCAGCGTGCTGGACGCCCAGCGCGGCGCGATCGTGCTTGCCGACGGCGATGGCCCCGAGCCGCAACTTCACCTCCGCGCGCTTGCCGTCGGCCGCAACGAAGCCGCCGGCCGCTTCCACTACTCCAAGAAACTCACCCACCGCGTCCTCGCCAAGGGCGAGTCGATCCTTTACGGCGTCCTGGACGAAGAACACGACTCGATGTTGAGCCAGAGCGTCATGTTCGGGGCAATGGATTCGGTGATCTGCGCGCTATTGCGGACGCCGCGGCGGCGAATCGGCGTGCTTCACCTCGATCGCTGCTTCGGCGAGGGCAGCGTGCACCACGTGCCCTTCACTGAAGACGATCTGCATTTGGCCGACGCCTTCGCCGCTCACGTTTCGGCTGCCATCGAAGGGGCCGCGCTCTTCCGCAAGCAAAAAGAACAGTACCACAAGACCATCGAGGTGCTCGCTTCGGCAGTCGAACTGCGCGACGACTACACTTATGGCCACACCAAGCGGGTGACCCGCTACGCCGAGATGCTGGCCCGGCAGCTCGAACTCCCCGAAGATCAATTGGAACTCATCCGCCTCGGCACGCCGCTCCACGACATTGGCAAGATCGGCATCGACGACGCCATCCTGCGCAAGCCCGGCCGCCTGACCGCCGAGGAGTTCGCCAAGATGCAGGAGCACACGACCAAGGGGGCGGAAATCCTGTCGATGATTCCCGAGATGCATTCGATTATTCCCATTGTGAGGAACCACCACGAGCGCTGGGACGGCACGGGCTACCCGGATCGGCTGGCGGGGCCCGAGATTCCGTTCTTGGCGCGGATCGTGGCGGTAGCCGATGCCTTCGACGCGATGACGTCGCACCGGCCGTATCACGAGGCGAAAAAGCCGAAGACGCCGGAGATGGCATTCGCGGAGTTGGAACGGATGGCCGGCCGGCAGTTCGACCCGCGCTGCGCAGCGGCCTTCCTCGACATTCGCAAGCAAGTGGTCCAAACGATGATCGAGCTGATGCCGGACTGCAACATCGGGGAACCCGAGCCGGCGCCCGCAACAATGAACGAAGTCGGCGCCCCGACGCCGCCCCCCATTTCCACTCGCGCCATGGTTGAAACCGTGGTGGGCCTGCAGCGCTCTTGTTAGCCGTCCGCTTGATCCGGAGAATAGCCCCGTACGAACTGCCTTCCCTCGGCATTCGTAACGAGATTATCCCTCCGATAGCCTGGCGGTGTCGCGGTGAAGGAACAGCTCCACGATTTCATCATCAATTTCAGCAGCGTCCTCTGGGAGGCGATGCCGTTTATCGTGCTCGGGGCGATCGTCGCCGGCATCCTGGAGGAGTTCCTGCCGCAACAGGCCATCACGCGGTTCTTGCCCAAGAGCGTCGTTCCTTCCGTCATGATCGGCGCGGTGCTCGGCCTGATTTTTCCGATGTGCGAATGCGGCATCGTCGTGGTGATGCGGCGACTCCTGCGTAAGGGGTTGCCGCTGTCGTGTTGCATCGCTTACATGCTGGCGGGGCCGATCATCAACGGCGTCGTGATTGCCAGTACGGCGGTCGCTTTCATCCCGCACGGCATCGGTGCGGAGGTGATCGGCTTGCGCGTCGGCCTCGGCTTCCTCGTGGCAGTCGTCACGGGCCTGGTGGTGCACGGGCAATGGGTGAAGCATGGGACATCGCTCTTGAACCCGATC
>DATNBQ010000149.1:0-12199 GCA_035571955.1 Urbifossiella sp. | reverse complement strand
ATGCAGAAGCAGTTGCCGTTCGACTTCGCGCACCGTGATGGAATCGTCCACGACGAGCACGCGCTTTTTGCGAACGGCGCCGATGTCGCGCACCTCGCAGCGGCGCAGCGCCCCGGTTTGGATAAACGTATCCATCGAGCGAACGAGGTCCTCGACATCGAGAATGAGCACCGGCTCGCCGTCGTCGAGAACGGCGGCGGCGCTCAAGTTCGGCACCTTGCCGAGCCGCGGATCGAGCGGCCGCACCACCAGGTCTTGTTCGCCGCGGAAGGCATCGACGACCAGGCCGTACATGCCGGAAGCGTCGCTGAGCAGGACGACGGGCATTTCGTCCAAGCGCGGCGGGTCGGCGGGCACGTCGAGCAATTGACCGGCCAACACTAGTCCCACGTTTTGGCCATCCACCGCGACGAATTGCCGATGTTCGAGCGAATGGACTTCGGCGCGCGGCACGCGGAGCAACCGATCGATCCGCGTGTGCGGGAAGGCGTATGGCTCGCCTCCGACCTCCACGACCACGGCGCGAATCACCGACAAGGTAATCGGCAACTGCAAGTGGAACGTGGTTCCTTCACCGAGCTTGGTGGCAACGCGGACGCTGCCGCCGATGCGGCGCACGGTGTCCTGGACCACGTCGAGGCCGACGCCGCGGCCGGAGTATTCCGTCACGCTCGCGGCCGTGCTGAACCCCGGCAAGAACAGGAATTCCAGTAGTTCCGCCTCGTTCATTTGGCGGACGAGTTCGAGGGAACTGTGGCCGCGTTCCACGATGGTGCGGCGGAGCTCGTCGAGATCGATGCCGCGGCCGTCGTCGGCAATGGCGACGGAGAGCATGCCGGCGCGGTGCCAGGCCTCGACGCGGATCGTGCCGACCGGCGGCTTGCCCGCGGCAGCCCGCTTCGCCGGAGTGTCGATACCGTGATCGACCGCGTTGCGAACCAGATGCGCGAGCGGCGCTTCCAGTTTCTCCAGCACGTCGCGATCGACTTCGGTCGCTTCGCCGATCACTTCGAGGCGGGCCTGCTTGCCAAGAGAACGGGCCATATCGCGAACGGTGCGGGCCAGACCGTGCAGGCCATCCGAGAAAGGCCGCATTCGGCTGGCGATGATTTCCCGGTAAAGTCGCGAGTTCAAATCTTCGGCCCGGGCGGCGTGGTCGTCGAACTCCAGGCCGCTCTCGGCGAGTTGCTCGCGGCACCGCGATGCCTGCTGCCGCGTCTCGGCCACGAGGGCCGCAATCTGATCCGACGAAAGGCCCGTCGCGGCCGCCTGCAGTGAAGAATCGAGCATCTCGGCCAGGTGCTCGTGCTGCTTTTTCAATTTGCCGAAGGCCGTGGAAAAGACGTTCAGCCAGCGGGCCTGCACGAGCGATTCACCGGCGAGCCCCATGAGGCGATTGAGGCTCTGAGCCGTGACGCGAACCACGCCATCCTGAGTTGCGATCGGAGAAGGCGCGATCGAGGGTAAGGGAACGGGTTCGGCAACGGGCTTGATCGGTTCCGGAGTGACCGGTTCCGGCATGGGCCGAGTGCGTTCGAGCGCCGCGATGAGTTGACCCAAGGCGGGAGCGGCCGAATCGAGCCAGGGCGCGAAAGAATCGGCATCGGTGGCGATCGCGCCGGCCAGCACTTCCACCGCTTGGCGCAAGGAATCCGCCGCGGCCGGTACACCGAGCCGGTCGCGCATCGCGGCCGAGAGTGCTTCAATCGGAGCGCACTTCACAATCCGCGCCGAGCCGCGCAATTGTCGCAGTGCCTCGCGAGCATCGTCGAATGGGCCCGTTTCAATCGCCGCGGCAACGATCAGTAAGTTCGCCCGCAGTTCCTCGCGGAACAGGTCGAGCATCACATGATCGGGGCCGAGAACGATCGGTTCGGAGGAGATGCCAAGGGCTGCCTGTATCGGCGGCGCGATGGCGACAGGCACCGGTTGTTCGATGATTGAAACTAGCGCGGCAACTCGACCCGCAGCCAACGACTGGAAGACAGGTTCCAATCGGCTCGCGGCCTCCCGGTGCTCGGTTTGCCAGGAAGCAATCGCATCGCCGGAAGCCATTGCCCCAAGGCTGGCGAGTACGTCGGCGGCTTGCAGCAAGGCATCGATGTCCGTCGCCGCGAAGCGAACGCGCCCGGCCTGGGCGGCCACCAGAACGTCTTCAACGCCGTGAGCCAGCCGCACGGCGCTATCGATGCCGACGATCCGCGCCGCGCCTTTAATCGAATGGGCCGCCCGCATCAGCGGTTCGATTCGCGCCAGGTCCGCCGCGTCGGTCTCGAGTTCCAGGAGCCCCGCGGAAAGCGCGGCAGCGTGGGCCCGCACCTCGTCGCGGAACAGTTCGAACAGCGCCGGTTCGATGGCGTTCATCGCACCCGCTCCCGCAGCGTGTGGAAGAGCCGCTCGTCGTCGAGGAGGCCGATGGCCCGGTTATCGCGATTGAAGACGCCGCGCGTCAGTCGCGCCGAAGCGCGCGACAATGTTGGCGGCGCGGCCACCAGTTCCCGCCCCGGCAAGCGGTGGACGCGATCCACTTCATCGGCCGGGAAGCCCCAGCATTCGTCGCCGCGGCGCATGGCGATGATCCGCGGTTGGTCCGCGTTGGCCATCGCCGCTTCGATTCCCAGCAAGAGATCCAGACGAACGCAGAGTTGCAGTTCGCCGCGCATGTTCACGATTCCCGCGAGCAGGCCGCCGCGGTGCGGAACGCGGTGGGTTGGCCGCGGATGCGTGACCTCGACGAGTACGGCGACGGGTAGCGCGAACCACTCGTCGCCGAGGCGAAAGGCCAGGACGCTGATAAGGTCTCCGGCGGCGGCATCCTCGGTCTCGGCGAGCTGCTCGGCCCATTCCGAAGAGTATCCCGGTGGCGGCGGGGCATCGAGAAAGCGCCGGCCGGCCGCCGCGAACACCGGGCAGTTGTGGCAGTGCGTCGCCAGCACGAGCTCCGGACAGGAGCGATCGCCCCAGACGCCGATCCGCTGCCAGCAGGGCGTTTCGAGCAAGGCCGGAGGTTGCGGTTCAAGGCGCGGCATCACTACGACTCAGACTCGGTGGCACCGGCATTCCAGCCTGTGCTGCTACAAGGCACAGGCATGCCTGCGCCACCAAAACTTCCACTACCATCCGATTCGGTCGAGGCGGCGGCGGAATCCCGCGGCCTGGTCGCCATCGCCGCGCTGATCGCACAACACGGCCATGTGCGTCAAGGTCTCGGCATGGTCCGGAGCCAGGTAGAGCGCCTTGCGAAACGCGTCGGCGGCCTCCTCGGAACGGCCGACGGCCAGGTCGATGACGCCGAGCAGGTACAGTAAGTCGGCGGTCGGCTCGCTGTTGGAGAGCGCGGTTTCGCACACGATTCGCGCCGCGGCGATGTCGCCGGCATCGGCGAGCCGGCGAGCGCGATCGAGAGCGCCTTCCTGCGCTTCCTTGGGGATGCTTTCAACGGGAGGCGGCAGCGGCACATGATCGTAATTGGGACGAACGGTCGCGCTGACAGTACTCACTCCAGAAGGGGATGCTGGAACGCGATGCACGCCGCTTCCCGGCTTGGCCGCGGCAATGCGAATGATCCCCGAGCGCGGCTCGGCGGAACGCTTGAAGATCGCCAGCGGAACCGGGCCTTCGGACGCGAAGTGGGCGAGCGGCAAGCGATCCGCTTCTGCCGGCGTCAACACGAGCCAACCGTCCGGCGCGAGCAGCCGTTCCAGATTCGCCAGTGCTCGATCTCGACCGTCGTCGGTCAAGTAAATGAACAAATTCCGGCACAGGATGAGGTCGTACTGCGGTTCGCCAAGAAGGAAGGTCGGATCGACGAGGTTGCCGGCCTGGAAGCGAATGCGATTGCGCTGTTCGGGCGCGAGTTCCCACTTGCCGTCTTCGACTTCCTGGAAGTGCGCGGGCCGCGGATCGATGCCGCTTTCGCGGAAGGAGAATGACGTGTAGCGGCCGGCGACGGCGCGCTGCAAGTGCTCGGGGGCAAGGTCGACGGCGTCGATGCGGCAGCGGGCGGCCGGCACGCCTTCGCGTTCCAACGCCAGTGCCAGGGAATAGGGCTCCTCGCCGGTGCAGCAGGGAACACTCAGCGTGCGCAAGACGCGGTGCGGCATCTCCTGGAACCGGCTCCGCAACCAGCGCGCCAGGTGTTCGAACAGTTCCCGGCCCCCTCGGAAGAACCACGATTCGGGAACCACCAGTTCGCCCACCAGGGCGGACCACTCGGCGGCCTCGCTTGCGGCGACTCCGGCGTATGCCTCGGCTGTAGCGATGCCGCGGGCCGCCATGCGGGTCGATGCGGCGCGCGGCAACGCTGCACCGCCCAAACAGGATGCGTCCAGACCGACGCGATCGCGAATGAGTTTGTCCAGAACGGCGAGGTTCATGCCTCGGCTCCGGGGCGAATCGACAACACGGTTTCGAGAGCGAGCGAATCGAGCAACTGGTTGGCGTCGAGTAGGCGAATCACGGCGGCGCCGTCGGGCAGCGGCGGGCCCAGCCCTTGAGCGGTCGTTCGGTAGGGTGCGTCCGGCGTTGAAAGTTCGCGGATGTCCGCCACCTGGGAAGCCAGCAACCCGACCAGCCCGTCCGTTCCCCGCGGATATGGGACGAGGATGATCCGGCTGCTTAACTGCGTGGGACAAGTTCCGGCGCCAGCGAGTCGGAATAAGTCTACCACGGGCACGACTTGTCCGCGATAGACAAAAACCCCAGCGAGCGCTGGAACTTCGGCCGGCGCGGCCGACAGTCGCACCAGCGGCACGACGCGGCGCACCTGGCGCACGTCGATCGCCACCCGATCCGCGCCAACCTGGAACGTGAGTGCCAGCATGGGTGTTGTTTAGCCGCGACCCAGTGGGAGCGCGCGCTCCCCGTTGGGTCGCGGCTAAACCTCAAATCTTGAACTGCGAGATTTCCTGGTTCAGCCCCTCCACCGATCCGCGGAGGTGGCCCGTGGCGCGTTCGAATTCCTTCACCGATTGCTCGCTCCGCTTCGCGCTCTCGGCGATCTGCGCCATTGCATCATTGATCTGCTGCGCGCCGAGCGCCTGATTCTTCATCCCCTCCGTCACCAGTTCGAAGCGCTCGCTCAAGCCGTGCACCTCATTGATGATCTCGTACGTCATCTGGTTGATGGTGGTGACCTGGCCGACGCCGGAGCGCACTTCATCGGCGAACTTGTCCATCTGCATCACGCCGGCGGAAACGGCGTCTTGCATCTGCCGCACCATGGTTTCGATGTCCAGCGTGGCGACGGCGGTTTGATCGGCGAGGCGGCGAATCTCCCGGGCCACCACGAGGAAGCCACGGCCGTATTCGCCGGCTTTTTCCGCCTCGATTGCCGCGTTAATCGAGAGAAGGTTGGTCTGGTCGGCGACCTTGGTGATCGTCGTGACCACGGCGTTGATGCGGTCGGCCTTCTCGCGTATCATCCCGAGCTTCGCCGACACCGAAGCGGTCGATTCGACGAGTTGCTTCATCTCGTTGGCCATGCGGGTCGTGTTGTCGCGGCCGCGGGTGGCCAGGTCGGCGGCGTGCGTGGACGACGCGTTGACCTCGTGCATGGTGCCGGCCAGATCCTGGCTCGTCGCGGAAATCTCGCGAACCGACGCGGCCACCTGTGTGGTCGAAGCACTGAGATCGTGGACGGTTTGCTCCTGGCCGCGGGCCGTCGCGGCGATTTCCGAAGCGACCGAGAGCAATTGCAAGCTCGACTCGCGGACCTTGCCCACGATGGCCTGAATCTTGGCGATGACGGCGTTGAACCCGCCGGCCAGTTGGGCCATCTCGTCGGCGCCGTCAACGCTGAGGCGGGCCGTCAAGTCGCCGGCGCCGCCGGCCATCTGCGCCACCCGCACGTTAATCTCCCGCGCCGACCGCACGATGCCCGTCGCCACCCAGAACCCGGCCACACCCATAACCACGACGAGTAAGCCGCTCACCCAAGCCATGGTTCGCGCCCAGAAGTTCGTCTCCTCGAGCGCCAGCTTTTCGTCCGCCGCCATCTTCTCGTTGACGATCTTCACCAGTTCCTGCGTGGCCGCGCGGTGTTCGATGAAGAGCGGCCGCAACTTCTTCAGCAGGATTTCGTTCGACTGCTTGCGAGCGTCGGCCCCCTTGCTTATCAGCGGAATGTATTCGTCGTTGGCAATGCGAATGAGTTCGTTGCCGGGAATGTGCGAATCGACTTCGATGATGCGGCGAATTGGGCCGTCCGGGAGCCGGGCCAGCCAGAACGCGCGGCGATCGTTGTAGCGCTTCTCGAACTTGCGGTATTTACCGATCGTTTCGCGGATTTCATTTGGGTCGGTGAACGAATCGAGTTCCTGCAGCATGAGGTAGGCGGCGCCGAGGTTGAGCGCCGGCGGGTCGGTTTCGTTCAGCAGTCGATAATCGTCGGCGAGTTTCTCGTACACCGGGCCATGCACGCGGTAGGTGCGCAGGACGTAACCGGAAAGAATCAGGACGGCGGCCACGAGAACCGTGTAGCCGAGAACGAGGGCGAAGAGTTTGGTGCGCAGCGAAATATCGTGGAGGCGAATCATGGTGCGGCCTGTGCGAGCCTTGGTGGCACAGGCATTCCTGCCCGTGCGAGCGTTCGGTACAGGCAAGAAATGCCTGTGCCACTTAACGGATGCGAATTGATGATAATCGACCGGACGGATGCGTGCAGCCGGGTTTACCCAGGCACCGCAATTTGCGATTCAGGCGCGACCGCTACGACCGCTACGACCCGAAGGAGCGTTGCAGATTCACTTCGATTTGGTCCGGATCGCTGGCTTTTTAACGTGCGGGAAGCGCGCTTCGAGCATGGAGAAATCGTCGCTGAGCACCTGGCCGCCGCGTAGACCGCGGGCAAACCCCAGGTGATTGTCGATCAAGCCGTCGCGGCCCAGCGACTCGACGATCCGTTCGATAAAGTCCTGGAATTGCCACATCGCGCCATCCGGTTTCTCGATCTCGAACACGCCGTCGCTGTAAATCAATAAGCGCGCATCGTCGGGCACATCGACAGTGCGCGTGTCGAAGGGCATCTCGGGAATCATGCCGACGCCGGGGCCGTCCGCTTCGAGTTGCGTGATTATCCCGCCATGCCAGAGTAAGCCGGGCGGGTGGCCGGCATTGCAGTAGGCAAGTTTCCGCTCCGTCGCCGAATAGACGCCGTACCAGATCGTGAAATACTTCCCATCCTGGCGATCCATCTGGAAGATGTCGTTGAGCCCGGTAATGACTTTGCCGGGGTCGCGCGGGTCGACATTGGGGACGGCCTGCGCGGCGAGGAGATTGGCGGCGGATACCGCGAGCAGCGCCGAGCCGACGCCATGACCGCTGACATCGAGTAGATAAATGGCCAGGTGTTCGGCATCGAGCCAGACGTAGCCGAACATGTCGCCGGCCAGTTGCGTGGAGGGCACGAATCGCCAGTCGATGGGAACGGGGCCGCTCGGGAGTTTCGCGGGTAAAAGCGACTGCACGTACCGCGAAGCTTGGCGAATCTCCGCCGCCAGTTCTTTCTGGCTTTCGGCCAGTTCGCGATAGGCCTCGTTGCGTTCGAGCAGGTGAATGTAGCCGCGCGAATGGTAGCGGACGCGAGCGAGTACCTCGAGTTTATCCGGCAACTTGACGAGATAATCGTTGGCCCCAAGCGCGAACGCCCGCGCCTTGATCACCGGCTCTTCTTTGCTCGAAAGCACGACCAGGGGCGTCTGCCGCGTCGCCGGGTTCGCCCGGTAATACTTCACGAGAAGCAAGCCATCGACATCCGGCATCACCAGGTCTTGCAGGATCACGGTAGGATGGAATTCGTTGGCCGCGTCGATGGCCGCCGCGGGATCGGGGCAGAAGCGAAACTCGATGTCCGCTTCGCCCTCGAACATCTGGCGAATGGACTGCCCGATGATCGGCTGATCGTCGACGAGCAAAACGCGGATCGGCCGCCCCTCGGGCGCTATGAAGTGGGCGATGCCGTTGGAAGCGCTCATGGTGGCCTCCATTTCACCCGGATTCGGGGCGAATGGGAAGAGCCCGCCTTGGCGCAAAAGGAATCGGAGATGCCGAAGGAAGCGGTTGCGCCGGTGATGCCGTCAGGCGGCGCGGCGCGATGAGGTGAGGCTTTCGAGCAAAAACGCGGCGGCGCGATTGCACGCCCCGGTACGGCCGACGGCATCGCGGACCGCTCGCAATTCCCGAACGCACTCCGCTCGCGCAGCCGGATCGTTCAACCATTTCAAGACGTGTCCCGCGAGTTCCACCGAGCGATCCCGGCAGGTCGGATACTCCGGATAGATTTCCTTCCCACCCAGCAAGTTCACGAGCGTGATGTAGCGAGCCATTTTGAGGACGTATCGCCCGGCGAGCCAGTGCACCGTGCCGACCCTGTATAGAATCGCCGCCGGCTTGAGCCGGTACATCATCTCCAGACTCACCGAGCCGGAGACGGAGAGACAACACTCGGCGAGTTCGATGATCTCCGGCGTGCGGCCGACGTGGAAGGCCATCGGCACGCCGGCTTCTTTGGCCATAGCGCGCGCCGCTTCGGCTTGATGTTCGTTGAAGGAAGCGACGAGGAACCTCACATCCGGGCGGGCAGCGCGGATTCGCCGGGCCGCTGCCAGCATGTCGGCGAAGTTCCGCGCGACTTCCTGGTTCCGCGAGCCAGGAAGGATTGCCACGATGGGTGCGCCGTGCAAGCGCTCCTCGCTTAAGAATGCCGCGTCCAACTTTTGAACCGCGAGTTCATCGTAATAAGGATGACCCACGTAATGGGTGGCGACGCCGCGCTCGCGATACCATTCCTCTTCGAATGGCAGGGCCGTCAGTACGCCGGTGAACCATTTGCGTACCTTGCGGACCCGCCAACCGGCCCACCCCCACAATTGCGGCGGCACGAAGAAGTAAACGGGAATCCCGAGTGCATGGGCCCGCTTGGCCAGGGCGAAGTTGAAGCCGGGATAGTCGATCAAGACGACCAGATCGGGGCGGTCGGTTTGCAAGTGCCGCTCGGCTTGTTTGGCGAGGCCGATGAAGGTGCGGATGCTGGCGAGGACTTTGCCGAACCACATCACGGCAAGGGATGTGAGTTTGAAAAGCAGTTCGGCCCCGGCGGCTTCCATCTTGTCGCCGCCGAAACCGGTGATGCGAATGCCGGGATGTTGTTCTCGCAAAGCGCGAATGAGGTTGGCGCCATGGAGGTCGCCGCTAGGTTCCCCGGCGCTGATGAAGAGGTGCATCGGCATCCATGCCTCGAACATTTTTCTCAACGATTGCGGTAGCATCGAGAGTCGCAAGGCCGCTTGCGGGTTTGCAACCTACAGTTCGCTGGCGACCGGGACCGGCACGGTGCCCGAGCCCTTGCCCGGCAGCGCGGTCGGTTCCGCCACGCGGCGATAGCCCAGCGACCGCATCACTTCGAGAACCTCGCTCCAGGTCGGGAACGGCCGGCGATTCTCGCGCTTGTACCGGTCCATGGCCTTCATGAACTCGGTCTCTTCGTCGTTGTAATCGCGCTCGCAGGTGGTCGGGTCGATCAGCCGGCGGCGTTCGCTGGTGCGCCGCTTCTCGGCCGCGTTGCTGGCCCGGCGATCCTTGGCGACCGGAATGTTCCGCTTGCGCCGGTCGTTCGGGAACCCGAGGGTTCCCGAGCCGGTTTCGCGGTCGACCGTCGCAGTCGATATTTCCGGCGTGGCCGCGCCCAGCGGCTTGGCATCGGTGTTCGTCATGTCTTTGCTGTGCCTCTCAGCCGGTTTTGGGGGGATGGCTGGGGGCCAGGCGGTTTAAGATCGTCGCGTTTCAACGATCCCGAGGGATGAACGGGTCATGTTCAGGGTACCCGACGTGCCAGATGTGTCAACCAGAATTCGCGCGCTGTTCGCATTCCGCCAAAAAAAGCTAATGAACTTTAACGCCGGGCCAGAAGAGTGAACCTGGGCAATATGTAAGGGCGAATGATTACTCAGAGACTGGATACAGTAACGATTCTCGCTAGCCACCCCTGGGTCGCCTCGCAGCGGCGCTCCTCCGAGAGCAACGTGGCTCGTTCTGTTGTATCCCGGAGTTCCACACCGGAACTCATTCTTGGAACGCCGAAGGCGTTCCACTTCGAAGCCCAGGGTCGCCGCAGAGCGGCGCACCCTGGGGCCACGTGGCTCATTCTTGGAACTCCGAAGGAGTTCCACTCGACGCGCGGTGCCGCTTGGAAAGGCTCCGTGATCAATCCCAAGCATACCGTTCGTCGAGCAAAGATGATGTGCACGTAGATTTGTGCGAGCGATTGGGACATGGTTTGCTATGGAGTTGGAGTGGAACTCCTTCGGAGTTCCAAACATACCTGTCCCGTTCCCAGGATGCGCCGCTGCGCGGCGACCCTGGGCTGTGGAGTGAAACTCATACCGCCCCACCCTCGTTTTCTGCTTCTGCGTACGCCGCGGACCCGATCTGTGGAGTGCAACTCCGTCGGAGGACCATCAAATTAGCCCGTGGTGGCCGAGGTAGCGTTCGGCGTCGAGGGCGGCCATGCAACCGGTGCCGGCCGCGCTGATCGCTTGCTTGTAATAGTCGTCGGCCACGTCGCCCGCCGCGAACACGCCGTCCACGCTCGTGTACGTGCGGGCCGGCGTCGTCCAGCGGATGAACCCCATCGGCGTCAGTTCCACCTGGCCGCTCAAGAAGCCGACATTCGGCGTGTGGCCGATCGCCAGGAATAACCCGCTTGCCGGAAGTTCCTCCTTGGCCTTCGTCTTGTTGTTCTTCACGCGAACAGCCGTCACGCCGAGTTTGTCCTCGCCGAGCACTTCGTCCACTTCGTTATGCCAGCGGATGGCGATCTTCGGGTTCGCATGGGCGCGTTCGGCCATGATCTTGGAGGCCCGCAACGCGTCGCGGCGAACGAGCAGATGCACCTCGCTGGCGAATTTGGTGAGGTAGCTGGCTTCCTCGACGGCCGAGTCGCCGCCGCCGACGACCACGATCGGCTTGTTGCGAAAGCGGGGCAAGAATCCGTCGCACACGGCACACGCCGATACGCCCTTGTTCTTGAAGCGATCCTCGCTCGGCAATCCGAGATAGTTGGCGCGGGCGCCAGTTGCCACGATGAGCGTCAAGGTTTCCACGGTCTGGCCGTCGTGCGCCTCGACGGTGAACGGCCGCTTCTTCAAATCCACCTTGACGATGTCCTTGGATTCAATGCGGGTGCCAAACTGCCGGGCTTGCTGGCGCATGAGCGCGACCAGTTCCGGACCGTTGATGCCATGCGTCGGCTGCTCTTTGTTGTCGGCGACCCAGTAGGGAAAGTCGGGATCGTCTTCCTTGAGGGCGGTTTTCAAATACTGCCGGGTGTCGCCGGCGGGCCACGATGGGAAGTTCTCGACTTCCGTTGTCAGGGCGAGTTGCCCAAGCGGCAGTGTGCCGTTCACGCGGTTGCGATCGTCGAACGGGTTGCCCTGGAAAACGAGCGGTTCGAGGGTGGCCCGGGCCGCATAGATTGCCGCGGTCCATGCCGCTGGCCCCGAACCGATGATGACAACTTTCTCCGCCATGGCGATCTCTGGAGGGAATGACTTTGCTTTCCGCTATTCTACGCAAGGCAGCGGCGAAGAGCGGCGGTCAGGCCATCGATCTCCGCGCGGGTGCGCTTCTCCGTGACGGCCACCGTCAAGCCGTCGGCGATGTTCGCATACCAGCGGCCGAGCGGCAGGCCGGCGTGGAAACCGCGCTCGCGTAGCCTCGACAGGTGATCGTCGACGGAACCGGGCATGGAGAGCGTGAATTCCTTGAAAAAGGGCCGGTTGAACTTCAGCGAGACGCCGGGGATCGCCGTCAGTTGCTCGGCGGCGTAATGGGCTTTGCGCAGGCAGAGTTCCGCGGTTTCGCGCAAGCCCTGCGGCCCGAGAGCGGCCAGGTGTACCGCCGCCCGCAACGCCAACAGCCCCTGATTGGTGCAGATGTTGCTCGTCGCCTTTTCGCGGCGAATGTGCTGTTCGCGGGTCTGCAACGTGAGCACCCAGCAGCGCTGGCCGCGGCGGTCGGTGGTCTGGCCGACGAGCCGGCCGGGAATCTTGCGCAGGTATTCCTTCTCGCCGCGACACGCCAGGATGCCGAGATATGGCCCGCCGAAACCGAGAGGCGTGCCCAGCCCTTGCCCTTCGGCCACTGCAATGTCCGCGCCGTAATCGCCCGGCCGCTGCAGCAATCCCACGCCGACCGGATCGAA
>DATNBQ010000148.1:0-6751 GCA_035571955.1 Urbifossiella sp. | reverse complement strand
CGCTCCGCTCCGCGGACTCCGCGTCGCGGCTAATCGATTGTGGATCGAATATGAACTCACTGATCTGGCAACTTCGGTCGTGGCAGTTGCGCGAACGGCTGGTCCGGCTCGCGTGGGGCGGGGCGCGGTGGTTCGCCGTCGTCGCCGTCGTGCTCGGCTTCGCCTGCCTCGCGGATTGGCTCTACGATCGCCAATCCGACGTGCCGTTCGCGCTCCGCATTCTTCTCTCCGGCTTCCAGGTCGGCATCGCCGCGGGGCTCGCCTACCTGTTCCTGATTCGTCCGTGGTCCAAGACGCCCGGTATCGACGACCTCGCCTTCCAGGCCGAAAAGGCGATTCCCGAGTTCGACCATCGCCTGGTGACGGCGTTGCAATTGAACCGCCGCGGCGCCCGCACCCAGGGCATGTCGACTGCGCTCATCGCCGAGGTGACGCGCGAAGCCGGCGAAATGGCGTCGCGGCACCGCCTCACCAAGCTGATCGACTACACGCCGGCCGTGTGGGCCCTCGCCGTCGCGCTGCCCATCGTGCTCGCCTGGGGCGGATTCATCCTCGCCAAGCCGACGCTGGCGATCGTGCTGCTCAAACGGCAGATGCTCTTGAACGCCGAGATTCCCCGCTCCGTGCAACTGGAGAACGTGACGCCGGAAATCTGGCCGAGCGGTTCGGAAGTGGAAATCCGCTACCGCGTCACCGGCGAATGGACCGAAACGATGACCGGCCGAAGCTTCGTCAAACCGGACCAGCAACCGGAAGACGAGTACCCGCTGGCCTACGAATCGACGGCGGCGGACGGCTCGGCGACGTTCCTGTGCAAGCTGCCGCCCTCGTCCACCGGCTTCGTGTTCCGGGCCCGCCTCGGCGACGGCCGAACCCGTTCCAAGACCGACCGCGTCGATTTCGAACCGCCGCCGCAGGTGCAAAAAGTCACCGCCACGCAGCTACTGCCGTCGTATCTGGGAACGCGCAAGGACGGCTCGTCGTACGAGCGGCTGGATGAAAGCGGCGGCCGCGGCGAGATCGTCAACGCCCTGCCGCTCTCCGGCATCCGCGTCGAAGCCAAGTTCAACAAGGCCGTGAAGGAAGCTTTGCTCGTACCCATCGAGCGAGGCGAAGGGAACCGCGAAGTGGAGGGAAAGAAGCGGAAGCCGATCGACGTGGCCGAGGACGGCCAATCCGCCGAGTGGGTTTTTCCCACCAATTCCAAAACCGTCGGCTATCGCATCGAGCTGACCGATCATCGCGGCTTCAAGATTCCCGCTCCATTCCGTCGCGGCATCCGCATGCTCCCGGACGAACCGCCCACCGTCGAGTTCAAGAAGGAAACCACGCTCCGCAATCCCGATCCGAATTCTTATTACGGCAAGGGCGATTTAAGCCTTTATCAGTGGGATTATCCCGTGGCGTTTGTGCCCGGCATTCCCGGGGAAAGCGACACGGGGCCGATTCAAGTGCTTTACGCGGCGTCGTCCGAACTCGGCATCGGCCGCGTGAACATCGCCTATCGGGTGATCCCGCGCGGCGCCGACGCCGAGAACCTCCACCCGCGCGACGACCCCACCGGCCGCGTCTTCACGCGCTTGCCGTTGACCAAGACGACGGCGAATCTAAGCAAGGTCGGCAAGTGGGTGCCGGAATTGGGGCTCTTCGAGAAGTCGTGGGCCGGCTTCAGCGATAGCGACCCGCGCCGCTTCACCACGCAGGTGGAGTTCTTCGCGCTGCCGAGCCCCGATGCGGAGACGATGCCGGGCGAGTTGACCGCTGGCGGCCGCTATTTCTTCCAGACCGGCGGCCTGCGCAAGAGAAGCGCCGACGGCATCAACCCCAAGCTGGAGATCGGCGACACCATCGAGATGTACATGGAAGTGTTCGACAAGTATTCGGTGTTCTTGGAAGGAAAGAAACTGGCGGGCCCGCCGCGGCCAGCCGGCTACACCCGCGAAGCCAAGCGAAAGACCGTCATCAGCGAGGACGATTACCGGCTCTTCTCATACCAGCAACTCGAATCGCAGAAGAAACTGCAAGACAAGCTCCGCGCCATCGCCAACGACCAGCGCAGCGTGTTCCAACCGAAGAAGTAATGGATTTGCTTATGGAGACGGACCGGCGGCGAGGGGAATAGCGGCAAGGGCGACTTTCATCTCGGAAAACGCATCGGGGGCAAGATAATGCAGTCGGCCGTTTTTCCCCGATGCCAATAACGCCAGCGGACTTGTGGGGTCCGAATTCGAGTTGTCGACGATGATAAACACAGTGGCTCTTCGAACGAACCAGCCGAGCGAGTCCAAGGATCGTTGCCATCGTACGGCGAGTTTATTCCCCGGGACTCCGTGACCGCCTCGACGAACGCGTGCGGCAATTCTCTCCCTCGAAATCTCCGGAGATCCAAGCCCCACGTAGATCAGACCAAATATGCCTTCGCGTTCCTCGACAATCTCAACCAGTGCGCGGTACTTATCGGAACTCAATACGGTTTCGACCCCAACAGTTTGACCTTGGGTCAACGCAGCCTCCAGTTCAGCGAACACTTCGTTCGCCGAATCGATGAAATACTTGGCCTGAATATCCTCAGGTGCGTCGGCGAATCCGGCATATCCGGCGGCCTGGAGCTTCTCAAGGGTTCGAGCATCCGGATTGGCGATCTTGAGAACGGCAACAATGCTGAAATCGGTTCCTTCTGAACCGACGTTGTTTTCCCCGCGCCGTTGGGCCCCGCGATTATCCAAAGCTGCGGAATGCCTTCCATCGTCAGTAACCTTGATCTTCGGCAATCGCTTTTCTCTTGGCGCGGTGCAAATGTTCGAGCAACTGCTTGGTGAATTCGGAATCCCAATAGCGCTCGGCGGGATCGATGTGATCGGGGGACTTGATTCTTCGAACGACGGCGCTGATGGCATGCATCAGATCGATGCGTTGCTCTTCGCTATCCACGCCAATCGAGAGCGTTAACGGCGGCAAGGTCGACATTGAATATCCCCGCTGCTCCCTTCCTTATCATACCCCAGATGCGGCTAGTGTCACACCAGCTCGCGGATGACCTGCGTGCCTTCTTCCACGGGATACTGCGGGCGGCCGTTCGGGTCGAACTCGCGAACGGGATTCAGGTCGATGCCGAGGTTGCGGTAAAGCGTCGCGAAGATCTGCTGATGCGTGACCGGCCGGTCGACGGCGTGCTCGGCGAGGCGGTTGGACTTGCCAATGGCCTGGCCGAGTTTCATGCCGCCGCCGGCGACGAGCGCGCAACTCAGTTGCGGCCAGTGGTCGCGGCTGGCCATCTTGTTGATTCGCGGCGTGCGGCCGAACTCGCCCCAGGCAATCACCGACACATCCCTGTCCATGCCGCGATCGTGCAAATCGGCGACCAACGCCGTGATGGCGCGATCGAGCAGCGGCATGTCCTTCTTCCCTTGAACGAAGTTCATCCCGTCGCCGCCATGCCAGTCCCAGCGGGTGAAGTTCAGGCTCACGACGCGGGCGCCGGCTTCCACGAGGCGGCGAGCGACGCAGAAGTTCCGAACCATCCGCGGGGCGCCGTCGCGCTCGAACGCCGGGTCGTCCACGCCGTACCGTTCCAGCGTCGCCGGCTTCTCCTTCGAAAGATCGAGGGCGTCCTTCAACTTGGACGAGGTCAGCACGTCGATGGCCTGGCGGTTGAACGTGTCCATGCCGTCCATGAGGCCAGTGCGGTCGATGGTCCGATCGATGTCGTCGAAGGCGTGGAGCAACCCGACGCGGTTGTGAAGTTGCTCGAGGGTGACGCCCTTGAGGACCATGTTGTCGGAACCGAGGGAGCCCTTGCCGCCGGCGAGGCGGAAGGGGGAATGGGCGAGGCCGAGGAAGCCGCCGTCGCCGGGGTCGCCCCAGCGGCGTTCGCCGGTGCGGTACATGAGCGTGAGGTGCGGCGGCACGGCGGGATCGACCGGCCCCTGCACCTTGGAAACCCAGGCGCCGAACGACGGCGTGTAACCCATTTTGGCCGGGTCGCGGCGGACGCCGGTCATGCATTGATGAGCGTCGTGGTCGCCGGAAGAACCGGATAGAGAGCGAATCACCGCGAACTTGTCCATCATCTTGGCGAGCATCGGGAAGTGCTCGCAGATTTCGACGCCGGGCACGTTGGTCTTGATCGGTTTGAACTCGCCGCGTACTTCGGCCGGGGCGTCGGGTTTAAGATCGTACATGTCCAGGTGAGGCGGCCCGCCCGGCAAATAGACATTGATGACGGCCTTGTGCGACGTGCGGATGCCTTGTTTCGCTTCGGCGGCAAGCAGGTTGGGCAACGCGAGGGCGCCGCCGAACAGCGTGCCGCCGATGGTGAGGAAATCGCGCCGCGAAACGCCGTCGCAGTATCCGCCGCGGGCGTGGGGCTTGCCGAATATGGTGAGCATGAAGGCCTCGGTGTTGATTCCGTAGGTCGGGCTGTGCCCGACATCTTGTAGGTCGGGCTGTGCCCGACATCTTGTAGGTCGGGCTGTGCCCGACATCTTGTAGGTCGGGCTGTGCCCGACATCTTGTAGGGCGGGCTGTGCCCGACATCTTGTAGGTCGGGCTGTGCCCGACATCTTCTCATTCTCTCGCTGTTGCGGTCAACTCCCCGAATCGTGCTGGATCATTTACCCCCCAATTCGCGGGGTATATTCCCTTCTTGACCCATTGATGAAACGACGACCACGGCCAATCGGCAACTCTCTGAACATATCCGTGTTTCACAGGGTTATAGTGCAAGTAGTCAGCGTGGTTTACGAAATCTTCCTCATTGCGGATTAAGTGTTCCCAAAAGCGAGGCTGGAAAACGCCATGCTGGCGCTTCCTGGATGCGCCGAGGCTCACAGTCCCCTCTCGATGACCACCATCGATCCAGGCCTTCGTGAATTCCTTCTTGATCCATCCCCAACGACGCGAATAATCCGTGTCTCCGTCTGGCAAAGTCCACATAGTGTGCAAATGGTCCGGCAACAGCACGATCGCATCGACAACGAAAGGCCAAATGTTTCTGCACTTGTCGATAGGCTCTCGCAGTAGCGATCGAGCCTCATTCGTACAGAGGAAAGGGCTTCGATCATAAGTGACAAGAGTGAAGAAATAGGTCGCCCCTTCGACTCGATAACGGCGGTAATTGGGCATGTGAATGTCGGGCACAGCCCGACCTACAAAACAGCGTCGGGCACAGCCCGACCTACAAACTACAAAAACAGTGTCGGGCACAGCCCGACCTACAAAACAGTGTCGGGCACAGCCCGACCTACCAAACAGTGTCGGGCACAGCCCGACCTACAAAACTACAAAACAGTGTCGGGCACAGCCCGACCTACCAAACTACCAAACAGCGTCGGGCACAGCCCGACCTACCAACCTGCTTTTGGTTAAACCACTTCCTTTACCGGCGTGGGGTCGTCGAGCAGGTAAACGGGGCGGCCCGTGTGGTCGTTGATCGTCGTTTGCGGGTCGATGCCCAGGTGATTGTATAGCGTGGCGAGCACGTTTTGCGGGGTATAGTGTTTGCCGCTCGGGTGTTCACCGCGGGCGTTGGTGGCGCCGATGGCCTGGCCGGTCGCGAAGCCGCCGCCAGCCAGGATGGCAAACCCGGCCTGCGGCCAGTGATCTCGACCACCCGATGTGCCCTTCTGCGTTCCCACTCGCGGCGTCCGCCCCATCTCGCCCCAAATCACCACCGCCACGTCCTTGTCCATGCCGCGATCGTGCAGGTCCGTCAACAGGGCATGCACCGAGCGATCGTACTGCGGCAGAATGGCCTTGAGGCATGGGAAGATGTGGTCGTGATGGTCCCACTGGCCGTTGCACTTGGACGGCACGCCGTGGTTCTGCGGCGTGATGGAAACCACGGGAACGCCGGCCTCGACCAGCCGCCGGGCCTGCAGATACTCGGTTCCCGTGCCGTATTTCTCGCGGACCTTGGCTGCCTCCTTGGAAAGATCGAAGGCGTCGCGGGCGGCGTTGGTCGTCATCATGTCCAGGGCTTGCATAGTGAACGCATCCATGCCGATCCGACTGCCTTTGGGATCGTCGAGGGTGCGTTTGGCGGAGTCGAAGCTGGCTAGCAGATCGCGGCGATCGGCGAGCTTCGCCGGCGTCATGCTTTTGGAAAGCCCGAGATTGGCGGCCTTGTCGCCGGGAATGTAGGCTTCGTGGGCCTTGCCGAGGAAGCCGGGATGGCCGACGTGATTGGCGTCGCCGAGATAAATGTATGGAGGCAAGGGCGTTCGCTGGCTGCGGTCGGCTCGCAGCTTGCTTACCACCGAGCCGATCGACGGCCGGTTCGTACGCAGGAAGCCCGTATAAAGCTCCGGCGCGGTGTGCCCTTCTTGCTGGAACTTCATGTTGCGGATGATGGCGAACTTGTCGGCGATCCTGGCGTGGAGCGGCAGCATCTCGGAAATGCGGACGCCGGGCACCATGGTGTCGATCGGCTTGAATTCGCCGCGATATTCGACCGGGGCATTCGGCTTCGGGTCGTAGAGGTCGATGTGCGACGGGCCGCCGTTCAGGTAAACGAAGATGACGGCCTTATCGCGAGAACGCGGCCCCTCGGCAGCCTGCAAGCGCAGCACGTCCGCCAAGGCGAGCGACCCGATGCCGAGGAAGAGTCGGCGGGAAACCATGACGAGACTCAGGCGGGTTCAACCGGCGGATCGACCAGCGGAAAGCCATCTTACCACGGCCCGACGTGCGATGCGAGCGCTTTGTTGGAACTGGATCGCATCGGGGTAAGCAGCTGGAAAGTGGGTGGGTT